>CBFHXU010000157.1:0-7132 GCA_965659875.1 uncultured Opitutaceae bacterium
ACTTAGTCGCCGAAGGAAAAATCGGGCAGCTCGTATTGAATCCGAATTGAGCGCGTCTCCGGAGAGAGGGCGGCACCGGCCAGATTGATTGAACTTTGGTTGGCGAGGTTGAACGTTTGTCGAACAAGTGGGGTGGGAATGGTTGGAGCAATAATGGGAGCGTCGGTATCAACTCGGATGATCCCCGAACGGGAGCCGAACCATTCCTTGCCCGTCGAGTCCCGGAGCCAAGTTGCCGCCCGGGCGCCGCGGACGCCGCCGAGCCGTTGCAGACCGAGTTCGAATCCTTCGGATCGAATACGGCCGAAGCGGTTTAAATTGAGCGCGTAGGCGCCCCAAGCCTCTTCCTTGATGCGAACGGTCTCGGTGCTGGCCAGTCCACCGGCAAAAACGTTTCGGCCCCATTCGGCGTCGCGCACTTCCGTAAACTTTTTGATCACATCAACCCATTCGAAAACGCGATTGTCGGCGGAACCGATCAAGATGCGAAATCCTTCGCGCCGAGGAGCGTAGAGCCGCGGAGTTTCTCCGTCGACGATCTCGAATCGTCGCACTTGGCCGCGGCCCAAAACCTCAACTTCATCACCGACGACCCGAACCAGACCTTCGGAGGAACAGAGAATCAATCCTTCGGGTGTGGAAACGGGATTCCCGCAGTCGGTGATTTGTCCGATGCGGCGGAATGATTTCTCTCCCAGATTGTTTTCCGACCCAAACAAACCGGCGGAAGTGGTAACGTAGATGCGGCCGTCGTGCTCGGTGATTGCCGAGATGATACCTGAGATCGATTGGGAAAGGCCGAATACACTGATCGGCGTATCGAGCGACAAGCGGTGTAATCCTACTCCGTCACCGATCCATAACGCCCCCTGCGAATCCTGCATCACAAGTTCGGGGTGGGTATGGAGGGGATTGGTTTGAGCTTGGCGGGTGTAGCGGACTTTGCCGCTGGCATCTGTTTCGAGCAGAAGATTGGGCTGTCGTAGGAGGATGAGGTAGCCGCCGTCGGGGAGGGGAGCGATGAAACGCGTGGCTGGATCTTCTTCGATGCCCTCGCCTTGCAAAGGCAGCAGCAGTGGCCTGTCCCCCTGTAAAATATACACGCCACGTTCCGTTGCCAGGAGCACGGCGCCGTCGGGAGTTTGCGCCCAGCCATTCAAAGGCGGAGCCGAGGGCGTTCGCGGCCGGGCGCGGACGGCAAGCTCGGTGGTTTCATCGGGTAGTAGTCGCAGGAACCGGGGTAGGTTGGTGATGGCGAGCACCCCTTCGGTAGTCTTGGTGATCGCGTACACCCCCCCTCGCACTTCCCATTCTCTGAGCGGTCCTTCGATATGCCAGGCGACTACTCGACCGAAACCGGAAAAATAGACACATTGGGTCTCGGGATCATACAGGTGTGGCTGCCAATGATTGCGCCCTTCGGGGTGATCGAAGTAGTCACGTACGGAAACCCAGGCGGGATCAGCGTCGGGCGATAGTTGATAGAAACCGACATCGCCGGGAGTTCCCACCCACAATCGATCGAGTTCATCGATCATCAAATTTATCGCGCGTTGTTCGAAGGTCCGTTCGGGCATCGGCATCCATTGCCCTCCGCGCGAGTAAACGATGTCCCGATCGACCGCGACGTAGATGCTGCCCCACTGATCTTCCGCCATGTCGTTCCACTCCAGCGTCCTTGACCCACTGAAGTCGTCAAATTCGACTTTTAACACCTCGCCCACCTGAGCGCTTGAGTGCATGGCGAAAACACCGGCAACAAGCCATATAGATGGACGCGGGAATTTTGCCGTGAAATCCAAAGGCATGAATGGAGTTGGGGGAGTGACCGCGCGGGTGCGCAGAGCGACGGGCCTCAATCTAGGTTGGCGAATTGCATTTACAATACGCTATGTGGCGGACCCGCCACTCCCGCCCATTTGGTTGTTTCGTGGCACGACGGCGCCGGGCCTGGCGCGACGCCCGCACCTCGCGAGGCCGACGGTCAATCAGAATTACTGACGAATGCGATCCGCCGACTGTCGGGCGACCAGGAAGGCACGTTGATCGTGCCCTGGCCGCCGTAGACGTAAGCGATGATTCGAGGGGGCGCACTGCCATCCGTCGGCACGAGACGGATCGTTACATGTTTGTAGTAAGGGTGATCCGTGGCATCGACGATGTCGGCATCGTAGGATATTACAGTCATCCATTTGCCGTCGGGAGAGATGTGCGGAAACCAGTTCTGGTATTTGTCCGCAAACACCTGTTGCTGGTCCGAACCGTCAGGCCGCATGCGCCAGATTTGCATGAGTCCGGTGCGGGTGGAGTTGAAGTAGATCCACTTGCCGTCGGGGGAATACTCGGGTCCGTCGTCAAGGACGTCATTGTCCGTGAGCTGAACCTCCTGCTTGGTGTCGACGTTGACCTTGTAGATGTCCCACTGGTTCTTGCGATTGGCGGTGTAGACGATCCACTTCGCATCGGGCGACCAGCCGTGCAGGTAGGAGTCGCCCCAGGCTGGATCCGTAATCTGGGTGGGTTCGTCGGAGCCGG
This sequence comes from uncultured Opitutaceae bacterium, assembly GCA_965659875.1. Classification (GTDB taxonomy): domain Bacteria; phylum Verrucomicrobiota; class Verrucomicrobiia; order Opitutales; family Opitutaceae; genus Actomonas. The sequence goes on from CBFHXU010000157.1 coordinate 2,536, forward strand.
TAACGGGCAGTGTGAAGATGGTGGACTTACGGTTGGGACCGGTATGATTGGAAATCGCGAGCATCGAGCCGTCGAATGTGAGCACATGGTCGTTGTTGTTTTGCACCCGTGGTCCGGTGTTGAGCGTTTTGAGGCGGCGGGTAGCGAGATCGAACGTGCGCAAGACGCCCTTGGCGGCGCCATTGCCCGAGATGTTCATGATCAGCGTTTGGCCGTCGGTCGTCCAATTGGGTGCCTCAAATGGCTCGTCGCTGGAATGGATCGATGTGAGTTCTCCGGAAAACACCTCGAGGATTTCCATGGTCGAGCCAATGTAGTCCCGATACGGCTGGAAGTCGGGAGCAGCCGGTTTGATGATGCGCACGTCGCGGAAGATTGCCTGCTCGACGACATCCTCCCGGTGCGAACAAAGGAATAGACCGACGTGGACCCGGTCAGGGAGATCGAGCGTGGAGAGCTCGACGGATTTTAAGGGTTCACCATACCGTGCGGCGGAAAAAATGAGGATGTCGCCGCGTCGTTCGAATTGAATCACGTCGGGCACGGTGCCGTTGAGGAGGTTCTCCAAAATCACCTGCGAGGTTTCGCCGTCCTTCTCCCTGCGGTATTGCAGGGAGGTGAGACCGTCACCGTGCACACACCCATCGGCGTAGACGGAACCGGTATCAAGATCGGACCGCACCATCCATCCGGCCTTTCGGTGAGGATCGACGCCTTCGCCGACGAAATCAAAGCGAGCGCGCAGAATGAAATCGCCCTCCATTTCGTTCCAAGCGAATTGAAATTCGTCTTCTGCTTCCCAGAGATTTTTGCCGGCCGCCGAGAGCGTATAAGTCTGGGCATTGGCATCGTAGTGGCTGGAGCCAATTATCGCTGGGTCGCCGATATCACCATGAAATTGGAATGCACCTACTGGTGAGGTCGCATGATCGGAATGGGCGGCGCCGAGGGTGAAAGTGGTCATGAGGAGAAGGGTGAGGGGGCGTAAACATATCATGGGCGGAGGAGAATGTGTGCCTTGATTCGGTAGAAGCCGAGCGTCACCCCGCTCAACCTTGAGCACGGTTAAGGAGGGGCCTCGTTTGGTGGCAGCTGGTCATTGCCACGCAGTGTCTACAGGTGTGAGATCTCGGCTACCCCTATGGACGCTCACGAATTCCAAAACCACCTCACGCACTTGGGCGTCGGGCCTGGCGTATCTTCCACTGATTTGGAACGGGCTCATATGAAGTTGGCCTTTGCGGCTCGGCAGCGGGGGGATCTGGATGAAGTTGAAGAGCTTAAGGATTCTTTTGCGGCTGTGCGCCCGGTTATCCAAGCGCGGGAGCAGGCCGAAGCTCGTGAGCGATCCGAATCTGCGCGGGAGAAAAGCGACGAAATTAAAGAAGCCCGACTGCAGGAAGAGGAATTGCTGCTGGAGCCCGCTCCGTCGGTGTGGGACCCCCGAAGTTTCCAAAGTCCGTGGGTGAATTTTTTGGCGGTGCCGCTGGTTGTCGGGCTGGCTTGGCTGATCAATGCTACCCCGCTGAAGTTTTTCCTGCAGGCATTCTATATTTGGATCCACGAGTTTGGCCACGCGACGGTCGCTTGGATGAGTGGCTACAAAGCGCTGCCATTGCCGTTGGGATGGACCACGATCTCTCCCACCAAAGAGACCTTTGTCTATTGGGGGATTCTTTTCCTTCTCAGCGTATTCTTCGTGGCGGGCTGGAAAGAACGCCGAGTGTGGCCACTGGTCTTGGCGCCCGTGATCGCGGCTGCCCAATGGTGGATGACCTGGAAAGTGCCCGACTGGCGCACTGAGATGTGGAATGATTTTGGTGGTGTGGGCGGTGAGTTTTACCTCAGTGCGTTGATGGTTGGGGCCTTTTTCCTCAATTTGCCCGAAAAATTCCGCTGGGGAACCTGCCGCTATCTCTTTCTCTTTGTCGGGGCGGGGTGTTTTCTGGAATCGTATCACATGTGGCAGGAGATCGCCGCCGGCCGGGAAGATATTCCCTGGGGCTCGATGATCCACGGCGGAGACGACGAAAGTGGTGACATGAACAAACTCCACCAAGGTTGGGGCTGGCCCCGGGAAAAAATCATCCAATCCTACACCTCCCTAGCCAACGCCTGCATCCTGGCCGTAGCCGTCATCTACCTAGTCTTCAATCTAGCCTCTTTACATAAGGGGTCAGGTCGTGATTTCATAATTAATTTATAGTTTCAGCAGGCGAGTGAGTTGAACGTAGCACCTCGAGTTCTAATAATGAACTAACTAAACACGACCTGACCCCCTCTGTTAGGCCTCTGATAGGTCAATTTTGAGAGATCGGAAATACTGTTCTCTTTTGATTTTTGGGTATTTGGCTACTAATTGTGCTGAAATGGCCGTTATTAGGTAACAAAGGGCAGAATTCATAGAACTTTTGGCCACTTATTGTTCCGCAATTAGTGAACCCTGATGCCTGAGATCGAATAGGAGAAAGATGCCAAAAGCCGAAAAATCACTCTATTTTATTCTATTTAGGGTGATTTTTGTCCGAAATCGGCATAAATATTGAATTTAGAACGATTATGGCTGTTTATTGGAAGTCCAGTCCTGCCATATGCGCGACCTGCACCTACTGCGTTATCTCGAGAAGACCGAAACTGAAGGCGAAAAACGGCGGCTTTTGCCCGCTCCGTGGGAAGATCGGGAAACAAACGGATAGAGGATAACACCGAGATCTCCTCAGTTCTGGTCGATATTGACATCCTCGAGGGTCTCGAGGGTGGATTTGAGGTGAGCCGGGGCACCGACCGATTAAGGAGTTGCCAGAAGCTGAGAAGGCCGTCTTCGTCCGCCTTCCGCTTTCAGGCGGCTTGGTTACCCTCATTTCTGTTCAGATTCCGTATTTTGTAAGGCGTCGACCCTGCGTTGACGCCTTTCTTTTTGGTCCGACGACAGCCCCATTGTTGGTCCCCTGTTAGTTCCAATCTTCATCTCATGTTCGATCTCTTCGTAAAGAAACGCGGCAATTATAAGGACGACATCTTGTCGGGCCTCACTGTTGCTCTCGCCTTGGTGCCAGAAGCCATTGCCTTCGCTTTTGTGGCTGGCGTGCCTCCGTTGGTCGGCCTTTATGCGGCCTTTTTCATTGGACTGATCACAGCGGTCTTTGGTGGTCGCCCCGGCATGATCTCGGGTGCAACAGGTGCTTTAGCGGTTGTGATGGTAGCATTGGTGCAGGAAGGAAATGCCCGCGGAGGCGATGGAGCGGGACTCGAATATCTCTTCGCCACGGTAATTTTGATGGGCCTCATCCAGGTGGTTGTAGGTTTGCTCAAATTAGGTCGCCTGATTCGCCTCGTGCCTCATCCGGTGATGATGGGATTCGTCAACGGCCTCGCGATCGTGATTTTTTTAGCTCAGGTCGATATGTTCAAAGAGCGGAGTGGAGCTGAAGTTGGCGGCTGGTTGAGCGGGTCGGCCCTGTGGGTTATGCTCGGGCTGGTGGTGCTCACGATGGCGATCATTCACTTTCTGCCGAAATTCACCAAGGCTGTTCCGTCTTCTCTGGCGGCAATTTTAGTGGTGGCCGGAATCGCTTTTCTGGGCGTCAACACGCAGGTCGTGGGAGATCTCGCCTCCGTGCAGGGCAGTCTCCCCCAGATCCATATGCCGCATGTGCCATTTGATATGGAGACGCTCTCGTTTATCTTTCCCTACGCGGTCATCTTGGCGGCGGTCGGCTTGATCGAATCTCTTATGACGCTGCAGTTGATCGACGAGATCACTGAGACTCGGGGACAAGGTAACCGTGAGGCTCTTGCCCAGGGTGCGGCAAACATCGTGACGGGCTTCTTCCAAGGTATGGGCGGTTGCGCGATGATTGGCCAAAGTTTGATCAACATCCGATCAGGTGGCCGCGGCCGAACGTCTGGCATTGTCGCGGCGCTTGGGCTGCTCGCGTTCATTTTGGTGGGGGCGCCGTTTATTGATAATATCCCGATCGCAGCACTCACCGGCGTTATGTTCATGGTAGTGATTGGCACATTCGAATGGGCTACCTTCGAGACCATCGGCAAGGTGCCAAAGAGCGATCTTTTGGTGATCGCGATTGTTACGGGTGTTACCGTCTACGCGGATCTCGCGATCGCGGTGTTGGTTGGTGTGCTGGTATCGGCCCTCGTGTTTGCGTGGAAGAGCGCCCAACACGTTCGCCTGATCATCACCGAAGATACCCACGAGCAACGCACTTATCTGATGAGTGGATTACTCTATTTTGGTTCCGTGCGGGAGTTCGCCGAACAATTCAAACCGCGTGAAGATCCTGATAACGTAGTCATCGATTGTCGGGACACCCGTGTGTGTGACCTGTCCGGTTTGGAAGCGATCAATGCTTTGGCCGAACGCTACCGCAAAGCGGGCAAAACGCTCCATCTCCGTCATCTTTCGAGCGATTGCCGGATCCTCCTCGAACGGGCTGGCACGCTGGTGAAGGTCGAGGTCATGGAAGACGATCCCCATTACTCCGTCGCCCGCATCACCGCCGACGGCAAACTCGAATAGGCGGTGTAATAGAAGGGGGTCAGGTCGTGTTTTTTTATTATTAGAATTAAGAAAAAAACA
>CBFHXU010000158.1:0-7131 GCA_965659875.1 uncultured Opitutaceae bacterium
TCGAGCGGGTCGAGTTCCGAAGTGAAGATGATCGGCTTGTCGGCCGTGCCTTCCGCCATGATCTTGGATCCCGCCGAGATGACGAGGGCAGCCGCACCTGCGCCGGTGCTGACCTCGCCTTTGATCACGGTGCCGGGCTCGATGGTGAGCGTGGCACCGCCGGCTACAAAGACGTAACCGCTCAGTATGTATTCGTTTTCCGCCACCCAGGTGGTGTCGGCCGTTAGGGAGCCACTGACGTTAACCGTAGCGGCTTGGAGGGTAGCAGCAGCGGAAGCAACGATCGCTGCGAGCATGTTTCTCAGTTTCATTTGGGTGTGTATTTTTAGGTGTTTATTTTTTACTAACACGTTGGAGGGAAATTGGATCACTCGAACAAATAGGTAGCCGATAAGCTGAAGGTCCGCCCGGTGGTGTAACGGCTGTAGATCAGGTCATCGCCATTCGGGATAGAGATGGTTTTCTCCCGGTCGGGATTGATGAGGTTCTTGGCCGCAAATTTCAGTCGCCAGTTGCGCCCGAGTTTCTGCGTCAGGACAAAGGTCAGATCCGGTGCCGGCTGTTCATATACGTCGGGTAAGGGACCAAACACCACGAGGTCCAGCCGCTCCCCGACCACGTTGTAAGACAAGGTCGCAGATGTGCCCCAATCATCTCGGGTGTAGTTCACATCGGCGTTGAAAACATACGGGGACTGTCCGAGCAGTTCCCGGGTCCGGGAGGCATTGGGATCGGCCGCCTGTAATAACACATACTCGGCGTCCGGGATGGTGACCTCAGACTCAATAAAGGTAAAATTGCCTCCCACCGACCAACGCTCCCAAGCCTCGGAAATGAATCCCAGGTTGCGGCGAAACTCCATCTCGATGCCGTAGACCTCGCCGGAGTCGACGTTTTGGGGTTGGATCGAACCCACGCCAGGCGCGAACAATACTTCGATGGGATTGTCCATGTCCTTATAAAAGGCGCTCACCGCCACCGTTTCACCCTTGGCCGGAAACCATTCCCAGCGCAGATCCAGATTATCGATTTCCGTCAGTTCGATGTCGGGGTTGCCCACATAAACGTCATTGGTGAAGACGTCCTCATAACGGATATCCGTCAGCTCTTTGTAGGTCGGCCGCGCAATCGTGCGGCCATACGCGAAGCGCCAGTTCGTCTTGGCATTTTGAGCGAACGTCAGGTTGAACGCCGGGAGGACTGACGATTCATCGACCTCTCCAACCCGCGGGTTCAGGCCTGACACCTCCACCGGAGTGGCGACCATCTTGGTGCTCTCATAACGAGCACCGAATACGGAGCGCCAGCGGTCACTCCAATGGTAATCGAGCATCGCATAAAGTGCCGCGATGTCCTGCGAGGCGGCATACTGGTTGGGTTCCAACAGACGACTGATGGTGTTGCCAAAAATGACCTCATTGGCGCTGCGTTCAATGATTCCCACTGCACCGGGAAAGGTGACCAGCTCTTCCCGGTTACGCGGGACGTTAAAATACTGAAAGCGCTCTTCAGTGTAGTCGCGCTCGTTTTCCGACGCCATGCCACCAAACTTGAGCCGATGCTCACGCTCATTGATCCATAGAGGCAAAGTGAAGTCCACGCCACCTTCCAAAGCTTCTTCGTCCAACTCGCGAAAATAGCGGTTGGGTTGCACGCCCGTGGCATTGACCTCGCGGCCATCCACATCGTAAACGGCGGCCATCGTGCGGTAGTCGGGCTGATCCTGGGTGCTCTCCGACTGCGATAGGCGCCACTCCACCTCGAGTTCATTGAGACCTACAAAGAGGCTTTTGCCCGCCAATTGAGCCGAGCTGACCGTGCGTTCGGTGCGCAATATGTCGTATACTTCATAAATCGCCCCTTCATAATTGAACCGCTCCTCGCCGACCCCTCGGCGCACGTTGTCGTCGGTGCTCTCGTTGTAGATGAGGTCGAGACTTACCTCATGGTCCACGTTGGGTCGCACCGCCAATTTGATGAGCCCACCTTGAGAACGACTCCGAGTGCCCGAAGTGACACCAAACTCAGGCGTATCAGCGGGCACATCGGTTCGACCGAAACTGAGGAGATCCTCGTTGGTCGTAAAAATTAAATCCGCATTGGGAGCATCGGCGGTGCCACTGAATCGACCGGCTTCGCCACCGGTGTAAGCGCTGGACGAGCGGCTCGAGTTGAAGCTGGCGGTCACCCCTACGAGGCCTTCGTCCCCAAATTCAATCCGATGACCAGCCGCAAAACTGATTCCCGTGTTCCACTCCCCTTCATCTTGTTGCGGGTATAAACTCGTCAAGGGGTCAAATGCCCTGCTGGCGACATCGATCGCTTCAGCGGGTCCATAATCACCAAAAAACTCCGCGTCAATTTCTGCCCTAGTCCGATTGGGAACCGTTTGTGCTATGCCGGGTGAACCGCCGGCATTTCCTTGGGCAATCAACAACGAATCATCCTGCACTTGATCGTTCATACCCAAGGAGGCAGACAGCGATACGAACGAGTTTTCCGGAAAGGGCTTCGTCTTGAGGTTAACGCTGCCGCCCGAAAAGGCCCCCGGTTGGTCGGGAGTAAACGACTTGGTCGTCACCACGCTCTCGATGAGATCGGCGGGAAATTGGTCCATCTGCACCGCGCGTTTGTCCGGATCGGCACTGGGCACCGATACTCCGTTCATCAGCGTGTTGGAATAACGGTCACCGAGACCACGGATGAGCACATACTTACCATCCACCACACTCGCCCCCGTAACTTTACTCAGCGCTTCGGCGGCGTCACTGGCCCCAAGCTTGCTGAGTTGATCGGAGCTGATGGCGTCGCTGATGGTCGTCGCTTTTTGACGTTCCACCAACAGACCGATATCGGATGACTGCACGATATCAGCCGAGATCGTGAATGCGTCCATGCGAATCACCGGTCCGCCACTTGGGGGCAAAGGTATATCGAGAACTTCATTCGTCCCCGGTGCGATGCTGACTCCCGTGATGGTCGTCGGCTCGAAACCATCTTTGGTCAGCACCAAAGTGACTGTGCCCGCCGCAACTCCCCGGATCGAATACCCACCCCGTAAATCCGTGGTCGTCTCCGCTCCGGTTTCCAAAACCACCACCGAGGCTCCCGAGACACCGAAACCTGAACTTTCATCCAAGACCCGGCCGGAAACACTTCCTTGACCCTCAGATTGCGCCCACGAAAGGGGTGCCATCACCATGAGCAGGACGAGCGCTCGTCCTAACCCTTTAACTTGACTATAAACACCGTCTCGGCGCGACAAACTGAACATGCTGCCGACCACGTCACAGGCCGAGTCATACAGACAACTGGAATGTGACAGTGACGCTGACTTGTTACCGCTGCGATACTGCAGCGTAACCTATGTGACGCTCAAGTTACGCCGATACATGTATGACACAGTCTAACTCCCGTTGTCGGAGCTATCCGAATCCTCCTCCGTCGTCTCCTTGGTGAGGGTCACCAAATCCTGGAGGGAGGAGAAGTGCTGGCTCAGATCGAAGTCGCCACCGAGGCCGCCGACCAACTTGTCAAACAGGTCGCGTTTCGACTCTTTCAGCTCCTGAATACGTTCTTCGATGGTGCCGGCGGTAACCATGCGATAAACGAACACCGTATTGGTCTGTCCGATACGATGAACCCGGTCCACCGCCTGGGCTTCGACCGCCGGATTCCACCAGGGATCGAGGAGAAAAACATAGTCCGCCGCGTGAAGCGTGATGCCCGTGCCGGCCGCCTTCAAAGATACCAGCATCGCGGCCGGCTCATCACAGGTCTGGAACTCCTGCACCGGCTTTTGACGGTCAAGGGTCATGCCCGTGAGCTCAAATTGAGCCAAATCCGGATAGTGTTCGCTCAGCGCGAGTTTCACCCGCTCTAGCAACATCACGAATTGCGAGAAGATCACGACCTTGTGGCCACTCTCGATCACTTCCGCGAGCTTCTCCATGAGCAGACCGATTTTGCCCGAATCGGCCAAGGGCGAGTCTCTCCACGGCAGCATGTCCGGGTCGCAACAGACTTGGCGCAAGCGCGTGAGCAACGCAAGGAACCCAAAGGACTTCTCCCGAATCGCCGCGCCCACATCGTCGCCCAACCGCTGCAATCCTTCGGAACAAATCCGGGCATACTCGGCACGTTGCACATCGGTCATCGGACAGTGGAGATCCATCTCCACCTTCTGCGGCAGCTCCGTCGCAACTTCGCTCTTGGACCGTCGCAGAATGAAGGGAGCCAGCTGCGCGCGCAGTCGCCCCATATGGCCACTGCGGTCGGCATTTAACTGCCGCTCAAAACTTGAACGTGAACCCAACAGACTCGGCAGCAGGAATCGGAAAATGGACCAGAGATCGAGCTGGCGGTTTTCCAACGGCGTGCCGGTCAGCACCAAACGATGCCGCGAGCGGATCGCATAGGTCGTCCGGGTAACTTTGGCGTCGGGATTCTTAATGAACTGCCCCTCGTCCAAGATCGCGTAACCAAACTCAATCTTGGGCAAGAGCTCGCGGTGCTTTCGCAGCTGAGTATAACTCGCGAGCCAGATGATGGGTTTTTCATTCAGCGTGAAGTCGTTGCCGGTTTTGAGAATATCCGTCTCCAATGCCGGGAAATGCTTCTGAATTTCTTCGCGCCACACCGGAACCACCGATGCCGGGCAGACCACCAGACTCGGTTTCCCTTCAATCGGACGCGCCGCCAACAGCGAGATAACCTGGAGCGTTTTGCCCAAGCCCATTTCATCCGCCAATAATCCGTGACATCCCACGTCGGCCAAATGGTGCATCCACTCCACTCCGCGACGCTGATACGGGCGTAAGATTTCCGGTAACTCCGCTTCGACCGCGGCAGGTTTGACCACATCATCGCGCCAAGCCTGTAACTCGGGAGAGACGGTCAATTTGAAGCGGTCGTCGTGGAACAGTGAAAAAACCAGATAAGGCGAGAGCTCGGACTCACCGTGCGTCTCTTGCACATTTTTGCGCCAGGACTCGATCGCCTGAATCTGATCCGTCGGCAACTCCACGATGCCCACACTCGGCAATATCGTCGGGGTCTTGCCCCGCTTGAGCAGCGAACGCACCTCTTTGTCCGTCAACAGTTGTTCGCCCGCTTTAAAAATCCAGCGCAGGTCCAAGGCACCTCCATCACGCCCCACCTCGCCGTTCTCACCAAGTGCTGACTCCCGCCGTCCGGCGACCGCCTCGACATGAATCTTTTTGGCGTCCTTCACCAGGTTTCCGACATTATTGTCCAACTCGATAGTGAACAAACGTCGCCAGCTCTTCATCGTTCCCTGCAAGAAGGTCGGAATCTCGGCGACATTGGTCATCAAGTAGACCCCCGTCTTGTTATTGAACTGGAAGTGGGCCTTACGGGCGTAGGCCGCCAAGCCGATGAGCTTCGCCCGTTCGCTCGAGGTCACGTGACCATTGCCATCGGCGTGGGCCACTTCACCCAGCGCAGCGACCCGCTTTTTGGCGCGGTTCTGCCAGAACGCCTTAAAGCTCAATCCCGTGACCCGGGTCTTGAATACCAACACCAACTTGCGCGTGGCGCCCCGGGCGGAAAGTGGAGTCGGCCGACGATTGCGTCGCGCCGCCAAATCGAGGGGCGGATTCGATCCGTTCTTTTTTTCCTCCACCGGTGCTTCGCGCTCACTGGGCCGATCAGCCGGCAAGGGGGAAATCTCATCCGCCACCAACTCTTCAATCTCATGGAGTCCTGCCACGGCCAAGGAACGGGCCACCTCAGGATCGGTGGACGACGATCGCACAGACATCTTGTCGCCCTCCCATTCGATCACCGCATACTCGTCTCGTTTCTCCACCCGATGATGAACAATCGCATCGCTATCGGTTAATTCGAGCTCGCGCACATCGCCATCGCGGTAGAGCCGATGACCTACTTCGAGGTGAGTCTCGGAGAAATTCGATTCCCACTCGTCAGAGAGCTTGTTGAACCAGAATTCGAGGGATTTAGGGGTATAAACGCGCTTGGGGCCGTGCGGCTGCATACAGGTAAAAGAGAAAAACGTAGAGTTCTCCCCTGCCCAATCAACCTCAATTTACCTCAACTTAAAATTAACTATAAATATTCCCTATATTACTATTTGTCAGGTGCTTATAAATCCTAATCAATAGCCCGATAATGACGATGCCGTCCGTGACCACGTTGTTTCTCCCAAATCCGTTCGTATTTACGCTCCGCCAGCCAATCATCGATCAACGTGTCGTCCGGCATACGATCTTCGCCGCCTTTATTGTGGATCTCCATGAACAGTTCCCGGGGGCGATTTTCATTCATCATCTCGTCCATTCCCGCGAGCACTTCGCCTTCGGCCCCTTCCACATCGATCTTAACCACCGACGGGTAAACACCTTGTTCGCCACAAAATGATGCCATGGTCGTGAGCCTCACTTCGATCGAGCCGGTTGAACCTTTTTCGGAGACCAACGAGTGCCGACCCTCGCCCGCTTTACCCCTGACAAAGAGAGACGCGGTGCCTTCTTCTTTCGACAACGCAATGCCGTGTGAGTGGATCCGCTCATCCAGCGAATTTGCGGAAACATTTCGTTTCATGTGCTCCAAGTTCCGCGGCTCCGGTTCGAACGCATGAGCCACCCCGCCCTCAAACTGCGGTTGCCGCGTCACAATCAAACTCACCAGTCCAATATTCGCCCCAACATCAAAGAACACGTCACCGGGCTTCAGGCTGGAGAGAATCCGCTGCAGAAAAAATCCTTCATACGACACTTCCGCTGCCCGCCGCAATTCCCGCGAGGTCGAGACTACGAGGGTGACCGGCTGACCAAACATGGGCACCGTCATGGCGTAGTCTTTGCCCAACAAACGGTGCCACATAAATGAGAGGCGATGGCCGATGCGTTGGCCGGTGGAGAGTTCGTCGACGGGTTGAGTGGAATCAGACATGGTGGCGTGAGGGAAGAATCGAAGAAACGGAGGAGAATGAAACGAAATTATCGGGCTTTGGCTTGGCGGATCTCAGATCGCACGCGGCTCATAACCTTCGGCCCATGGTAACGTCCCTTTTCGATGTGTTTGATGCGATAGACCCCGGGCACATCAATGGGAGTGCCATGGGAGCCGAGCAGCCAACGAAAAGCGCGG
>CBFHXU010000159.1:0-7127 GCA_965659875.1 uncultured Opitutaceae bacterium
ATCCTCCTTCATCTCCCACAAGATCGGCGATTCGGAAAGGACCTTATTGTGGAGTGCCACCGGCACCAACAACAGCGGACTGAAAATACCCGCTCCCGGTAAAACGATCCGGCCAGCACGCCACCATCCCAACACCACCACCATGACTCCGGACACGACAAAGATCGCGGATTCGTAACGACACTGGGCCAAAAGCACGACCGAAAGAATGAACACACTCAGACTGTTTCGCTGAGGATTCTGCAAATAATTCCCCCCCACCAATATCGCGACTAACAGCATCAGGATATTCAAAATCTCCATGCCCGACCCAGTGGCATTCTGGCCGAACAAGGGTAATGTGCCCAAGAGACAAAGTGCGACCATGCCGCCTCGCCACCCGTGCCATTTTCGGCCCAGCAAATAAGCAACCCAAAGGGTCACCGGCATCAGCAAGACATTGAGTAGATACGCATTGATCGGACGGTAGCCGGCGAGGTCATGGACCAGAGATACCAGGAACGGGAAGAAATACGGACGCTTATCCAAGTAGTTATCCGTCGAAACAAAACTCCCCAACAGATCATAACCTCGCACCATCGTCGCCACCTCGCGGAAATGATGCATATTATACGCCGTGGATTGCAGGACGTATTCGTCGTAGAGCACTTTACTGCGCAATGTTTCCATCCCGAGTAGGGAGACCATCAGAACAGCCGTCACTCCCACCACACTGACAATCTCCCGACGCGGCCATTTCTCACGCAACCCGGTCGAACCGGAACTCGGATCCCGTGAATTCCGCCAAAATTGGATCAAACTCCACCCCCACCACACGACGGTGAAGGCCATAAAATGGTAGCCAAATTTCTTGATCAAGTGCTCCGCTAACTCGACGTCCAAGCCCACGAAACCCAAATAAAGCGCAAGCACTCCACTCAGGCCAACCGCGGTGACGCGCACCCCGGTGCGGTCCCAAATTCTCACTACCCCTGATCCCTGTGCGTTCACGAGTTAAGGCAGCAGCTTGATGAAGTTCTCCATGTAAGCCTCCCGCGCCGCCTGGATTTCTTCCGGCGTCATTTCGGAAAAGGTGGAACGTTCGGCCGACTGAATCCGGGATTCACCTTCTGCGATGTTCACGATTCGGCTGATCCGGCTAAGATTGAAGGGCGTAAATCTACGTTCCCAAACCGGCTCCAAAGTATAGGCCGAACCCACATCATATTCCGGCGGCAAACTAAGCGCACCACTGGACGCGTCTATCTGATAGCGTTGGAAGACATAAAACTCTCCGAACATCTTGTTTCTCCAATTGAAACGCATGATATCGGTGTCATCCACCGCCCGCTTGATCGGCGTGCTCGAAACCTGGTGGATGATCCACTCAATCGAATTGGGGTCCACGACCAGATAATCCTTTTCGGGATGTGCCGCGATAAATTCTCGGCGCCAAGCCGTTTCCTGGCCCACATAGTAGTCGAGGGAATAGTCATGCCGGGCCATCGAGGGAAGCGAGTAAGAGAAGAAGCCTACCCCGATTAACGTCGCTAGGACCCACCATTTGCGCCGCGCCCCCGGAAACTCAGCCGTCACCACCACGATGGCCAATACCATAAAAAGATTCAGAGGGAGACTCAGTCGACGAATCACGGGGTCATCGAAATGTCCCCAAAAATAAACCATCATCAACATCGTATGGGCCAAAAACCCGATACTGATGGTAGCCCACGCTATCTCCACCGGACGTGCCTTACCGAGACGCCCCACGAGTTTAATCAGCAACAACACCACAAATGGAACCGCGATCACCCCCAACGCGGCAATCACCAGCGAATTGGACTGTTCACCCGTAGTATCAAAAAAGAAGGCCAACGCATGGGCCACGTTGTCCGGGAGGTAAGAGACGGAAAACGGCGTATCAAAATCACCCAGGCTCGCCATCTCCCAAGACGATTCACGCACCTTGAATACTTTATTGTGCAGCGCATAGGGAATCAACATCAGTGGGCTCAAGGCCGAAACCCATCCGAGCACGGGGCGACCGGCGCGAAACCATCCCCAAAGGATGAGCCCCGCCACCGGAAAAACGAACAGCACCGATTCATAGCGGGTGAGCGCCAATAAAACCGTGGCGACCACCAACGTATCAATCGACCTGGAGTCGCGCTTCTCCGCATAACGGATGCCGGCGAGGAAAACCGCCATGATCATCACCAGGTTCAAAACTTCGAACCCACCTCCCGTCGCATTTTGCGCCAGCAACGGCAGACTGGTGAGTAATCCCACCGCGCAACAACCGGCTCCCCGCCCCACCAGACGCACCCCCGCACGATAGACCATAATCAACAGAATCAGAGCCAGCCCCGCGTTGAGCACGAATCCGTTTTCAGGGCGGTAACCCGTAAAGTCATGAATCACGGAAACCAAGAACGGTTGCAAAAGCGGTCGTTTATCGAGCTGGCCACCCAGAAGTTCGAACGCCCCCTGGATATCGTGGCCTCGCATCGGCACGATTGCGATCTTCTCAAAATGCATGCTCATGGCGGTGCCCGCCAACATCGCTTCGTCCATCAGGATTTTAAATCCGAACGGATCATGCACGACCAACAATACCCAACATATCGCGATCAGCGCGATGGGGCCTCTCTCGTGATTCCACGCCCGCGGCCAATCCCCCAGCTCCGATTTTAGCCCCCGCCACCACGTCCACATCGCAACGGCGAAAAGTACCAACATCATCCAGTATCCGCCATAAGTGATGACATTCAGCGCACGAGCCGGGGATATCAGGACGAAACCAATCAACAGCGCGGCGATCCCGCTGAGAATCAGCGCGACAAATCGACGATCACGTATCGCAGAAGCCAAATCGATCATGAGTTAAAACGTGGACAAATTGGGCCGAACCGGAGGAAAAAGAAAGCCTGCTCTCCGGCAGACTTTAACGACCGGCCTTGCCGACCAAGCCGAAAAAAAACCGCCTCCCGAAAGAGGCGGTTTTGAAATTAAATCCAGTAAAGATAACCTTAAGGAGCGTAGGTAAGGGTGCGAACGCCAGCGATACCCGTGATGGAAATGGTGATTCCTTGGGTGAAGTTCGCTGGGTAGGTTTCGCTAGCCACCGTGTTAACGGCCTTCACGTAGTTAGCAGCACCAACGAGGTTGGCGGAAGCAACCGTGGAGACACCGTTCTCGAGGAAGTATTGGTCAGAAGCAGCGGAGAGCTGACGAGCGTTGTTCAAGACAGCTTTGTCCTGGGAGGATTGGCGGACCTTCTGGAAGGCTGGGATAGCCATAGCAGCGAGGAGACCAATGATGACCACAACGATCATGATTTCGACGAGGGTGAAGCCCTTGCGGGAATTTTTAATACCGTTCATATCTATGTTTTTTATTATTATAATATTCACCCCAGTGGGGCAGACGCTATGAGAAGATCAAATCGCCAATGAATTTCAAGAGCAATTCCCACTCAACCGGGCCAAATACTACCTACTTCTTTAGGTAACATTGCGTAAGCCATCCGTTTATTACGGCTTTTTTACAAAAAATTCTAGATCGAACGGAAGCATTTGAAAAAAATGTGATCTACACACGAGAGACTCTTGATTCTCCGCTTGCTTTGGTTCTCCCTCTGCCGCTTCGAAAATAATGCGCCCAAAAATCCGTGAAGTCATCCTCCTCACCATTCTGTTGACCGGCGGATTGTCGTTAATCGGCGCTGAAGCGGCCTCCTCCCCTCCACGGCAGGTGCTGCGATTTCCCAATGGAGACCGCCTGTCAGGAGAGCTAGTCAAAGAAACCGAGACTCATTTCATCTTCAAAAACGCGACGATTGGAGAGGTCACCGTGCCCAAAACCTCGGTCACCATCGCCTCGGAACCTTCTCGGGAGTTTCAAAACCCTCCCGTAGAGTCTTTGGTTGGCATTACCCCGATTCAGGACTCCAGGGATCAAACTCCTCCCGCCAAAGCCAAACCCACTGGAAAGCCGTCCCCAAAATCTGATTCGAGCCCGGCCGAGAAATTAGCCCAAACTCTCGATGCGCCGAAAAACGAAACCTGGAATGGGAAAATCGAATTTGGTCTACGCCAACAACAGGGCCGCCGCGACCTGTTAACCTTCGACCTCCGCGGCTCCGCCGAAAAAGAAATGGGAGACGACTCCCTGCGCGCCAAAGCCCGACTCCTGTATGGCGAACAAGATGGCCGTATCAATAATGACCGCTATGACGGGAGCTTCCAATGGCGTCGCCAAATAGGAGAACGCACATTTGCTCAGTCGCTGTCTTCCTACTTCCAGGACGACCTCAAGGACATCAAACGCAATTGGGAACAGAATCTCGGCGCCGGCTATCGCCTCTATAAGAAAGAGGGCCACGTCGTGAATCTCGGCGCCGGACTCACCGGTCAATACCGGGAAGCGACGCGCGCCGAGTCCGGATTTTATGCCCTGGCCGAGATCTTTCAGGACTATACTTACCGGATAAACAAACGCATGACCGTCCGGCAGGACATGCGCTATCAATACTCTCCCGACGGCGGCACCCGGTTCCTTACGGTCAAAAACCAACCGGCTTCGACACTCGAGGAGGCCATCAACTACAAGGTAAGGTTCAATTCTGTGCTCCAGGGCAGGCTCACCCAGAAACTCTCCCTCAACCTGCGTTTCGAGTTCGAATACGACAACGCGGTCAGCGACAAATCGGCCCGCACCGATCAACGCATCACCAGCTCGCTCGGCTATGCGTTCTAGGTCCGGCGGTCCCGCGTAGCCGGACGGGACATCCTACTGATCTATCGGCGCACCGATATCCGCGCGCTCCTGGATCATCGAAGATACATCAAGCTCGACCGCATCCCCCCACAGTTTCTCCAACTGATAGATTCCGCGCTGTTCCGGCAGGAACAGATGAATCATGACCTGATAGGCATCAAAAACGATCCAACCACTGTCCTCCCCGAAATCCACTCCGGCGATGGGGGCATTCGCGGCATCCAAAATCTTCTCCAATTCGACCCGCAGCGCCCGCAAATGGGGTCCCGCCATACCGGTGCCCAGAATCAAAAAGTCCGTGATCGTGGACTGCTCACCCACCGCCAGCACCTTGATGTCCTCGGTTTTTTTATCCGAAAGACCTTGCACGAGCTCGGCAATCACGGGCGGCACTTCAATTGCAGTGTCGTTGGTTTCAGGTGCAGGTGCGTCGGAAGATTCAGTCATAGCCGTAAAAGAGTGTCAGGCATACAGGTCATGTTCCTGCAGATATACAATCGCCTTGTGGGGAATAAAATAATCGAGGGAGAGACCTCGACGAATGCGTTCGCGCAGCTCCGTCGAGCTGATTTCGACCAAATGCCCGTCGCATCGATGAAGACGTAACTCCGGAATATCCGGATGATCCTTGGCCGGATGTCCCGGCCGTTCGAGATAGATAAATTGGATCAAACCCGCCAGCTCCTCGATCCGATGCCACTGGTCTAGTTTGGGCAACTGGTCACCCCCGATAATCCAAAAGAGTTCATCCTCCGGAAACATCCGCCGAAAATGCCTGACGGTTTCCAGAGTGTAGCTGGTGCCCCCTCGCTGCACCTCGTAATCCGAAACTTCGAACCGGGCATCCCAATCCGTGGCTTCCCGCAACATCGCCACGCGATGTTCCCCGGAAGCACTCACCGTATAATCCTTCAAAGGCGCCTGGGCAGCCGGAATGAGGATCAACCGGTCGAGACCATGTTGTTCCATTGCGTCTTGCGCCGCAACCAAGTGACCGAAGTGCACCGGATCGAAGCTGCCACCCATGAGGCCAACTTTCACGCAGCCGTTCCTGTGGATCCCTGCCCCCGCCTGCAAGGCCGGTTTTTAACGCAACCCATCATTGACCCGATCGTGAACGTCATCAACTCCAGCGCCCCGATGGTGGAATTGGTAGACCCCGGAGACTTAAAATCTCCTGCTCGTAAGAGCGTGCCGGTTCGACGGAGGACCGAGCGACCGCGAGGAACGGAGATGGGGCAACCCACCGGGTTGAGTCCGCAGGACTTCCGCGCCAGCGGAACCAATCCGGCCCCGCGTCCCTTGTGTCATTCTGAAGGTTGACGAAGTGAATCTCCTCAGGAAGCGTTTCTCTTCTCCCCCGCGCCCTGGTGGTGGAATGGTAGACACCGGAGACTTAAAATCTCCTGCTCGTAAGAGCGTGCCGGTTCGAGTCCGGCCCAGGGCACCAGCCTTCGCCGCGCCAAAGGCGCGGTCGGCCCGCGGAGCGGGCCGACTAAAGCTATGGCTGGCAGGCCAGCCATGGGTTCGAAGGCTTCCCGCCGCAGCTCGCCAGAGCGAAGGAGGGCCTGGCACAAATTAAAGGCGCAGGGGTGAGTCCAACGGACTTCCGCTCCAGCGGAACCAATCCGGCTCCAGCAAAGGCAACCCCCAGGTCAACGGTTGTCATCGGGCAAACTTGCCCCGAATCAGCAATTATCGGCACAATTCGATCATTCTATGAAACTGCCCCGTCGTGAATTTCTGAGCAAACTTGGGTTTGCCTCCGCCTCCGTTTTTGCCGCCCACCCTTTGGTTGGACAGATCGCTAAATCGCTCGATCGAAAATCCGTGCTCGTTGAGACTGCGTTCTTTGGCCGCATGGGTGGCTGGAAACTGGATACGCAGTTCGAGAATTACCTCGGGTTCAGCTACCTCCTCGCTCACGGCCTCGGTCAACCCGTGCCGGATGCCGTTGCCAGCGTCGAATTCCCTTCCGCCGGTCGCTACCACACTTGGGTCCTCACGAAAGACTGGTGCCCCGGAGACTGGGACTCACCGGGTCGGTTTAAGGTCAAACTCAACGACACCATCCTCGATACCACCTTCGGCACCCAACCGGGCTGGACTTGGCAACCGGGCGGCGCCGTCGAGGTCAGCGAAGAGGATCATCTTCACTCCACCATCTCACTCCAAGATCTGACCGGTTTCGAGGGACGCTGCTCCGCAGTATATTTCAGTAAAGATGCCAACGACACCCCGCCCATCGATCGCGACGTATTGCCTGCCTGGCGCCGCCGCAAAGTAGGCCTCTCCACCGAGGTCATCGACGAAGGCGCCTACGATTTGATCATCGTCGGCGGAGGCATTTCCGGTTGCGCCGCGGCCCT
>CBFHXU010000160.1:0-7035 GCA_965659875.1 uncultured Opitutaceae bacterium
TTGCTGCTCAAGGAGCGCAAAGCGCACCCGATGTGGGGACCCAAGAAGATCCAGGATCTGCTGGTGTATAAACACGGCATTGGGGGCTGAAAAAGGGGTCAAACGCTTAATATCAATATTGGGGCAACCAAAGGACGTCAGATCTCGACTTTGACTAATGCCTTTGGCGCTGGGGCCAGTGAAAGAGGCTTAGGCCAAGATGTCTTTGACTACGTGGCCGTGGACGTCGGTTAGGCGGAAGTCTCTTCCCTGAAATCTATAAGTCAGGCGCTCGTGGTCGAAACCTAGAGTGTGGAGGATGGTCGCGTTGAGGTCGTGGACGTGGACGGGGTTTTCGATCACGTCGAAGCCGAAGTCGTCAGTCTTACCATAGGAGATTCCCGGCTTAATGCCGCCGCCGGCAAGCCACATGGTAAACGCACGGTTGTGGTGATCACGGCCGTTGCGTTCGTCGCCTTGCGCCATCGGCGTGCGGCCGAATTCTCCACCCCATACTACCAGCGTGTCTTTGAGCATGTCGCGGTCTTTCAGGTCTTGGAGGAGGGCGGCGACGGGTTGGTCGGTGTCTTTACAGTTTCTGGTCAGGGCCCTGTCGAGTCCGTTGTGTTGGTCCCAGGCTTCGTGGAAGAGCTGCACGAAGCGCACGCCGCGCTCGAGCATGCGGCGTCCGAGTAGGCAGTTGCGGGCGAAGTTGGACTCGGTTGGGTCTTTGATCGCGTAGGCGTTGAGGGTCGCGGCGGACTCTTGCTTGAGGTCCATCAACTCGGGCGCGCTGGCTTGGAGTTGGTAGGCCGTCTCATAAGCTTGGATCCGCGCGGCCGTCTCGGGGTCGGCGAGCTCGGCGAGGGTCTGGTGGTTCAGCTTCTTGAGGGTGTCGAGCGCGGCGCGTTGGGCGGGGCGGTCGTAACCCTTAGGATTCGAGAGATAGAGGATGGGGTCTCCCGTGCCGCGGAAGGGCACGCCGTTGTAGACGGTGGGGAGGAAGCCGCAACCGTAGTTGCTGGCACCGCCGCTGGTGCCTTTGGCGCTGGTGAGCACGACGTAGCCGGGGAGTTGTTCGCTTTCGCTGCCGAGGCCGTAGATGGACCAGGCGCCGAGGCTGGGGCGGCCGAATTGGGCGTGGCCGGTGCTGAGAAAGATCTGGGCGGGGGCGTGGTTCACGGCGTCGGTCTGCATCGATTTGATGAAGCAGATGTCGTCGGCGTGTTTCGCGATGTGGGGGAGGAGGGTGCTGACTTCGGCGCCGCTTTGGCCGTGGCGGTTGAAGTCGTACTTCGTGCCCATGAAGGCCGAGTTGGGATTGATGAAGGCGGCGCGGTAATCCTTGAGGAGGTCGGCGGGGGGTAGCTCGCCGTCGCGTTTCACCAGCTCGGGTTTGTGATCAAAGAGGTCGAGGTGGCTGGGGGCACCGGCTTGGAAGATGTAGATGACACGCTTGGCCGTGGGGGCGAAGTGGGGCGAACGCACGGCGAGGGGATTGCCGGTGTCGGCGGCGATGCCTTGGGAGGAAAACAGGTTGTTGAGCGCGAGCCCGGCCATGCCGACGCCACAGTTGCGCAGAAACCAGCGGCGGGATTGGAGGGTGGCGTATTCCTGACGGATTTCGTTATCCATTTATTAAAAAAGAAGAAGATCAGTTTTTGCTGATGGTTTCGTCGAGATTGAGGAGGACGCGCGAGGCCATGGCCCATTTGGCGACGTCGCGGGGGATCACGCCGGCGGGGAGTTCCGGGACGACGTTGGGATCGGGGAAGGCGATTTGTCGGATGTCGAGCCAGCCTTCGGCGAGGCGGGAATCCTGGGAGGCGAGGAGTTCGGAGATGGCGGCGGTTTCCGAGGGTTGGGCGGGGCGGCCGGTGGTGAGCAGGTAACCGTAATTGGTGCGCTCTGCGGTGGTGGGACCGGCTTCGCGGACGATGCGCAGGGCGAGAGCTTGGGCGGCTTCGACGAAGATGGGTTCGTTGAGGGAGGTGAGGGCGGAGAGCGGGGTGTTGGAGCGCAGGCGGCGGGCGCAGGAGGCGTCGCCGTTGGGGGCGTCGAAGGACGAGAGGGCGGGATCGGGCATGGACCGCTTGCGGAACATGTAGAGCGAGCGGCGGTAGCGCTCGGGGCCGGTGGCGGGATCCCAGTAGTCGGGTTTCACGTAGTTGTATTCGAGCACCGACTTGGGCACGGGCGGGTAAATGCTGGGGCCGCCGACTTTCTGGGTGAGCAGTCCGGAGGCGGTGAGGGCGATGTCGCGGATGACTTCGGCTTCGGCGCGGAAGCGGGGGCCGCGGGCGAAGAAGCGGTTGCGCGGGTCGTGCTCCCAGAGGGCGGGGGTGACTTCTGAGCTGCGCTGGTAGGCGTCGCTGGTGAGGATGGTTTTGAGGAGTTGTTTGGAACTCCAGCCGTTTTCGCGGAAATCGACCGCCAGCCAATCGAGCAGCTCGAGGTGTTCGGGGAGCGGGGCGCGGGTGCCAAAGTCGTCTGCGGTGATGACGAGGCCTTCGCCGAAGAGGGTCTGCCAGACCCGGTTGACCTGGACGCGGGCGGTGAGGGGCGCTTCAGGGGCGGTCACCCAGGCGGCGAGATCGAGGCGGGTGGGGTTCGCAACTTCGAGGGGATTAAGCACGGCGAGCACGCCGCGGGGAACTTCGTGTTTGGGCTGATCCCAGACGCCGCGATCGAGGAGGCGGGTGGTGCGGGCAAACTGAGGTGGCGTGTCGGTGCTGTGCAGCACACTGGTGCGGGCTTCGGGGAATCGTTTGGTGATCTTGGCGGCGGCGGCATTGAGGTAGGCGAAGGCGTCCTGCGTTTTGCGCCACGCGGTGAAGACGGCGGCCTGCTCTGCGGCGGTGCGCTGGTCGGCGGGTTTTTGGAGGGCGAGCAGCGCGGCGTGATCGTAGTGGGTGGCGCGCGGTGCGGGGGCGTCGGTGAGGGCGAAGCGGTAGCGGCCGAGTTGTTGGTTTTCGCGGTCGTTGCCGTCGCCACCGTGACTTTGCACGAGCTGGACTTTCAGGCGGCTGCCGGGAGGGAGTTGGAGGGGCTCGGCGAATACTACCACGGCGGAGGATTCCGTGTGGCGCACGACGGGGCCGCGGTCGGGGGCCCAGGCGGTGGTTTTGTCACCATCGACCAAGAACTTGGCGGGGCCGATGCGGCGTTCTTCCATCGGGTCCAATTTCTCGTGTTTGTAGTAGTCCTTGAGCTTGCCGGTTTTGGTGGCGAAGTCGACGGAGGCGGAGGCGAGTTTAACCTCGGTCCATTCGTCGGAGTCGGGAGTTTGGCTGAAGACTTCCACTTCGCTGATGGCGAACGTGCCCCAGTAGCTGCGACCGGGTCCGCGGAAGGGTTGATCGCCGTGGAGGAGGGCTTCGAGGCGCAGGCCGGTGACGGCGGGGAGGGGGAGGTCGCCTTCGGTTATGGAGAAGCCGGTGACGGTGGGGTGGCCGAGGGTGAGGATACTGTGATCGTCGAGCTCCTCGGGGTGGTTGAGGCCGCCTTTCCAGGTCTGGATGTCGGTATCCCAAATGGTCCAGATGTCGTGCTGGGCGCGCTGGGTGTCTTCCCACGCGGCGAGGTCGGCTTCCCAGGTGGGGTTTTCGGCGCGGATCTGATCGTCGAGGTCGGCGAGTTCGGCGCGGAGGTTGGCGATCAGTTTTTGTTGTTTGTCGGTGTAGACCCAGGACTTCGCTTCGTGGGTTTCGTTGAAGAAGGCAAAGAGGCTGAAGTATTCGTCGTGGGTGATGGGGTCGAACTTGTGGGTGTGGCACTGGGCGCACTGCACGGTGAGGCCGAGGGCGGTTTTCCCAAACGTGTCCATGCGATCGACGATGCCTTCGATGCGGAACTGCTCGGGCACGATGGCGCCTTCTTCGTTGATCATGCCGTTGCGCATGAAGCCGCTGGCGATGATATTCTCCTGGGTGGCATTGGGGAGGAGGTCGCCGGCGAGTTGTTCGGTGAGGAACTGGTCGTAGGGCATATCCGCGTTGAGCGAATCGATGACCCAGTCGCGATAGATCCACTGGTCGCGGGGTTTGTCTTTCTCGAATCCGTTGGTGTCGGAGTAGCGGGCGATATCGAGCCAGTGACGGCCCCATTTTTCGCCGTAGGCGGGGCGGGCGAGGAGGTCGTCGATCAGGTCGTCGATGGCGGCGGGGGCGTCGGACGCGTAGGCGGCGAGGAACGTGTCGATCTCAGCCGGAGAGGGGGGCAGGCCGATGACGTCGAGGAAGATGCGGCGCACGAGGGTGCGGGGGGCGGCCGTGGGTTGGGGCGTGAGGTCTTGCTGCTGCAGCTCGTGGTCGATCCACGCGTCGATGGGGTGAGCGGCGGGAACGGGGAGGGATTTCTTCTGCGGCACTTGCCAGGCCCAGTGTTCGTCGTAGGCGGCGCCTTGCTCGATCCACTGCGCGAGCAGAGCGGCGTCCTCTTTGGTGAAGTGCTTCTTGGAGTCAGCCGGCGGCATGCGCTCCTCGCGGTCGGTGGTGGTGATGCGGTAGTAGACTTCACTTTCGTCGAGGTCACCGGGGACGATGGGGGCGCGGCCGAAGATCTCGGTGTAGGCGCCTTCGGGGGTGTCGAGGCGGAGATCGGCCTCACGGGTCTCTTCGTCGGGACCGTGGCACTCGAGACAGTTGTCCGAGAGGATCGGCATGATATCCCGGCGGAAATCAACCGGGGATTCCGCCGCGATAAACGGACCGGAAACGAGCAGACCAAGGGCGGAGGTAAAGAGGCGACGCATACAGAGAGGCAAGGGTAGCCTCTAGAGGTGGAGAAAAACCGCTAATGACGCCAAACTATTGTGCGGAATCTTGGGTTTATGTTCTGGGGGTGTCCGCCGTCGTTCTGTAAACAGAACTATGGCGAGATGAGGGATGAGGAAACGAAACTGTGGGGCAGCGAGGGTATGGCCACAAAAAGGCGCAAAAGACACAAAAGGCTTACGGGCTGAAGCGGATTTTTTAGTTTCCAGAGCTGTGAGGCAGATCGCTGTGAGGCAGTGAAGGATTGCCGCAAAAAGGCGCAAAAAGCGCATGATTGAGAGCGGTCGGTTGGTGTGAGCCTATAGGCTCATCGCGCCGGTTCGGTGTAGTGCCTTTTCGTGGCTAAGATCTTCGGTGTGCTGGCCGCGCCGAAGGCGGGTGAACCACGCCCGAGGCGGACAAGCTCTGTTTATCTCCGCTCCCTCCTGTAAGAATTAGCAGTGGAGTGGCTTTGTTCTCTTGGTTGCCTTCTGTGAAATAGAATGCGCTACGCAATGAGGTCGGGGATTACTTGGCCGCCGAATTGACTGAGTTGTTTGAAGCGACCCGCATGATAATAGGTGAGCTTGTTGTCGTCCAAGCCCAAGAGCCTCAGGATCGTGCAGTGCACGTCGCGGACGTGGTGGACTTTGTCGACCGCATCCATGCCCATTTCGTCAGTCGCTCCAATCGTGTGACCGGCGTTTACACCGCCGCCGGCGAACCACATGGTCATGGCGTTGGGGTTGTGGTCGCGGCCATACGCGACACCGCCGCGCACGCCGTTGTCGGGCGTGCGACCGAACTCTCCGCACCAGACCACGAGCGTGCTCTCGAGTAGGCCGCGTTGTTTGAGGTCGGCGATGAGCGCGGCGATGGGTTGGTCGACGCCGCGCACGAGGTTGCGGTGCGCTCGTTCGATGTAGTCGTGGCTGTCCCAGGTGCCGTTGTAGAGCTGCACGAACCGGGTGCCTTTCTCGACGAGTTTGCGGGCGAGCAGACACTTGCGGCCAAAGCTGTCGGTCTCGGCTTGGCCGATGCCGTAGGACTCCTTGGTCTTCTCGCTCTCGGCCGAGATGTCCATCGTCTCGGGCACCTGCATTTGCATGCGGAAGGCGAGTTCATAGTTGTCCATCCGCGCCCCGAGTTCGTCGAAACCTTCATGATAGGACGCGTGGCGGGCGTTGAGTTCCGCGATGAGATCGAGGTTCTTGCGTTGGCGTTCCTGGCTGACCCCGGGCGGGGGATTGAGATCGAGGATGGGCGAACCTTTGGCGCGTAGAGGAGTGCCCTGGTAGCTGGCGGGCAGGTAGCCGTTGCTCCAGTTGGCGGCGCCGCCTTGGGGGTAGGAAATTTCGGGCAGGACGATGAAGCCGGGCAGGTCTTGGTTGAGTGTGCCGAGGCCGTAGTTGACCCATGCGCCGATGCCGGGATCGCCGCCGAAGCGGTTACCGCAGTTCATCTGATACATGGCGGTCGGATGATTCACGCTGTCGACCTGACAACCGCGATAGAAACACAGGTCGTCGGCGACCTTGGCGAGGTGTTCCCAATTGGTCGCCATGTCGGCGCCGCTTTGGCCGACCTTATGGAAATCGAATGGACTGCGCACGTAGTAGCGTTTGCCACTTTCCATGGCGGATTTCTGCTCCCCTTTGCGGGTGAACTCCGCGAGGTGCATCTTGTCGAGCATGGGCTTCGGATCGAAGGTATCGATGTGCGACGGACCGCCCTCCATCATGAGGAAAATGCAGTTCTTGGCCTTGGCCGGAAAGTGCGGAGGTTTGGGCGCGAGCGGGTTGGCCTTATCCGCGGCGGAGGCGCCCTGCGGCAGCATGGCGGAGAACGCGACGCTGCCGATACTGGCACCGAGACTGTAAATAAAATCGCGGCGAGTCGGAGCGTGCAGCGCGCGGCCACCCGCGCAGGGGAAAAACGGTGAGCTCATTGAGAGAGGCTTAGAGGCATTTATTTCTTACAGAAGGGAACGGAGTTTACCCGCCTTTGGCGGCGCCGGAGGCGACCAGGGAAAACGAAGCTAAGAGGCAGCATTGATTTTTACAGGAGGTAGCGGAGAGAACGGAGCTGGGAGGACAAAGGGCTTCCGCCGACGTCCCGCTGGAGCGGGACTATGGCGGACAGGAACGCACTGCTGATTCTTAGCCACAAAAAGGCGCAAAAGACACATGATTGAGAGCGGTCGGTTGGTATGAGCCTATAGGCTCATCGCGGCGTTTTGGTTTTGGGCATTTTTGCGGCAAAAATCTTCGGTGGATGGGGTTTTTTCTACAGGAGGTAGCGG
>CBFHXU010000161.1:0-6971 GCA_965659875.1 uncultured Opitutaceae bacterium
ACCCCTCGCGGAACTTACCATCGGTTCGCTCGGCGAACGGCCCCTGGCGGAGCTCGCCAATATCACCTATCCAGCCGTTTCGTCTCTATTCCTCGGCTACAAACGCGAACAGGTCGCCCATCCCCTCGATGGTTTCGGCGTGCTCATGCCCCAAGCCGAACACCGCCAGGTGCTGGGCGTGCTCTTTTCGTCCTCCCTGTTCGCCGGACGCGCTCCGGACGGTCATGTTGCTCTCACCGTCATGATGGGCGGAATCCACCGGGCTGATCTCGGCCAGGCAGACGCCTCCACCCTACTCCCCGTCGCCCAACGCGAGTTGCGTGAGATCCTCGGGGTCACCGGCGATCCCGTCTTTCAACAACTGCACACGTGGCCCCGCGCCATTCCCCAATACAATCTCGGTTACGGCCAATATCTGCGCGCCATCGAAACCTGTGAGGCGCAACATGACGGTCTTTTGATTGGCGGACATGTGCGCGACGGCATTTCGCTCACCAACTGCATCGCCGCCGGTCAAAAACTCGCGGAACGCGCCTTAGTCTGACAGCTGGCTGGATGACCAGGGCACGGCGCTACGTCGCCAACGTCGGCCACGGCCGCATGCCCGTTAACCCTTCGGTCGCCTTGTCGTAGTCTTCGCGCCGCTTCACGTAGGTCGCATAATCGATCACCTTCTCCGGGTGCTGCTCACTACTCACCCAAAAATCCGCTTCGGGCGGGTAACAGGCCACCGTGATATTCTCGTAGAAAGCCGCATCCGCCTTCCCGGAGTCATCCCATGATTGCGGCAGCGCTTCGCGATTGCTCGGAACCGCGGCCGATTGGAATCGTAGGTCGGCACTCCAACGGATGTGGTCCGAGGTGTTCGGCGTCGAACAATGCGGCGTGCGATTGGTCATGAAGACCACGCCCCCGCGGGGACACGCCGCGGTGATCGCTCTCCGCGGATCGTCCGGCAAATCTTCCTCCTTGATTACGAGAAATCCCGCATTACCGCCCGTATGGTGACGCACAATCGAGCCTTGATGCGTCCGGGGCAGAATCTGCATGCAGCCATTCTCCACCGTCGCATCGACCAACGGAATCCAACACGTGATGATCATCTCCGTATCACAGTGCTCGGCAAAATATCCGCTGTCCTGGTGCCATGGCACGTTGCCGCGCCCGATTTGCGGCAGTTTGGGCCGAATCCGATAGGCGGACGAGGCGACGACTTCGGTGGAGGCGAGTAATCCACGCACCGCCGCGAGCAAATGGGGGTTCGCGATCAAATCGAACATCTCCGGCGAATGAAACCCGCCTCCGCGCAGTCCTTCCAAATGCTGCAGGACCGCCTCCCCATTCGTTTGGGAGTCCCGGTAGATCGCGGCCAGACGCTGGTCAAACCCCAGCTCAAGATGCTCGTTCTGCAATCGGCCCGCTGACTTCAATTCCTTCGCTTTGCTCGTGATGGCTTCGTGCAAGGAACGCCGCAAAGGCTCCAAATCCGCCGGGTCGAATACATCTGGAACGATCAAATACCCCTCGGTATTGAACCGATTAATCTGCTCGGGAGAAAGCGAAGTGGCGACTTCCATGGCCTCGAATGATGAGATTCCTCGGGGATTAGGCAACCTCGCTTCAGGCGCTCCCCCTTCCTTGATCGGGCCTATTTCACCTCCTGAACGCTGCCATTTCGGTGACGGGTTTCGGCGGTTTTTGGCGGTGGAGAAACATTCCGGAATCCCTCTCGCAAAAATACCCCGTTGCGGCCCTTGACTCGCGGTGGGCCGGGCGTAGCCTCCGCACCCTTTATTTCCGGATGGCGCAAGACCTTAAAAACACGCTCCTGCTACCGCAGACCGAATTCCCCATGCGGGCAAACCTCGTAAAACGGGAACCTGGACGCCTCGCACATTGGGATAAACTCGATCTCTACGCAGCCACGCAACGGCTCCGCGCCGATGCCCCCACCTACGTGCTGCACGATGGCCCCCCGTTCACCAACGGCGACGTCCATATCGGCACCGCGCTCAACAAGGTCCTCAAGGACACCGTCTGCCACTACAAGACGATGCGGGGCTTCCGCTCCCCTTACGTGCCGGGCTGGGACTGCCATGGCCTGCCGATCGAACAAAAGGTCACCCGCGAGATTCAGGAGTCCGGCGAAGAGGTCTCCACCGCCGAACGCCGCGCCCGTTGCGACGCCTTCGCCGAGGGTTGGATCACGACGCAAACCGGCCAATTCAAACGCCTCGGGGTCCAAGCCGACTGGGCCAGCCAATACAAAACCAAGGACCCCGCCTACGAAGCAGACATCATCCGCACCTTCGCGGCCTTTGTTGACCAGGAAATCGTCTATCGCAGCAAGAAGCCGGTTTACTGGTCCGTCCCCTTCGAAACCGCTCTCGCTGAGGCGGAGATCGAATACCGGGATCACACGTCGCTCGCGATTTGGGTGAAATTTGCCGTTCCCGCCGACCAGGCGGAAAAATTCGGCCTGCCGACCGACAAACCCCTCTTCGTGGTCATTTGGACCACCACCCCGTGGACGATTCCGGCCAATCTTGCCATCGCCGTGCACCCGCGCGTCGATTACGCCGTCGCGGACCTGGGCGAGGAACGCATCCTCGTCGCCGCACCTCTCCTCTCCCCGGTCCTCGAAACCATCAAGCACGAGGGTGACGCCCCCGTCGTGCATCAGGTGGTCGGCGAAAAGCTCGAGCATCTGCAGACCCGCCACCCGCTGGTGGATCGCGCCTCTCCGGTTGTGCTCGCCGAATACGTCACCACCGAAAGCGGCACCGGTTGTGTGCACACCGCCCCCGGCCACGGCGCGGATGACTACATCACCGGGCTCAACTACAAGCTCGATATCTACTGCCCGGTCGGCGACGACGGCCGTTACGTCGACGATGGCCAAATGCCGGCGGATCTGGTGGGCCTTTCCACCCTCGAAACCGTCGAGGACCTCGCCGCCAAGAAACCGTCCACCGCCAATATCGGCGTGCTCAAGCTGTTGGCCGCCCAAGGTGCCTTGCTCGCCAAGAAGAAGTATCTTCACAGCTACCCGCATTGCTGGCGTTCCAAGACCCCCATCATTTTCCGGGCCGTCGATCAATGGTTCGTCTCCCTCGATAAAGCGGATCACCGCCAGCAGGCGCTCGAAGCCATCGATCACGTGCAATGGGTCCCCGCCCACGGCGAATCCCGCATTCGTGGCGCCGTCGAAGCCCGGCCCGATTGGTGCATCAGTCGGCAACGCTCCTGGGGCGTACCCATCATCTCCTTTTTCGGTCCCGATAAGGCGCCTTACATCGACGCCGAGGTCATCCGCCAAGTCGCCACCAAAATCGCGACCCGGGGCACCAATTTCTGGTATGACGCCCCCGGCACCGAAATCCTCGACGGCGTCGCCTTGCCCGAAGGTTGGCCCGCCGCCGATCAATTGCAGCCCGGCCGCGATACGCTCGACGTGTGGATCGATTCCGGCTCCAGCCACAACGCCGTGCTGCGCAACAGCCAGGGCAACACCATCTGGCCCGCCGATCTCTATCTCGAGGGCAGCGATCAACACCGCGGCTGGTTTCAGTCCTCCCTCTGGACCAGTATCATCAGCCGTGGCGCGGCCCCCTACAAAGCCGTGCTCACCCACGGATTCATCGTAGGCGAAGATGGCAAAAAAATCTCCAAAAGCGGCGAATACGAAAAACCGCCCACCTCCGATCGCTACATCAACGATTACGGCGCGGATGTGATTCGGCTCTGGATTGCCTCCCAGGATTTCACGCAGGACATCACCCTGTCCGACAAGATCCTCGGCAACGCTGGCGAAGCCTATCGCCTTTTCCGCAATACATTCCGCTACCAACTCTCGACCCAATTCGACTTCAATATCGAGCAGGACGACGTCGCGATCGCCGATCTGGACACCCTCGACCGTTGGGCGCTCCACCAGACGGCCGCCCTGGCGACCGCCTGTACCGAAGCTTACGACGCCTACGAACTCCACCGGGTGTATCAGCTCTGCAACAACTTCTGTTCGGTCACCCTGTCGTCGATCTACCACGACATCCTCAAGGATCGGCTCTACACCCTGGCCGCCGATCACCCGCTGCGCCGTTCTTCGCAAACCGCGATCCACCACATCTTCCACACTCTGGTGAGGTTGCTCGCGCCGATCATCAGCTTCACCACGGACGAAGCTTGGGCGCATGCCACCACCGGCACCGACTTCACGGATGATCCCATCCATCTCCAGGATTGGCCCACCCCACCAGCCGACTGGTCCGATGCGACTATCGAGTCTGAATTCGCCACCCTCCTGGAAGTTCGCGGACAAGTTACGGAGGCCATCGAACCCGCCCGCCAAGCCGGCAAGATCGGCAAGTCCCTTGATGCCGCTGTGACCCTCAACTTCCCGACCGGAAGCGACGCGCTGGCCATTCTGGAAAAACACCGCGAATTCCTGCCCGAACTTTTCATCGTTTCTCACGTCGCTCTCGCCGCTGGTGAAGGCGACTCCTCCATCGCCGTGCAACACTGCGAAGAACTTGGCTACACCCGTTGCCCGCGCTGCTGGCGCTGGGTGCCCGCCCTCAACTCCACCCCTCAAGGTGACGTCTGCCCCAGATGCACCGAAGCACTCAACTAAACCCTAAATCTACCCCCTGATTATGGCTAAGAAAACCCCATCCCGTTCGGCCAAAAAGAAAGCTCCCGCTAAGAAACCAACCAAGAAAACCGTCGCCAAAAAGGCGCCGGCCAAGAAAACCGCCGCCAAAAAGAAAGCACCTGCCAAAAAAGCTCCCGCTAAGAAAGCCGTGAAGAAGACCGTCAAAAAAGCGGTCAAGAAAGCAGCCCCTAAAAAGGCCGCGGCCAAAAAGACGGTGAAGAAAACTGCTACCAAGAAAACGGTCAAGAAAGCAGCCCCTAAAAAGGCCGCGGCCAAAAAGACGGTGAAGAAAACTGCTACCAAGAAAACGGCCAAAAAAGTCGCACCTAAAAAGAAGACCGCGGTCAAAAAAGCTCCGGCCAAAAAGAAGGCGGCGAAGCCCGCGGGCAAAAAACCTGCTACCAAAAAATCTGTGAAGAAAACCACCACCAAAAAATCACCAGCCACCAAGAAGACCGCGGCCGTCAAAGCTCCGGCTAAGAAAGCCGCGCCTAAAAAGGCCGCAGCGAAAAAAGCTCCCGCCAAAAAGGTCGTCGCCAAAAAAGCGGCCGCCAAGGCCGAAGCCGCTCCGGCCAAAAAGGTGGATGCTCGCGCTGCCCTCAAAAGCCGTGTATTGGGCAAATCCAAAAAACTGCCCAAGGCCACCAAATCGATCGCCTTCAGTCTCGATGAAGTGAAGGAGATCGCGAAGACGACCAAGACCAAGGAAAAGGCGTCCGCCAAAAAGAAAGCCGCCAAGGCCGCTGACAAGACCGCGGAAATTGAGGCTCAATTGGCCGCCGCCAAACCGGCCAAGGTTGGTGCCGCCTCCCTCGCTGATATTCTCGGGTTCAACCCCGCGGGATCCAAGAAGAAGTCCGCCTACGACGATCCGGCCGACGTTTCGCCCAAGTATCGCAAATACTTCAAGCTGTTGCTCGAACTGCGCTCGCACCTCACGGGGCAGATTGACCAGCACTCCGAAGACACCCTCAAGCGTTCGTCCAAAGACGACGCCGGTGACCTCTCGTCCTATGGTCAGCACATGGCGGATGCCGGCACCGATACGTTTGACCGTGATTTTGCGCTCTCGCTCGTCGCCAATGAACAAGAAGCCCTGGCTGAGATCGAAGCGGCCGTTACGCGGATCAAGAAAGGCACCTACGGTTTGGACGAAGCCACCGGTGAGCCCATCGATAAGGATCGCCTCATGGCCATCCCGTTCACCCGCTACACCGCCGCCACCCAGAAAGACCTCGAGCGCAATCGCCATCGTGTGCGCACGCAGGCCGGTCTCGGTGGTGAAATGGGCGAAGCCGCGGCCGCCATGGCCGATTCCAGCTCCGACGATTAACCCGGCGAGACTGCGGTCTCGTTCCCACCTCCCATGGAAGAATCTCCCACCGAGTCCGCATCGGGTCGCCCCCCCCCGGACCGATGGGAACGGTTCAAGGCCTACCGTTTACTCTGGATTCTGAGTATTACGGTTTTGGTTCTCGATCAGCTCACCAAGCTTTGGATCGTGGATCGTCTCCCGTTTCCCTCCTACGGCCCCGGCCGCTGGATACCCGTAATCGACGGATTCTTTCATCTCGTGCACGTGGGTAATACCGGAGCCGCGTGGAGCCTCTTTACCGGCCGTAGCACCATGCTGGCGATACTGGCGTTGATCACCTTGGGGGCGATTTACTTCTGGCGGCGCTCCCTGAATCTGCGCGAAAAGTGGATGCAGCTCAGCTTCGGATTATTGTGTGGAGGCATCGTTGGAAACCTCATCGACCGCCTCGCCTACGGCCACGTCGTCGACTTCCTGGATTTCCATTTCGGCAGCTACATCTACCCCACCTTCAACATCGCCGACAGCGGCATCGTAATCGGCGTAGTAATCTACTTCATCTACTCCATGCGCGCGCCGCCGAACGCGCCTGACGGCGCGAAGTAACAAGTTCCAAGCGCCGCCAAAGGCGGCGAAGTTCCAAGTATCAGGTATCAAGTTCCAAGAGAGCTAGCGACGGCTTCCGCCGAAAAGTAAGGACGACGGCGGAACCGCCGGACCGTCCGCACCTGCCCCAAAGCAATTCCTGCCGCTCAGCCGATTTACTCCATTAAAAAATTCCACCACCGGTCGGCCCCGCCGACCCGCTTCCTCCATCTTGATACTTGGAACTTGATACTTGATACTTTGATGAGCCATCTGGCGGCTCGAACGCTAGTGATGAGCCTCCAGATGGCTCATCAGGGTGTGCCACTCCAGCACTTCTTGCAGCAGGGCCCGCTCGGTGCGCTTCACCAGTTGCTCCAGACTCCGCCATGAATGCGTGATCATGATCTGTTTCTG
>CBFHXU010000162.1:0-6900 GCA_965659875.1 uncultured Opitutaceae bacterium
GCAGCCGCGTTGCTGCAGGCTGCCCCGGAGGCAGCTGTGATTGACGAGCCAAATTTGGCCGAGGAACTCATTACCGCCTTTCGTGGCCGCAATCGGTGGACCAATGCCTTGGTGTTTATTTTCAGTGTTGTCGGACTGGGCCTGATGGTCTGGTCTGCTATCAGATTCTTTCACGCCCCCGAAGTCAGGGAGCAACTGCTGTGGGGTGGATTCTGTTTCTTTAACGTCTTGTTTATCTCGTTTCTGAAGGTCTGGTTTTGGATGGAGATGCACAGTAATCGCGTGCTGCGCGAGTTGAAGCGGGTTGAGTTGTTATTGGAGTATAATCTCCGCACGGGTGATTAACGCCCCATGACTTAGCGCCAAAATAACCCGGACAGTGCGTCCGGGCTTTGGTTGAAAGAGAAAGAAGAACCTTATTCCAAAATCATTTCATTCACCGTCTTGCCGGCGGGGATCATGGGCATGACGTGCTCCGTGAAAGGCACAATGACGTCGAGGACGTAGGGACCGTCGTGGTCGAGCATCTCTTGGATAGCTTCGCGGAGTTCTTCGCGCTTGATTACGCGACGACCCTTGACGCCATAACCTTCCGCAATTTTCACGAAATCAGGATACAGCGCATCAGGATTCTCCGGACTGCCAATATCGTCTTGATCACCCAGAACGGTGTTGCCACGGATACTGTTGTAGAAGCGGTCCTCCCATTGCACGACCATGCCGAGGTGTTGGTTGTTCAGGATGAGGGCCTTGGCGTTGATCTTTTCGATCTTAGCAGTGGCAAGTTCCTGGATGTTCATGGCGAACGATCCGTCACCATCGATATCGATAACCTCTTTATCCGGCGCGGCGACCTTGGCGCCCAAAGCGGCCGGGTAGCCGAAGCCCATGGCGCCGAGGCCGAGTGAACTGATGTAGCGGCGGGGTTCATCATAGCGATAGAACTGGGCGGCCCACATCTGGTGTTGGCCTACGCCGGTGGTGATGATCGCGTCACCTTTGGTTTGTTCGTAGAGCACCTGCACGGCCTCTTGTGAAGTGATGTGCGGTCCAGCTTCGAAGGCGAAGGGATGGTCGCGCTTCCACGTTTGCACTTGGGTGTGCCAGGCCTCCGTTGCAGGCGGAGTGAATTTGTTCGCGGCGATCAACTCATTGAGGCGGCCGAGAGCAAATTTGATGTCGGAGATGATCGGGAAAGCGACCTGCTTGTTTTTGTTGTGCTCCGATGCGTCGATATCGATGTGCACGATACGTGCTTTCTCGGCAAATTTATCAACGTTGCCGGTGATCCGGTCATCGAAGCGGGCGCCGAGGCAAAGAACGAGGTCCGCTTGGTCAACGGCCCAATTGCCATATGCCGCACCGTGCATGCCGAACCAGTGCAACGAGAGGTCGTCGGATTCCGGGAATGCGCCGATGCCCATGAGGGTGGTGGAAACGGGGATGTTGGCCGCTCGAGCGAAGTCGCGCAGCTCTTGGCAGCCATCGGCCGAGATGATGCCGCCCCCGGCGTAGATGATGGGGCGCTCGGCTTGGGCGATGAGCTCGAGAACCTTTTTGAGCTCCTCATCGCTGGCATGCGGAATGTTGCCAATCGTCGGATTGGCGAATTCCACGGTCGCGGGAAAAACCGGGCACAAGCGGGCTTGTTGCACATCCTTGGGCACATCGATGACGACCGGGCCGGGCCGGCCGGACCGGGCGAGGTGGAATGCCTCTTTGATGATGCGGGGCAATTCCGCCGCGTCCATGACGAGGTAGGAGTGCTTCACGATCGGCAGGGTCATGCCGTAGAAGTCGGTCTCTTGGAATGCGGCTTTGCCGATAAACTTGGAATACACCTGCCCGGTGATGGAAACCAACGGAATGGAATCCATGTAAGCATCCGCAATGGCCGAAACGAGATTGGTCGCTCCGGGACCGCTGGTCGCCATACAGACCCCAACATCACCCTTCACCCGGGCATAGCCCTCGGCGGCGAAGGAACCGCCTTGTTCGTGGCGGGGGAGAATGGTCCGAATTTTGTCGGTTCGGGCCAGCGCCTGGTGCAGCTCTTGAGAGGCACCTCCGGGATAGGCGAAGATTACGTCAACTCCCTCACGAATGAGGCTTTCCACGACGACATCAGCGCCGTTCATTTCGGGGCCGATTTCGGGAGCTGGGAAGTCACTGGGTGTGGTGGAGGCTTTCATAACAAGTCGTGATTTAGACAAAAGGGGCACGATAAAAACTTAGCCGCCTACTGACTGGCAAGCGTGTAAAGCGGGTTATCGTGGCGGTTCGACGGAGTTTTACGATTGGATATAGCCGAAAGGAGAATCACTCTGACGGCGTGATTCGAATCTTGTTCATTGGCGATATCGTGGGCCGTCCCGGTCGGGACAAAATTGCGGCGTGGTTACTCCGTCTGCGTGAAAAACATAAATTGGACTTCGTCGTGGCCAACGGAGAGAATGCCGCCGCGGGCGCAGGTATCACCGGATCAATCGCGCGCACGCTCCTCCAGCAGGGCGTGGATGCGATTACGTTGGGCGATCACGTATGGGATCAGCGTGGGTGGGAACATGAAATCGATGATTTCGAAAAAGTCTGCCGGCCGGCCAATCTGCCGGAATCGTGTCCGGGGCGCGACCACGTAATTTTGACGAAGGGCGATTTTCGATTGGCGGTGTTTACGGTGCTGGGCCGCACCTTTGTCAATATGAAGGGGGAATGCCCGTTTTTGGCCGCGGATGAAATGCTCGCGAAAACCGTTACTGCCGGCCTCGCTGATGCGGCTTTGGTTGAAATTCATGCGGAGGCGACATCGGAGAAAATTGCCCTGGGCTGGCACCTGGATGGCCGGGCGGCGGCGGTATTGGGCACGCATACGCACGTGCCGACGGCTGACGCCGAGGTGCGGCCGGCGGGCACCGCGTTTATCACCGATGTGGGGATGACCGGACCCTATCGGGGAGTGTTGGGCCGGGAGATTGAGCCGGTGGTCGGCCGCTTTCTCGACGGCATGCCCCGCCGGTTTGGAGTAGCCTCTGAAGACGTCCGGTTGAGTGGCGCCCTGATTGATTATGATCCCGTGGCCAAGAAGGCCACGCGTTGTGAGTTACTGATCGTCAAATAACCTCTTCACCGCACGGTCACGTTGCCCCAGTAAGCCCAATCGTAAGCACCATTCGGCCCCGGCCGAACTGCGAACCTCAGTTTGACGGGCAAAGGAGAGGGCAACGGAACCCGAGTCTCGAGTTTCCCTCTGTCCTTGGGATTGTTATGCGGGTCCGCGTAACGAGCGAAGAGTTGAGTTTCCTGATCGTTCGCATCGATGGCCCAGACCTCGAAACTTGCCCCATCGGTGTGGGCTGCCGGATCAAAATATACTTCTTCCTGTAAACCGAACTCCGCGGATATTTCCTGCGCGGCGGATGGCACCTCGACCCAAAAGTCGGAATTCGGGTGAGCAACCAAAGCAAATGCATCTGCTCCCACAATGATGCCGAAGCCGAATTGAGCGCGATACTGGAGAGGGGAGGGGCTGATAAGGTAAAAAATGCTTTCCGCCTGATTGGTAGTGACGGTTTGGATTTCACTATTGGCGACGATGGGATCGGTGTTGATCACCAGAGAGCGTGTCGGATCGAAACCGGCCGGTCTCATCAGTTGATCGTAGTTCGAGTGCTGGGCGAGGTGGGTCAGGAGTTTGGAACGCAGTGGCCGGGTAACCCTTAGATCGGTGTAGGCATCAGACAGGACAATCTCGGATTCGATGTTAAATCGCCGGGCTATTGCTGCGATGGCGTCCGTCTCCGATCTGAAGTCCTTCACCACCAATAGCCCCGCGACGGTTTCATTATCGAGGCACGCCAAGAGCGCCCGCGTAGAGGCTGCATCCTGAGCGATTGAATCCAGGATCATCAGACTCCGTCTTTCCATATAGTAGGCCATTTGGGGTGACCAATGGGCCCCGACCACGATGATCACGGAATCGGGTGGGGAGGCATCGCGGATAAA
Organism: uncultured Opitutaceae bacterium; assembly: GCA_965659875.1. GTDB lineage: Bacteria > Verrucomicrobiota > Verrucomicrobiia > Opitutales > Opitutaceae > Actomonas. The sequence continues at coordinate 4,003 of CBFHXU010000162.1, forward strand.
TCGTTCCATCTGACTCCCCCCATTGCTCACCATGAATTGGGTATCAGCGTAATTCTCAAAGTAGCCGTGAAGTTGAAATCCACTGACGCTCAAAACGAGGGCGGGAGCAATGAATCGACCCGTTTTCGATTGGCCAATCTGAGCCACGGTAAATGCGACTGCTCCCAGTGGCAGTAACGCCATCGCATAAAAATAGTAGTCGTGGATTCGATACAACCCGGGGAACCCCGCCCAAACGGCTGCGGCCCACCCCGTCAAAATCAAAGGCCATATTGTCCGGCGGGAGATCGCCAGAAAAAGACTGCTGGCGCCAAGTATTCCGAATAGCCAACTTGGAAATAAAGCTCGGCCAAAATTGTCGAGAATTGTCAGCCAAGACGTGAGAGACGTGCGTTCGGTCCAGCCGCCTAAATTAAACTCCCGCAGATTGGCGGAGGTTAGAAAGTCGCCGCTGGGCGACAGGGCTTTGATTTGATCCGCCGTGACAATCCACCAAATACCGCAAATTACGGGCGCGATCGCACTCACGGCCGCCCACCTCAAATTACGGTTGGCATCGCGAACACCCCGCGTTCTTCGGACGTGCATGAACCACCATATTCCACCGATCAGAGCACCCGATCCCCAGACCATGAAGGTGGTAACTTTCAAAATAGCGGCCAGACTGCCAAAACACATGGTGCCGAAACACCAGGTCCAATGGGGCGATTGGCTCAATCGCACGAAGAAGTAGAGGAACCAAACGCTAAAACAAAGGACCGTGGATTCGATCAGAATTGCCCGCGTATAGTAGATGAACACCGGCGCGGTGAGCACGAGAATCAAGGCATAGTGGATAGGCACGCGGGAGAATCCGAAGGTCCGCAGCAACAGAACAATTGCCGGGAGCATGAGATAAAAACTCGCGATCGAAACGGCTCGCCCGGATTGGGGGGTGGTGAGGTCAAATTGAGTCCCCAGCCATGCCGCGGCCCATTGATAGAGAGGAAATTCCATCGAAATCGACCACGGCGGACCGAACAATGGAGTGGGATAGGCGAGGGAGTAGTCTTGATCCCGTTGGATGAACTTGATGCTCAATCCCGTTTGCGCCTGACGGAATTCGTGTCCGGCCAGAAATCCGGAACTGACGTTTTTGGTCGTCAGGAAGACGTGAAGACCCAGAGCGATCACGACCAGGATCGTCGACCAGTATTTTGCCGCGATCACGGCGCCCGGAGATGGGCCGGAGAGAGGATTAGGGGTATTCAATCGTGGGTTTAGCGAATTTCTATCGTTCGCCAGTATGCCCAATCGAAATTGTAGGACTGCCGCGCGCGAGTGCTGAAAACCAGTTCAGAGATATCATCTGGTAAGTCGATTTCGAAATTGGTGACGGTCCGATCAGCAGCGTTGTGCGCCGGGTCCAATAGGTGTCGAGCGAGTTCGATTTCCTTCCCGGATGCGTCGACTCCTTTGATGACGAACTCAACCCCGTCGGATTCGCCGACCGCATCGAATGTCCCGCTATCCATTCCAATTCCATAGACCACCTTACCGGTTGCAGCGGGGCGTCGAATCCACAGGTCGCTGTCAGGGTGCGCCCCGAGCACGGTTTGGCCATCGTGATGGCTGGCGCCCAAACCGAACTTACAACGGTATTGATAGGGTGCCGGACTGACGGGGGCGAAAGTAATGAGTGCCTGCAGACCGGTTACGGTTTGGATCTCACTATCGGCGACAATGGGTTCGGGTTCGGGCGCCGGAGGAGGACGGTCGGGTATTCCGCGAATCTCCACGCCGGAGTAGTGCATGTTTTCGCCCAAACGAATGAGGGTGGGGGAACGAATGTCTTTTGCCAGATATACCTCCGTCTCTTGATGAGTGATCGATGGTTCAGATTCCAGACCGAGCGCTTGGGTGATGAATTTTGCCGCACTGCGGTCCGACTCCGCGGGGCTGGTGTCGATCAATGCGCTCACGCGGGTGTGCGCGAGGTTGGTCAAGTGTTGCTGTAGTTTATCGGCGGAATCGACGACGTTTTGCCGAATCATGATTCCTTTTCGTTGCGAATAATAGGGGATGACGGCGGCCCAGTCCTGGCCCATTACCCCCAGCGCAGCGTCGTCAGGGAGCATGTCCTTTATGAAGTTTGTGAGTCCCGTTCCGCCGTAGCTGACCAGATCTTGCAGGGGCCAATAGTTTTTGCGGTAGGCTGAGACCTGCAGGCTCACGAATCCGATCAGGGCGATGATCGCCACCCATCGTCCCATGTGATGATTCACTCGTTTGCCCAAGGTGAGCCCGAGCGCGCACACGGGTAGGATTCCCACCGCATAAAAATAGTAGTCGTGACGATGATACAGCACGGGGAAAAGCATCAACGTGGCTCCGAATCCGGCGATCAGTTGAGCGGGTCGATATTTATCCCGGCGAAATAAAAATGCTCCTACCAGGGCCACGATCAGCACGATCCACCAAGGCAAGGTGCCTTTCCCCATTTCCCGCGCCAGAGAGGAAAGGGACTCCATTCCGATACGATCCTGCCATCCTCCGAAATTGACGTCTGACAATGCGCTGGAGGCGAGTTCGGCTCCGCCCGGTGACTGCGCTTTGATGCGATCGGAAAATCGTAACCAGGCGATGATACTCAGTCCCGGGATGGCGGCGGCCAGGCTGCCCCAGCCGACGGTTTTTAACCACGGTCTGAATCCACCCCGTTTCCACTCTCGCCAGCTCCAGTTTAGGCCTATTGCCGCTGCGATCAAACACCAGGGGATGAACGTGGTCACCTTGACCAATGCTCCCGTTGCGCCGATGGCCCCGACCAGCAGCCCCCCAGCGATCGTGGGTGCCCGACACATGCGATCAAATGCCCACAGAAACCAGACACTGGCCAACAGAGCCATCGATTCGATC
>CBFHXU010000163.1:0-6846 GCA_965659875.1 uncultured Opitutaceae bacterium
ACGGATTACGGGCCAATGCGGTGGCATTTGATCTGCCGGAGCTGCGGGGGATCGAAACCTACCTATGGCTGTTTCCTTGGATCGCGATCATGGGTCCGTGGATGCTGAGCAGTCAGGGTTTCTATACCCAGCCCCGACTGACATCGCGCTGGGGCACCATGATGAAAATCGTGCGCGCGGGTATGTTCACGGTGTTGGCGACGATTCTTATGTCCTTTCTCATCCGGGCCGATGTAGCCCGTTCGGTTGTGATTCTGGTGGGCGCCTTCGGTGGATTCCTCGTCTATATTCGACACGAGCTTTCGGTGTGGAGCAGTGGCGATGAACGCTGGCAGCGACGCGTAATGTGGGTCGGCACCGCGACCGAAAACGCCGCCGCCCAAACCGCTCTCTCGGCCTCGGAACGGGACGCCATTATGAACGTCGACGAATGCGACCCCGCCACCACCACGCCGGAGGACTTCGAAGCGCGCATGCGCAACCAATCCGTCGATGCGGTAATTGCCAGTATGCGTGGAGCGGACACGAATTCCATCCAGGCGCTCTTGGGGGTGGCCGAGCGCGAGGGGGTGGAACTGCTGGTGCGACCCGGAGTGCCGTTGCAATCGGGCTGGCGCCTCGCGGTGGATGATTTTGGCGGAGAACCGGTACTCTACGTGCGAGCTCAGGAAGCGTCCCCCATCGCCCTTTCGGTCAAACAAGCCTTGGACTACCTTTTGGCGGCAATTCTCGGGATCGTCTTAAGCCCGCTCATTCTATTGATCATTCTGGCCGTGAAATTCACCTCTCGCGGCCCCGTATTGTTCCACCAATCCCGCGCCGGCAAAAACGGACGCGAATTCTCCATGCTCAAATTTCGTACCATGCGCGTCGGCGCGGAGGCGGAAAAAGCACAACTCGCCGACCAAAACGAGATGAAGGGACCGGTCTTCAAGATGAGGCACGACCCGCGGGTGACGGGGTTCGGACGCATCCTTCGCCGCCACAGTTTGGACGAGCTGCCGCAACTCTGGAACGTTTTGCGCGGCGAAATGAGTCTCGTGGGTCCCCGCCCTCTGCCCGTTTCCGAAGTGCAGGCAATTTCCGAAGGCGCCGACCGACGGCGTCTTAGCGTCAAACCCGGCCTCACGGGACTTTGGCAGATTAGCGGACGCAGTGATCTGGCGGATTTCTCCGACTGAGTGAGGCTGGACCTCACCTATATCGACCAATGGTCCCTCTGGCTGGACGTCAAAATCCTGCTCGCGAAGGTGCCCGTGGCCATCCTCGGGCGGGGCAGTCGGTGAGGTGATGAGGACAAAATAGGCTATTTTTGTGCTTTTGTGGCGGTCATTGCGCCCCAAGCTCTTTTCAAAATCTTACCCCGCGCTTTCACGGGGATATAACTCGTTTTCTCTCAATCCATGTTTCGATTCATCGCTCGACGACTGCTGGAGACCATTCCGGTCCTGCTGATCATCATCACGGCGACTTTTTTCATGATCCGGTTTGTGCCCGGAGGCCCCTTCACCTCGGAAAAGGCAGTCAGCCCCGAGATTAAGGCCAACCTCGAAGCACACTACGGTCTGGATAAGCCGCTCTACCAACAATACTTCGACTACCTGAATTCGCTACGTCCCAAATTCAGCAATACTGCCGATCTGTTTCGAGCATTGAGTCCAGTGGCAATGTGGCAGGACCGAGACGCTAAACCCAAGCAAAGTAGGTTTTATAAGAACTTCTATGAGCCAATATTTGTGGACTGGGACTTAAAACGCTCAATCGGTTCCGACTTTGGTCCTTCCTTCAAATACCCCAACCGTACCGTCAACGAGATCATTAGCAGTAAACTGCCCGTCTCTTTAGAGTTGGGTCTGACTTCTTTGGTCGTGGCGTTGGTCTTTGGCATTACCCTCGGGGTGATCGCGGCAATCAAACGTAACACGTGGTTGGACTACTTTTCCTCCGCTATCGCCATGACCGGCATCTGTATTCCGACCTTTGTATTGGGTCCGTTGCTCGTGCTGTTCTTTGCCATTTATCTCGGATGGTTCAACGCCTCCGGTTGGTATACCAGTTATGATCGGGTGCTGCCCGCCGCGACGCTCGGTTTGGTTTATTCGGCTTACGTCGCCCGCCTCACCCGGGGCGGCATGTTGGAGATTCTCAATCAGGATTATATCCGCACCGCCCGGGCCAAGGGGGCCAGTGAGTTCAGGGTCATCTTTCGCCACGCCCTCAAGGGTGGTTTGCTCCCGGTGGTGTCGTTCCTCGGACCGGCCATCGCCGGCATCCTGACCGGTTCTTTCGTGATCGAAACGATCTTCCAAATCCCCGGGCTCGGCCGCGAATTTGTGAACAGCGCCTTCAACCGCGACTACACCCTGGTGCTCGGCACCGTCATTCTCTACGCGAGCCTCATTATTGTCCTGAACCTCGTCGTCGACGTGGTGCAGGTGTGGCTGAACCCGAAACTCAAATTCGATTAAGCCGCCATGTCTGTCTCACTCTCCCCCTCCGCTGACCAACTCCCGACCGGCATACCGGCTCCGGAAGATCTCGAAGAAGGCACCTCCCTCTGGAAGGACGCTTGGCATCGCCTCGCCAAGAACAAGCTCGCCGTTTTCGGCGGCTCCGTGCTCATCCTCCTCGCTGTCGCCTGTATCGTCGGTCCCTGGCTGAGCCCCTACGGCTACGAGGAAAACAACCTCAACAATACCTTCTCTCCCCCGAGTGGTGCCCACTGGCTCGGCACCGACCAACTCGGCCGCGACCTCCTCGTGCGTTTGCTCGTCGGTGGTCGTATCTCCATCGGCGTCGGCCTCTGCGCTACGTTTGTCGCGCTGACCATTGGCGTCGTTTATGGCGCGGTCGCCGGGTTCTTCGGCGGCAAGATCGATTCCCTCATGATGCGCATCGTCGACATCATGTATGCCCTACCCTTCACGATCTTCGTGATTCTGCTGATGGTCTTCTTCGGCCGTGACATCTGGCTGCTCTTCCTTGCCATCGGCGCGGTCGAATGGCTCACGATGGCTCGGATTGTCCGTGGACAAATCATGTCGCTCAAGAAGATGGAATTTATTGAAGCCGCCCGATCCATTGGGCTCGGCAAACGCCGTATCATCTTCCGTCACATGATCCCGAACATCCTCGGACCGATCATCGTCTACACGACGCTGACGATCCCCGCGGTCATGTTGCTGGAAGCCTTCCTGAGCTTCCTCGGCCTCGGCGTGCAGCCTCCGCTCAGCTCGTGGGGCGTGCTCATCAAGGACGGTGCCGAGAAGATGGAAGAATACCCCTGGTTGCTCATGTTCCCGGGTGTCGTCTTCTCCCTCACCCTCTTCTCGCTCAACTTCCTCGGCGACGGTCTCCGTGACGCCCTCGATGTAAGGTCGTCGAAGGATTAATTTTTGGGAAACCGGTGGCGTATTGACAGTCTGCCATATTGGTAATACCAATTTAGCCATGCCTACCGTAACGGTCAAAATGACTCCCAGTCAGCACGCTCGATTGCAACGCGAGGCCAAGAAACGCCGCACGTCGCAATCGGAGGTGCTCCGAGAGGCATTTGATAATTTGCAGGATTCTCAATCCTACCCGCCCGGCTCGTTGGCCGAGAAAGCAGCGCACCTGATCGGGAGCCTGGATGGTCCCGGAAATTTATCTGAGCTTTCGAAGACGATGGACGGTTATGGAGAATCCAACCCTCGTTGATACCGGCCCTCTCGTGGCTTTGTTGGATCGAAACGATTCTGCTCACCATTGGTCTGTCGATCAGCTCAAACGATTTAAAGATCCGCTTCACACCTGCGAGTCGGTCTTCTCGGAATGTGTGTTCTTACTTCGAAAAAAAAATCAGCCAATCGATCGACTCACGGGGCTGGTCACCGACGGCATCCTTCAACTGGATTTCTATCTCGGGCCGCAATTCGAAGCCGTCCTCAATTTGATGTCCAAATACCGAGACACCCCTATGTCATTGGCGGATGCCTGCTTGGTCAGAATGTCTGAAATATTTCCGCGTAGCAGAGTATTCACACTCGATTCCGATTTCCTGCACTACCGGCGCAATGGACGCAGCGTAATTCCACTCATCTACCCGGGAGATCAACGATGAAACGCTTCCGACCGTTTATCGGCTATCTGAAGCCGGTGCGGAGCACGTTGGTCGCAGCTTTGCTCTGCGGCCTGGTTTTCGGTGCGGCCAACGGTGCCGGTCTACCGCTCATGATGAAGTGGGTCTTCCCGCAGATCTTTGCGCCCGATGCGGAGGCTTTGACCAATTGGGAACTCGCGCTGGTTGCCGCTTGGCTACCGTTGATCTTCTTTATTCGGGGCCTTTCAGGCTACGCCAATGTTTACTTGGTGCAGCTGGCCGGGGTGCGCGTGTTGGAAAAAATCCGGCTCGATTTTTTCGCCAAGCTGCAGCGACTACCGCTGTCGTTTCTGCAACGTCAGTCCAGCGGCGATCTGATTTCCCGCGGGCTGGCGGACACCAACCAGCTTCAATTCACCCTGACGTTCGCCGCCAACGAGATCATGCGCCAACCGGCGACCTTGCTGGGATCGGTCGGATTCCTGATCTGGGTGGCCTTCAATGAAAAGGGCGTCGCCCTGGTGTTGGTTTGCCTCGCCGTCGTTCCCCTCTGCGTGCTGCCCATTCGTTTTGTCGGAAAAAAGATCGTGCGTCGCGCCCAAGAGGTGCAGGCCGAACTGGGCTCCATCACGGGTCGCTTTAGTGAAAACCTAAGCGCCGCCCGCGAGGTGCGCGCCTTCAGTTTGGAGGAACGCGAAATCGGCAAATTCCGGGGCATCAGTCAGGCTCTGGTGGGGTTCCAAATGAAGGTGGTAAAATACCAACAGGCCCTGAACCCGGCGATCGAAATCATCTCCGCCGTCGGTATCTCCATCACGCTCATTTACGCGTATCGTTCCAACGTGCCTCTGGAGTCGTTCCTCGCGCTCATCACCGCGCTCTATCTGAGCTACGAACCGATCAAAAAACTCGGCGGCCTGAATAATGAAATAAAGAAAGGCCAAGCCGCCCTCGAACGAATCGAGATGGTCTTAAATGAACCGGTGGCCATTCAGGATCCGACGAACCCGAAGCCGTTCAATTCCGCCTCAGGCGACCTCACATTGGAGAATGTTTCCTTTGCTTACCGCGAAGGCGAACCCGTGCTGCAAGATATCAATGTGAACATCCCGGCGGGCACGGTTTGCGCTTTGGTCGGACCCAGCGGCGCCGGTAAATCGACTTTTGCCAATCTTGTCCCCCGTTTTTACGAGGCGGTGACCGGCGCCGTTAAAGTCGATGGCACCAACGTGCGCGACGTCACGCTCGCGGACCTCCGCCAACAAATCGGCATCGTGTCCCAAGAGTCCGTGCTCTTCGACGATACGGTTTACAATAACCTGCTTCTGAGTCGCCCCGGCGCTACCCGCCAAGAAGTCGAACACGCCGCCCAGGCCGCCTACGCTCACGACTTCATCGAATCACTACCCGACGGTTACGAAACCATCGTCGGCGAACGCGGCGCTTCCCTCTCCGGCGGCCAACGCCAGCGCCTCGCCCTCGCCCGTGCTTTCCTGCGCGATGCCCCGATCCTCATTCTCGACGAGGCCACCAGTGCTCTCGACAGCGAAAGCGAGGCCGCCATCCAGAAGGCTTTGCGCAAACTCGTGGTCGGCAAGACCGTGCTCATCATCGCGCACCGTTTCAGCACCATCCGCGACGCATCGATGATTCTGGTATTCGATAAAGGCCGAATCGCCGCTCAAGGCACGCACTCCGAACTCATCGCCAATAATCCTCTCTACCGCACGCTTTACGAACGCCAATCGACGCACAGCGAGTAGTCACAACACCCTCTCACGCTACCCCCATGAAAATACTGCATCATCTCCCCCGCTTGATCAGTGTAACGGTCAGTGCCGTATGCCTGGCCGTCACTTCAAGTATCGTTCACGCCACCACGCTTTCGCTCGAAACAGCGGGCGATCTCAATCTCCACAATGTTAAAGCCGAATCGGTTACCTACCAGGGTCACGCTGCTCTGCGTTTAACCTCATCCACCCCGCCTGCTCCCGATCGCCAGCGCGTAAACCATCTCGCGATCGTGACAAGCCTCGGGTTCAAAAACGGCACCATTGAAGTCGATCTGGCGGGTGAACCGAGCCCCGGAGCTTCGGGTGGTGCCCGTGGATTTGTCGGTGTCGCCTTCCGTCTGCAGGAAGACCGCGAGACCTACGATTGTTTTTATCTGCGACCCACCAATGGACGCGCGGAGGATCAAGAGCGACGCAACCACACCGTCCAATATATCCACCATCCGGATCATCCTTGGTTCAAACTGCGCAAGGAAACGCCTTCGCGTTACGAATCCTACGTGGACATCACACCCGCGACTTGGATTAACCTTCGCATCGAGGTGGACGGCAACAAAGCTCAACTCTTTATCGACGGACGCGAACAACCGACTCTCATCGTCAACGACCTGAAATCGGGCGCCGATACCTCCGGCTCGGTCGCCATCTGGTTCGAAGGATCGACGGTGGCGCACGCCAAGAACCTCAAGATTATCCTCCGCTAATCTCATCCCTGCGCTAATCTCCCCTCCTCACCGATCCTATCAGCCGCAGTGAGGAAAGTAACCTAATAGGTTACTTTACCCGGATTCTACCATCTCCTTTAAAGTTCTCAGCTTACCCTCCTGTGAAAACCTCGTCTTACATCTGTATTGCGCTGCTCGCGCTCGTTGGAGCCTCATCACTCCTGCACGCCACTGATCGTCCCAACATCGTCATCATCTACGCTGATGACATGGGTTACGGAGATCTGAATATCCAGAACCCCGGATC
>CBFHXU010000164.1:0-6805 GCA_965659875.1 uncultured Opitutaceae bacterium
AACGATCGAGGGGGAGCACCATGCTGAGAATAGGGATGTGGGTTAAGGGGTGGGGATATTCAGGGGGGGCGAATACTCGGGCGGATTCGTCCGCAGGACGAACCGGAAGGACTTCGACATCGCATATTTGGTAATGTTTCACCCCGCTTGGGACGAGACTGAAAAATGCGCACGGGAGCAGTTTGTTGAATATCTCCATCGATGAATTTCCATGGACGAGCGAGTTGACCAGATTGGCGGTGGCGTCATCGTCCGTCGCATGAGGCCCTTTTGGCCAATCGCTGGTTTACTCCTCTTTACGCTGATCTCTCAAACCGGCTGCACCCTGATGGATGCGGCCAGGACTTATACGGCGCCGGTTACTTCGGCGGCTTCAATGATTGGGGCGGGAAGCAAGGCGGTCGCCAAGGGGATGGGCTCGGCCCTCGGCGCGGTAGGTTCCACCAGTGCTGCCGTCGGTTCGACGGCGAGTGGCGCTGCGACCGGAACCGGACGCGTGGCCGTTTCCGGTGTGCGTTCGGCCTCCCGCGTTTCTGCGACATCGTTGCGAACCACCGGTGCCGTTTCCAGCGGTGGAGTGCAAGGCGGTGGTCGCGTGGCTCGCTCGGCCATAAGAAGTGGCACGCGCGTTTCAGCGTCATCGGTTCGCGCGAGTGGGTCGCTCACCGGTGGCACCGTGCGCGCCACAGGCAGAGTGGGCGGAGCTACCGTGCGAACGTCGGGAAATTTGACCGGGACCACGGTGGAGGGCGGTGGACGGGTGGCGGGCACGGCGGTGAGAAGTGGCACGCGCGTTTCCGCAACCTCGTTGCGTGCGGTGGGTGATCTGAGTGCCGCGACGATTTCCAATCTCTCCCGTATGTCCCGGACCGGGATGGTTACGTTTGTGGATACGAGTCGCGATCAGGTGGTGCGGGTGCCTTGGCGGGCCGGCCTGAATGTTTACGGCGGCAGCGCCATGGCTAAACTGGAAACCGCGAACCGTGCGCTCGCGGTGGTGCGCAATGGGCGGTTGATTTTCCAGACCCTGAAGTCCTTGGCCGCAGCCCGAGCTTTGCCCTTGCAACCAGGAGACGTTCTCCGTCTGGCGGATTACGGTTAGGCGAGTTTATTCAGTCGGGTGGGGGAGCCAACTTAAGTTGCCAACTCGCACCGGATTTCCGGAGGCGCACGGGACGTTCGAAGGCGGCGGTCAGCTTCGCGGAATTGAGGTGCTTTTTCAGTTCACCGGCGGAGAGCTTTTTCCCCCGCGAAAGGAGCATAAGATGGGAGAACCCCGGGGTGATTTCTTCGACGTGATGCGTCACGAGGATGACTGTCGGCCCGCTGGGGTTGGCCGTAATTTTATCCATCGCTATCAAGAACTCGGAACGCGCTACGGGGTCGAGCCCGGCGCACGGTTCGTCCAGAATCAGGACTTTGGGGTCGGCGGCCAGGGCACGGGCAATCAGCACGCGTTGGCGTTCGCCTTGGGAAAGGTAGGCCCACTCGCGGTGGATGATTTCCTTGGCGTCGAGTTGGGTGAGGATACGTTTGGCGAGACGATGGTCGGCGGGGGTGGCCTTCCCCCAGAAATCGAGCTGATCATAGATGCCGCTGATCACGGTTTCGATCGCGGGTTCACCGCCGGGAATGTGCGGTTGCAACGAGGAGGAGACCAAGGCGATGTTGCGACGCACCTCGCGCCAATCGCATTCGCCATACGTTTCGCCGAGTAGGGTGATGTCGCCTGAGGTCGGCGTCAGGAAACCGGTCAGGCTGCGCAGCAGCGAAGTTTTGCCGCAACCGTTGGGCCCCATGATGACCCAGTGCTCGCCGGGGCTAACCTTCCAATCGAGTCGATTGAGGAGGGTTTTGGGACCTCGCCGCAGGGTGAGTGATTGGATTTTGACGAGCGAACTAGTCGGCATCGTAAACTTCGATCAGGCCCACGCCGGTGCCGTTGCTCACGCCGGAGAGTTGCACGGTGTAGGCACCCGGCGAGAGATTTACGAGCAGGCCCGCATCGAGGCTGCCGGCGGGTAGAGCAAAGGCGCCGACGCGATTGGCGGTATCCAATAGCGCGGCGCTGTCCCAATTGTCGTTGGTTTGGAGCTGGGTGGAACCACCGTTTTCAGATTTGAAGAGCGTGAGCTGCGGATCAGCTAATGAACCGGTGACGCCGAAGTCGCCGAGCGTGGGGCCGACTCCGCGGATGAGCAGATTTTTCGTTCCCGTGCCACCGATCACGAAACCCGCGACGAGCACTTCGGCTCCAGTGCCGACCTGGGAGCGCGCGGAGACATTGGTCAGTCGAGGTCCCGTAGCAGTGGTGGGCGATGCGGTGTCGTAGATTTCGGCGAGGGCGATGCCCGTGGTGCCACCGTTGCCGGTGACCTGCGCGGTAAAGGAGCCGGATGCGAGAGTCGCGACCAGAGCGGCATCGAGGCTGTTGTCGGGGAGAGCGAATGCACCCACGGTTTGAAACACGGTGGAGGCGGAGGCGTCCCAATTGTCGTTGGATTGAGTTTCGGTCGTGCCGGAGAAGAGTCCCAGCGACGGATCGGCGATGGCCCCGTTTACGCCAAAGTTTCCGAGGGTCGGTCCGATTCCGCGGATGAGGAGGGGTTTGTCGCCGCCACTAATGGCAAAACCGGCGAAGAGGGTTTGGGCGCCGCTACCAGCATTGGTGCGTACGGAGATGTTGGTGAGGTAGGCAAACTCGCTGCTACCGCCGATTTCGTAGCCGAGGTCTTTGAGAATGCCCAACTCGATGGCGCTGAGGATACGGTCGCTCGGTCCGGGATCTGCGGCGGAGTTCATCATGAGCGAGTTGTCACCGGTGTAGGTGGCGTCATCGGTGTGACTGAGGCTGCTGCCTTCCTCCCAGGTGGTGGGAGAGTAAATGACCACGGGCTGACCGTTGTTGGCCGCGACGGCGTTGGTGCCATTGAAGAAGACACTTGAGCCGCCGGTGAGATCACCCAGTTGCGACGTTTGGAAAGCAAACTGCTGGGTGACGAAGCGGGAGTTCGCGCTGTTGACGAGATATTGATCGAAGGTATATCAGCCATCGGGTTGGCCTGGCTCTTCGAAAATTCCCCCTCCGGTTGAGGTGATGGCTCCCAAAAATCCCATGGCATGAAGGATCTCGTGAATGGCGGTGCTCTTGAAATCGTAGGCGTCTTCGGCGACTGAATCGTCAAGATCCCAGGTGGGGGAGGAATTCCAATTGATCTGACCGTCCGCCTCACTGCCGTTGGAGTCCACCCCGGTCTGCGCTTTGTGTTGGGCGACGGTGGGCAGAAATCCGTTGTCGGTTCCTACTACCCCGCTGCCTGCGCTGGCTAGCGTGTCATTGTCCTCGGTCACAGAAGAATCATCGAACTGCAAAGTAACTTGCCGGGGCAAGCTGAGCTGGTTGATCAAAGACTGGGCTGCTTCCTCCAAGGCTGTGCGGCGAGCCGTGCCGAGCGTGGGGTCGTTGAAGCCGGAGCCGCTATCGGTAAAATTGAATTGGAATGCGAGTTGAGCACTGGTGATGGAAGCGAGGCCGATGACCGAAATCAGCAGGGCTGCGAGAAAGCGAAGTGGGGAGATGTTCATGGGAGTCTCAGCTGGAGGGTGAGTTTGAGGATATCCAAAGAGGATCGGGCGGGTGGGGCGAGCGGGAATACAGGTTTCCCCTAAGTGGGGGAGAATTAGCTAATCGACTGGCAACCGTCCCGGAGTCGCCTAAAGTGTCTGCATGCTGGCCCGCATATCTGCCCATGGCGCTTGGTTCGCCCTATCCGCACTTTCGGTTTGGAGCGCGCAGTCGTTTACGGTTGCGGTCTACAATGTTGAAAACCTCCACGATGCCGATGGCGTCGCGGTTTATGACGATTACCAGGCGGATACCTACACTCCGGCTCATGTCGCCACCAAAGCGACGAATGCGGCGAAGATCTTGCAAAAATTCCGCGGCGGCGCCGGACCTGATATCATTTTGCTGCAGGAGATCGAGATCGATCAGACACCGGATTCGACGGTCGATGATATCGATGCGTTTCTGGCCCAGTGGCGGGGCACGGATTTGCCGACGCTGTTGGGGCAATCGCCGCTGCCGCCGAAACTGAAAGGCGTGCCGGCCGAGGTCTGGTTGTTGAAAGCGCTCCAGGACGTGGGACTCACCGGATATGAGATGGCGGTGGGCAGTGACGAACCTTCACCGCCACCATCGAAATCGGGCCGTGCGATCAAGTGCGTGACGCTTTCAAAATTTCCCATCGTGATAACGCGTCAACACGCGGTTGAGTCGGCGCGCATGATTCTCGAAACCGAAATCGAGATCGATGGCCAACGGGTGTTCGTGTTTAACAACCATTGGAAGTCCGGCGCGGGCACGACTGCGATGGAGCGGATCCGGGTGCAGAACGCCGGTGTCTTGCGTGATCGGTTGGACGTGATTTTCGCCAACGACCCATTGGCCGATGTGATCATCGGGGGAGACCTGAATTCGCAGTATAACCAAAAGGTGCGTTACCCCGACATGCCACGCACGGGAGTGGATGACGTTTTACGCGTCGGCTACAGCGAAGAGGACCTGCGCCGCGGTGATATTGATCTCTATAATTTATGGTATGAACTCGAGCCACCCTTGCGGGGGAGCGACGTCTATCGGGGAGAGTGGGGCACATTGATGCATCTCATTATTTCACGAGGCCTACACAATTGGGCGGGGGTTCAATATCAGGATAACTCGTTCCGCGTCGCGCGGGTCCCCGGGATGAATGCCAATCCGGCGGGAGCACCCAGGCGCTGGAGTAGCGGAGGTCCCTCCGGATCCGGCTATTCGGATCACTTGCCGATCTACGCGCACTTTCGTTCCGTCGATCAAAACCTGCCGACCAAATGGATGCCGGTGGAGAATGCGTCCGACGAAGCGCCCACCGCGGATGTCTGGTCGGTCAACTATGCCGGCGTGGATTTGAATAAAGCACTCCGCTTGGATGCATTGCCCAAAAATACCGACCTGCAGGATGGGAGTTGGACGGGAAAATTATTTAAAGTCAGTGGACCCGCGATTGGGGCCCGCAACCCGAAGGTGCGCTTCGGCGGCAAGTTGTTTCAGATCTACGCCCCGCAGTCGCAGGCCAAGGAACTGTTGGAAGCCCAGGCGGTGCGCAGCCGTGCACTCAGTTTCTACGGTGAATTGGGAATGTATAAAGGGGATTGGCAGTTCGTGATTCGCGATGTGAGTTGGGTGCAATGAAACCGCTCGTCGTCTACACTTACAAAAAATGCAGCACCTGCCGTAAGGCCGTAAAATGGCTCGAGGCAGAGGAGATCGCCTTTCAGGAAAAACCGATTCGGGAAACACCTCCCACCAAGGCAGAGCTCAAACGCATGCTCGCCGCACAAGAGGGAAATCTTAAGAAACTCTTCAATACCTCTGGCGGCGACTATCGTGAAATGAAGCTTGGTCCAAAATTGGAATCGATGCCCGCGGCTGAAGCCTTCGCCTTGCTGAACGGCAATGGCAATCTGGTGAAACGCCCGTTCGCCCTGACCGGCGACACCGGACTGGTAGGCTTCAAAGAAGACATCTGGGCCGCCGCGCTGAAGTGAATCGGGATCGTCTCACCGAAGCCAACTCGTCGGCTCGTATTCTTTCTCGTTACTCTTTATCTTTCCTCTTTCTCCTCAGTTGACCGAGGTAGGGCGGTTTCGCCGCAAACCGCCGCGGCAAGTTCAGCCACAAAAGGCACAGAATTCACATAAAGCTGACGCACTGAATCGGGTGGGGATAGCGTCGAGTAATGCTGACGGCTTCTGTTACTTGATACTTGGAACTTGTTACTTCCGCCGCAGGCGGCGGACGGTTTTTGTGAATTTTGAGCCTTTTTGTGGCAATCAATAGCGTTGGAGTGGTGGCCCCGCGAGGGCGTTGAGACAGGATTAGGTGATAGCCACAAAGAGTCGCAAAAAATCACAAAAACAAGTGTGAGGGTAGGGACGGCCCGCCGGGCCGCCCGACTGCGGTCAGTATGCTGTAGCCAGGCTCGCCGAGCCCGGTGCGTTTACCTTCGAGCTAGCGCGATGGCTGATGGTTTTCGGGTATTTTGTGCCTTTTTGTGGCAATCAATAGCGTTGGAGTGGTGGCCCCGCGAGGGCGGATGATCCCTGACAGCTGGCGTCCGACACTCGTCGCGCTACTCGCTCGGCACGAACTTAAGCGCCAAGCCGTTCATGCAGTAACGCAGACCGGTCGGTCGAGGTCCGTCATTGAAGACATGGCCCAGGTGACTCTCACAACGGGCGCAGATATTCTCGGTGCGGTTCCAGCCAAATTTGTTATCCGGCACATCAAGCACGTGACCTTCCTTGATTGGCTTCCAAAAACTCGGCCAACCGGTGCCGGACTTGTATTTGGTTTTGGCATCGAACAGAGGAAGCTCGCACGCGGCGCATACAAAGGTCCCTTTGCGCTTCTCGTTGAGGAGGGGACTGGTGAACGCGCGTTCGGTGCCTGCCTCGCGGAGAATATGAAATTGTTCGGCGGTAAGCTCCGCCCGCCACTCAGCGACGGATTTCTCCACGGGTTCGATACCCGCCGCGGGCTTGGTCGTGGGTTCAGCGTCGCTGGCCCGGGCCGAGCAGCCTGCAGACGCCAGCAGAGCCACCAAGAAAAGGAGTTTAGCAATGAATCGCATGTGAATGAGAGCGAATGGAAATGAGTTTATTCCGCAACCTTCAGTCGACGATCGCCTGCCAGGCGGTGTTGGCTAAAGGCGGCATGAGCGCGGAGGAAGGGAAGGGGTTAAACGCTTAATATCAATATAGT
>CBFHXU010000165.1:0-6711 GCA_965659875.1 uncultured Opitutaceae bacterium
CTACGTCGATGACAAACCTCTGACCATCGACCTCCCCCCTTCCGTGGTCTTGGAAGTCACCGAGAGCGCTGAGGGCATCAAGGGTGACACCGCCAGCAACGTGCAAAAGCCCGCCACCATGGAAACCGGTATGGTCGTCCAGGTGCCGCTCTTCATCAAGGAAGGCGAAAAACTACAGATCAGCACCACCGACGGCTCCTACATGGGCCGCGCCAAAGAATAACGTCTCCTATAGGGGGTCAGGTCGTGTTTTCTTAATTAATAAATTAAGAAAACACGACCTGACCCCTTCTACACGACGCGGGCCCAGAGGACTTTGAGGTATCTCTGGTCGGGAGCGTTGGAATAGACGGGGTGATCGGCCCCCGGACCCGTACGTTCGAAGAATTGGAGGCGCCGATCGAGACGATGAGCCGCTTTCGTTACGGCATGTTCGAAGTTCTCCGCCGACAACAGACCGGAGCACGAGCATGTCACGAAGATACCTCCGGGATTTACCAACGAGATGGCGAGCGTGTTGAGGTCTTCGTATTTGCGACGACCTTCCGCGGCTCCCGCGGGCTCACGGGTCAGGATAAACTTGGGGGGATCACAGACCACGACGTCAAATTTCTCGCCGTTGGTCTGCATTTGCCGGGCATAGGCAAACGCATCGGCGTGCACATAGCGGATCCGGGTTTGATTTAAATTGGCGTTCCGCTTCGCTTGAGCGATGGCGGTCTCGTCCAAGTCGACGGCGGTAACTTCGTCCGCCCCGCCCTGCAGTTTTGCGTTGAGAGAGAAACCGGAGGTATAGCAGCACAGGTCAAGGACCCGGGCGCCTTGCGTGAACTTGGTGAGCAACCGGCGATTTTCGCGTTGGTCGCAGAAGAATCCCGTTTTGTGTCCTTCCGCAAAATCCACCTCATAACGGATGCCGTGTTCGCGAATCTTCACCTTGGTCGGCGCCGCGGCGTTGGTTTCATTGAACGTGGAAGGACGAATTCCTTCCAGACTACCCAAGTCGTGATCGACATGTACGCGGGCATAGCGGGTTCCGGCCAATTCGTGGAGCATCGGTAACCATTCCGGCAAGCGTTGCGCGATGCCCAGACTCATCACATCGCAGAGCAAGGTATCACCGTAACGATCGATGGTCAGTCCGCTGAGACCGTCGCCGTCGGAGTTAATCAGCCGATAAGCGTCCGTGGTTTCGTCGAGTTTGAGCAGGTCCCGGCGTAACGCGACCGCCCGCCGAAGTGCCTCCGGCCAGTAATCCGCTTCGGCGACCGATTCCGGGCCGTGGCGCACCACGCGCAGGGGAATCTTGGCCCGGCCGTTGTAGAGACCGTTCCCGCAAACTTCACCGGCCTTGTTGTAAACCGTGACCCATTCGCCGTGCGGCGTGCCGCCCGCAACCTTGCCCAACATGCGCGGGAAAATGGCCGGCTGAAAGGTAAAGAACTTCAGCTGCGCCCAGGGCTTGGGGCGGTTCTCAAGAGGAATCGAACGTGGTGCGGAATCGTCAGGCATCGGGCAGCAAAAAGGCCGGTGCATAACACCGGCCTTCGCAAGTCTGTAACGCGATCGCGATCAGGCGACCCGCTCGACCACCAGGGGCGGAGGAGTCGGACGCTTGGGCGCGAGACGATAGGCGCTCTTGAAGTATTCGAGCGCCTGCTCGAGCTTCGCCTCGTCGTTGTAGTGGATCATCATCAGCGGTTCACCCTGTTTCACTTGGGTGCCCACCTTGCGCACTTCGGAAACTCCGACCGCATAGTCGATTTTCTTGCTCTTGCCGGTGAGACCAGCGCCAAGCATGTGAACGCCGCGGGCAATCATGGCCGCATTGATGGTGTGAACATAACCACGCTTCGGCGCGGGCAGTTTGCGGATGTGTTTCGCTTCCGGGAATTTCTCGGGATCGTCGATGTAAGAGGTGTCGCCACCCTGCGCTTCGATAAGATCCTTGAGCTTCTGCAGCGCGGTGCCGTCCTTGAGGTGGCGTTGCACGGTCTGTTTGGCGGAGAGCGTCGAACCGGCGACACCGGCGAGACGGACAATCTCCATGCCCAATTTGAGCACGAGCTCCTGAAGATCCTCGGGGCCTTCGCCCTTGAGCAGGGAAATCGCTTCCTTAAGCTCAAGGGACGTGCCCACGGTATCACCGAGCGGTTGGTTCATGTCGGTGACGAGCGCGACACAGCGGCGCTTCATGGAGCGGCCGACGCGGGTCATAGAACGAGCGAGTTGCTTCGCTTGTTCGAGGTCCTTGATGAACGATCCGTTACCCCATTTGACGTCGATCACGAGGCCTTCGGAGCCTTCGGCGAGTTTCTTGGAGAGGACGGAGCCGGTGATGAGCGGCAAGCTCGGGATGGTCCCGGTGGACTTGCGCATGGCGTAGAATTTGGCGTCGGCGGGAGCGAGTTCGACGTCTTGTTTGACGATCGAACCACCAATTTTGCCGAGTTGCTTCACAAAGTGTTCAATCGAGAGCTCTTTTTTGAATCCGGGAACAGCGGAGAGCTTGGTGAGCGTGCTGATGGTGTAATCATGCTCGATGCCACACATCATGGGCACGACCACCCCGGCGGCCATCGCCAGAGGAACGAGCACGAGGGACGTTTTGTCACCCACTCCACCGGTGGAATACTTATCGATCTTCGGCTTCGCAATGTGGGAGAGGTCGATGACCTCCCCGGAAAGCATCATTTCTTCCGTCAGTTCAGCAGTCTCCTGGGCAGACATTTGCTGGAAATAGACCGCCATAAGCAGCGCCGATAATTGGTGCTCGGGTAAGTCTCCATCGAGGGTGCTGTCGATGATGTAGCGAATCTCTTCTTGGGAAAATTCGCCGCCATCACGCTTTTTTTCGATGAGGAATTCGAAGGTAGGCTTGATAAACCTGCGGGCGGGCAAGGTGCGTTTGCTCATGGTTGCTATTGAATACTGCGGAGGGCCTTTTTTGGCCGTAAACCGTTAAGGTTAGGACAAATTTTCGGCCTCTGTCGAGCCGAAATAACAGATTCTAATAGCCCAAAACTGAATATATCTTATTCATTCATAGTGATTTAACCTAGAATTAGCATACCTCCAAACAGGCAAAATGAGTAGAAATGTCCCGTAAAATCCACGCTTGCGCGCTTGGGGAGGCCATCCGTTGAGTGAAAAAATGCCTGTTCCGTTCAATTTTGCCCCGGCAATTGCCACCGCCCTCAATGAGGTGGCGGCCAAGTTGGAGTTGGACTCCTCGATTTTCACCCCGGAGGTGCGCATGGCGGATCCACGCCACGGTGATTTCCAGGCCAACGGCGTGCTCCCCTACGCCAAACGCACCCAGCAAAACCCCCGCGCACTGGCAGAAAAAGTGATGGCAGCACTGCCGGATGATCTCACCTCCCAGTGTGACGTGCAGATCGCGGGCCCGGGGTTTCTCAATTTCACGCTCAAAGAACCGACCCTCAATGCCTGGTTGGCCGCCTACAGCGACGAAGCGGCCCTGCGAGCCGGCGCCAAGTCCGCCCAGCCCGAGGCCGGCCAAGTCTACGTCGTCGACTACAGTGCGCCCAACACGGCCAAACAGATGCATGTCGGTCACTTGCGCTCCGCCGTCATCGGTGAAGCCATCTCGCGACTGCTCGATTTCAGTGGCGCTAAAGTCATCCGTGACAATCATATCGGCGATTGGGGCACGGGATTTGGCAAACTCATCTGGGCCTACAAACGCGAACTGAACGCCGAAGCGTTGGCCAGCGACCCCCTGGAGGAGTTCGAACGCCTTTACAAGGTGGGCAACAAGGCTGCCGATGAGGACGAATCCGCGCTGCGGGATGCCCGCCAGGAATTGGTTAAGCTGCAATCCGGAGACGACGAAAACATCGCGATTTGGCGTCGAATCAACGAGGTGTCGCTCGAGGCGTTTCAAAAGATCTACGACCAACTCGGAATCAAATTCGACTACACGCTCGGTGAGAGTTTCTACAACGACAAGGTCGAGCAGGTTTACACCGAGCTGAGCGAAACCGGTCTCGCGGAAGAAAGCCAAGGTGCCCTCGTGGTCTTCCACCCGGAGCATCCTCGCTTCAAGTCGCAGCCTTTCATGATTCGCAAGAGCGACGGTGCCGCGAATTACGCCTCCACCGACCTCGCCACCCTGCTTTATCGTCGCGAACATTTTGCCGCCGACGCCGCGATCTACGTGATCGATTCCCGCCAAGGTGATCACTGCCAACAACTCTTCCTCACCGCCGCCAAATGGTTCGAGAAGACGGGACGCGTGCTTCCCCGACTTGAACACACCTCGTTTGGCACGGTTCTGGGTGAGAACAACAAGCCCCTCAAAACCCGCTCCGGTGAGAACATCAAATTGCGCGAGCTCCTGGCTGAGGCCACCGAACGCGCGGCTGCGCTCGTCGCCGAAAAGAGCGCCCAGCTCCCCGCCGAAGAACAAGCTGAGATCGCCCGCGTCGTGGGCGTCGGTTCCGTGCAATATGCCGACCTCTGCCAGAACCGCAGCACCGACTACGTGTTCTCGTGGGACAAGATGATTTCCCTCGAGGGTAATACGGCGGCCTATTTGCTCTACGCCGTCGCCCGGATCCGCTCGATATTCCGTAAACTCGATCAATCCCCCGCTGAAGCCACTTCATTTGAGGCCGCGACCGCGTTGGAAACCCCGACTGAAATCGCGCTCGCCCGGAAGCTCACCAAATTCCCGGAGGCATTGGCGTCAGCGGTGGGCCCCCTGCGCCCCCATGTACTCGGTCTATATCTCTTTGAACTCGCCGGAGAATTTAGCGGATTCTACGCCGCCGACAAAGTCGCCGTGGACGACGCCGCGGTCCGAGCACGCCGGCTCCGACTCTGCTCCCGCACGCTGCTGATACTTGAAACCGGGCTTCACCTTCTCGGCTTGCGGACGCTCACCCGGATGTAAGCCCCGGAGGGGTGGCTAAAATCAACCTTGCGACCCGCCCCCCGCTCCAACACTTTCCGGCCCATGGATCCGCAGGAGTATTACATCCGCAATGAGTCCGATACCGAAGCCCGCGGGCCGTTCGATATCGAACAACTTATCTCACTGGCAGAGAACGGACAAGTCACCGATGAAACCGTCTACTACGATGCTGAAGCTGAAGAGTGGGTCAGCGTCGGTTCGGATGCGGAACTGAAAGCCAAACTGTATCCGGAAAAAAAGAAACTCACGATCAAGGCACGTGAAAACATCCCCTCGCTCAATGCGACGGAAGAAACCGTCCCACCCATCGAAGTCGCCGATATGCTCGCAGCCGCCGAAGGACGCACCGAAGACACCAAAGACAAAAAGGATGTTTCGGAAGACCTCGCCCGGGCCGCCAAACTCGGTTTGCACTGCTCGACCCTGGCTGTGCTGATCAGCGGCCTCGCGTTGATTGCCCCCTCGATTGATACGATCGTCGCGGGCAATTATCCCAAACTCCTGCAACAGCCTTTCGCTATCTTGGGCGCGATTGATCTCTTCATCTTTATCTGCCTCCTCCTGGGCGCAGTTGCCATCTACCCGTTCGCTCGTTTCCGCGCCGCCTTGGGTATTGGGTTCCTGGGCATTTTCTTTTACACTCAGGGCGACACTCAAACGGCTCTCGCGGCCGTCGTGGGTTCGGTCGGACTCTACTTTTCGACCGTCTTTACCAATCTTGCCGCGATCTTGCTCGCGATGGTTTTGGCCCTCGGCGGCATGGGTTATTTCGCCTACGCCCTGCTGACCACCTAGTCCCGTGGGCGACGCCAAGCGTCAAAACCCCATCGCTCGAATCAAGCTGCGCATCAACGCGCTGCAGAGCTTGTTTCGATCGAAAATCTGGAGCGCGGAGTCTTTGGCTCAACGCGGCCCCAAAGGCTGGCTTTATGCCGTCTTCCGGGTGGGTTCCATCACCGCGGGCGGAGTGCAGGAAAACCGGGCGGTCAGTCGCGCCGCGGCGTTGAGTTTCAGTTCCTTGATCGGTCTGGGACCGGTGGTTGCGATGGGGGTGATGATCGCCGGATTTTTAGTGGACGAGGAAGACCCGAATTTGGCCATCAATACCCTCAATCGGGTGTTGGTCTTCGTCGCCCCGCAGCTCACCCAGCTGGGCAACGTGGATGCGGATGCCGCCGGACTCTCCTCGGGGGACGCGGAGAAGGAAATCACCACGTCCATCGATTTCGACCCCCAGCTGCTTTCGATGATCGATTCGGTTGTCTCGAGTGCCCAAAACGGCACCGTCGGCGCGGTGGGCGCCATTGTGCTCTTCGTCGTCGTGCTGCAGCTGTTCACGACCATTGAAACCGCCTTCAACGAGATCTGGGGCGTGCGCAAAGGCCGGGCGTGGCACATGCGCATACTCGCTTACTGGGCGGTGATGTCGCTCGGGCCCTTTGCCCTTTTTGCCTCGGTTACCGGTCTCTCCGCCAACGCAATCCTGACCCTCTTTGCCGAAACCTTGCCGTTCGGGGAACAACTGGCGGGGGTGATCGGGTTCTTCCTACCCCTCGGCGGCTTCATCCTCCTCTTTTTGCTGCTGGCCCTGTTCTACCGCCACATTCCAGCCACCCACGTCAACTGGGTGCCGGCCTTGGTGGGGGCGATCGTGGTCGCCGTACTACTCTGGGCCAACAACAAGCTGGCCTTTCTCTACATCAGCTGGGTGGTGCGCCAGAAGGCACTCTACGGTTCTTTGGCCATTCCCATCGTATTGATATTTGGTCTCT
>CBFHXU010000166.1:0-4010 GCA_965659875.1 uncultured Opitutaceae bacterium
TCGGGTGTCTTTTCCACCCATTCCAGATGGCGCTGAGCTCCCTGATCCGAACGCCACTGGTAACCGTCCTCCGCGCGATGGGACGGCCCACCCCAAAAGTTGACGCCATTGACCGAAGTCAGCGTAAAACTGATACCGTGATGCCAGGGATGATCATTGGGCCGAAGATTCGTTAAAACATCCCCATCAATTGAACACAAAGGATGGATAAACGGACGGGTCGATTCCTTCGCCGGCGTTTTCGGGTCGAAGCAATAGGACCAAAGAGTGCGCCCCTCCCCTAATCCAATCGTGAGGTTTCCGGCGACGGATGCATCCAACCCGAGTGATGCGCTCATCCGGTGAGTTCTCCATGTTTCCAAGTTCCGCCGTCCGAGGTATGAGTTGAGCCATCCGGCAGCACAATTTCAACCGGCGTATCGGCGGGCGAATCCACCTCGATCGCGAAGGACTCCTCGTCGCGCTGCCAGCTTACCGACACGTATCCGCGAGGTGTGCATAACCGACCTGAAGCTTGTTTCAATTTACCCGGAAACGGCCGAATCCGAATGGTGGCAAATCCCGGTGAAGTCGGCCGGATACCCAGAATGCGATGAAGAAACTCCAACACCGGATGGGAACTCCAAGCGTGGCACAGGGAGCGCCAGTAACTGTTCTCCTCCACGAAGGTATCGAGGCCCAGATTGATCGATTCGTGCCAAGGCCCCAATGACTCGGTCATCTCGTCGTAGGTCCCCATGCGCTCCATGGCATTAAACACCGCGTGCCAACAGAAGAACGACCCCGGCGCCAGCGACGGATCGCGGGGGAAGCGCGCGCGCAACCGGTCGCAGGTGGCATCATCCGCGGCCCCGCACATCACCGCCCAAGCGTTGCCGTATTGGCTCACTTCCGGCCCGCCCGGCCGATCGAGGTAAATCCCCTCCGCTTCCGACCAAAATGTTTCATGCAAAACCCGGCGGGCGGTCGACGCCTCGTCCCGCAACGACTCGGCCTCGCGGGGCTGACCGACCCAATCACAAAGTTGAGCGACCTCCTCCAGTCCTTGTATCCATTGAGCGGATATGATGCAGGTCGGCCCCGAATCAGCCCCCGGCACCACGCCGCGCGGCCACCACGGACACCAGTCGGTGATGTTCCAATAGGGCAACTTGGCGGGTAAACCACTCGCATCCCGATGCCGCCGAAACCAATCGATCACGGCCTTCGCCCCCGGCAATAAATCGCTTACAGTATTCAAATCTCCGCTACACAATGCAAAGTCCCGAATTGTGGTGATCCAATGCAGACTCCACGAGGGGATGACCTGGCGCAGTCGCGAGGGAAACCGACTTTCGGTCAAACCGTCCGGGCCACGGGACCAGTCAAATTGATACAGCGCCTGTCGGCTCAGGCGCTCATCGCCGGCCGTCAACATGCCCAGATGCGAGGTAATCATGGTATCACCCGCATACTGCATCTGCTCGTAATGCGGACAGTCCTCAAACGTCTCGTGCGCACAGAGATGCATCGTACGCAATCCGGCGTCCCAAATCCGCTCCAACCCGGGATCATCGCACTTGAAGGCTGCTTTGGTTTCGTAGGGATAAGCCGAATACCGATGATATAACCCCGTCACCGAAAAGGGCTCGTCGCCGGTTTCGATCGTGACGCCCACATACCGAAACGCCCGCCAGTGCAAAGGCTCATAAGTGGTCGCGGGACCGGCCGGACGCCAGACATCGGACCAACCGTGGATCAAGCCACGACGGTCGAACGTCCATCCGGTCCCCTCGTCGGCGAAATGCGAAGCGAGATTTTCGAGCGGTTGCTGCTCGCCCAGCAAAACGGCATCCGGCGTATCCCAAGGAAGCCGCAAGGCTTCGGCGTAGGTGAGCCGAATATGAGCCCCCGCACCACCCGATGCCACGATCCGCGGATAACCCGTGGTAATGACTCCCGTATCAAAGATCGCTTCTACCCGAGAGTGCGGCGGAACCTCTACGGATCCTCCCTCGCGCTCCAGCAACGACGCCCACTCGGAGGCCAATTCGTCCCCTCCCGGATGGAAGCCGCTGTCGAAGGTTACCGGGGCCCCTTCGGAGAGCTGGGGAATCATCCGCGGCACCAATCCGTAGGGACTCGTCGGGTCGCGACGTTCTTCGAGGCATTCGGCCAGATACAAAGTCCGCGCGGGTTTCCATTCTTCCCCGGCCTGCTCCTGCGCAAACCACGTTCCCGTGGACGCCGTGTCTTGCCGCTCCTCGAAATACCCGTGATAACCTTCGAAACGGGTGCCGTCGTTTTGAAATCGATGCTCCGTATCTACCGCCACGCGCCACGAAGCCTTGCCGGTATCCAACACTAGATCTCCACCCGCTTGCACAATCTGCCCCTCCAACAAAAAGCCTCCGGCATAAGTCATCACCGAACAGGGTGCGCCGAGATCGGTGGGGCGATGAGCGACATGTGACATATCCCATACCAACGCCGATAGCAGATTTTTCCCGACCCGCAGGTGCGGAGCCAAATCGAACGTGTCGTAAAAATGGTGATTGATGTCTCCCTTGGCCGGCCCTCGACCTAGCAGCTTCCCGTTACAATAAAACAAGAACCGGCTATCGGCGCTGACATGAACGAGGGACTCACCCTCAGCCCCGTCGGCCAATTCAAACGACAACTGAAATCGGCGAACCTGATAGTGAGACGGTGATCGAGCATCGGGGGCCGGCACCGCGTGAGTCGCCTCAGCAGACCAGATCCAAGCAGAACGTTTGTTAAACGGACGAGAAGTTGAGGGGGAAACGAGAGACACGTGAACGGGGTTGATGGCAACAATCAGTCACGAACAAGCCGACGGGGTGGGACATAATCAGAAAACGAACCTTAAAACATATATTCAGTGACGATTCAGGCAATCATTTCATGTTATTTCATTGAAAGTTTATGAAACCCATTCCCGGTTTTCATGAACAAAGCATGATGATAGCCGCCATCCCCCACCCCTAAAATCACCCATGTCGGATCCGGATTATCCCCCTTTGCCCCCTCGTACAAGACCGTCTAGCCGGGCAGCAAATCAGTGAGATCAATACCTTCAATCCATCTATAAACCCGGGTTTAGCCACGTACTCATCAGAGCGCACTTCAATCCTTCACGGATAAACTCTATGAATCGGAGGCATAATTTTCAGAATGCCCAATTTTAGTCCACCAGTCATTTCGATAATTAGATGGAATCCGCTTGACGTCATGGCATTTGTTTCACTTGATTTTCTATGAAATTTCATTTGTTTTCATGATGCTTATCGCAGATATCGCTAAGCAGGCCTCCGTATCCCCCTCAACGGTGTCCCGCGCAATCAACCAGCCCGAGATCGTCGCGCCAGAAAGCTTGGCGCGGATCCGCGCGGTGATGAAGAAGCATGATTACACCCCTGCCCCCCTCAATCGTCGGCGCGGACCGAAGACCAAAAAACCCACCACGTTACGACTGGGAGTTTGGTTTGTGGGCGCCAAAGCAGGCAACCCCAGCCTAAACTGGTTTCAAGACCGCATCACCGACCTGCAGGAGCGCAATCCGCGCAACCATGCCGACCTGCACATGCTGTTTTCCAATTCTCCCCGGGAGCTGCCGCGAGCTCTGACTACCGAGAAGTTGGACGGGATCATCATTCAGGGAATGGAACCCGCGCCGGAAGTCCTGGAGAAGTTAAAGCATCTCCCCACCGTTTGGTTTATGACGCGCCGGTCGGAAGAGTTTCCCGGTGACTACGTGGAACCGAACAATGAGGAAAACGGCCGCATCGCCGCTGAATATCTCGCCAAACAAGGCCACCAAACCGTCGCCGTCCTCACGACTGATCCCGGCTACAGTGCCAACGTTCGACGGGTTGGCGCATTCATCGAACGGGCTGAGGAACTCGGTCTGAAAGCTCACAGCATTTTGGGCAAGGAAGACCCCGGAGTCAGCTATCTGCAAATTGATCCGCTTAACAGCGAAACCGAGCAGCTGGTGCGGCGACTGACCC
>CBFHXU010000166.1:4020-6587 GCA_965659875.1 uncultured Opitutaceae bacterium
CTCCCCGTCCGAGCGGACTTTATATTCCAGTCGATCACTTCGCCGGGGCGTTCTTCCGCACCCTGCGAAACGCCGGCTTGGAACACCGCAAAGATTTTGAAGTTATTTTAGGAAACTTTAACCCACTAATATATAATAACTTAGAACATCACCCCGCCTCTATTGACATTAATCTTTCCACGCTGATCCACAAGGTCATCGCCCACCTCGTTTGGCGGGTCGAGAACCCGGACAGCACCGGACGGATCGGACTTTCAGTCTCGCCGACCTTACGGCCGCCGATAGACTGAGGCAATAGTTCAACCCGTCCCCATCGCCAGGGAGGTTCGCCCCCCTGTTTTAAAACTCCCAACCATGTCTTTTCCGGCAATTTTGTCCTCGGACTAAAACTGCCAATCACCCCCAAAAGAACACACCAAGGTTATGAAAACAAACTACATCAAATTATGGCGATTTCTGCCGTGTATTTTGATCTCCCCCCTCGGTCTGTATGCTCAAGTGCAAGACGCCTCCGACGACGAAGAAGTCATCGAGCTCTCACCATTTGAAGTAACAGGCGACAATGACGTCGGGTATCAAGCGACCTCCACGCTTGCTGGCACCCGTCTCCGCACTGAACTGCGGGACATCGGCTCCTCCATCTCCATCGTGAATGAAGAGTTTCTCCGCGACACCGGTTCGCAAAATCTCGAAGACGTCCTGATCTTCACGCCGAACACCGAAATCGGTGGTCTGGGTGGTAATCACTCCGGGTCTCAAGGCGCTAACCCCATTCCGGCGCAGCAACGTGGTGACCCCAGTGGTGGTCTGACCCGCGTGCGTGGACTGGCTACCGCCGATCTCACCCGCGATTATTTCATCACGAACATCCCGTTTGATACCTTCAATACAGACCGTGTCGAAATTCAACGTGGTGCTAACTCGGCCCTCTACGGTCTAGGCAGCCCTGGCGGTATCGTTAATGCTTCGACCATCAAAGCCGACTTCCTCGGCAACCGTGGTCGCGTGCGTTTCGAAACCGACCAATATGGCACGCAACGTTACTCGATGCGTTACAACCAGATGATCGGTGACAAAGTTGCCATTCGGGTTGCGGCCCTTTCGGAAGATAAAGGCTACGAGCAGAAACAGGCGTTTCTCGAAGACAATCGTTTGTTCGCGGCCGTCACGGTCAAGCTTCCTCTAGGCCTCACCGCCCGGGCGAATGCAGAATACACGGAGCGTCTCTCCTCGAATCCTGACTACATCCCGCCTAATGACGGTATTACGCCCTGGATCAACCTAGGTAAGCCTATTTCCCGGAATCCCGCCGATGGTGCAGCCATATTCCGCGGCACTGGAGATATCTTCCCAGGTGTCGCCCACAGTAGAATTTTTCATCTTACTGGCGCTGGCCAAGCTTCCGTTGGTTTTTACCGCTTCTATCAGGATCCTTCCAATCCCGATCCGACTTGGGGTGGCCATAGCTACCTTGTAGGCCGACCCGGTGATGCTGCTCTCCCACAAGAAGCCCAGCGTCCCACCTCCCCTGGTGCGCCCTTCGGTCAGTGGATGCGGATCAAAACTTGGGATGAAACCCAAATGATTCGTCGTACCGGCGGTTACCGCTCCGACGGAACGAGAGTCGCTGAAGGCACGTCCGCCTTCTGGAGTAACGGTCATGTATCCGACCAGCTCCTCGATCGCAGCATCTTTGACTACCGCAAGAATCTCTTTTCTGGCGGAACCGCTCAACAACGCGGCGATTGGGAGAACTACACCGCATCCATCGAAGGCACTTACTTCGATAATCGCGTTGGTTTCGAGTTCACTCACAACGAGCAAATCTTCGAAAGCTCGGATAACAACTCCCTCCAAGGTGTTCAACAGCGTACGATCTACATCGACATGAATGAATACTTGTTGGGCACGACAGATGGAACGGGTGCAGGTCCTTTGCTGCCTAATCCAACGTTTGGCCGCCCAATCATGGGTGGTGGTTCAGGCGGTAATCGCACCTACAATGATCGCACTTCTACTCGCCTCCAAGGTTTCGCCGAACTTCACTTCGATGACTTCATGGACGAGGACAGTTGGGTGACCAAGGTTCTCGGTAAATTTACCCTGACTGGTTTGCTCGACGAAAGTCGACACTACAACCAGACCTTGTATTCCGCCAGGTCCGATCCTCTCGATCACCTCGATCTAGATCGCAACATACCCGGATACCACATCGTGTCTGCTCGTAGCGGTCAGGAGTTCGCTCTCCCGGTTGGCAACG
This sequence comes from uncultured Opitutaceae bacterium, assembly GCA_965659875.1. GTDB lineage: Bacteria > Verrucomicrobiota > Verrucomicrobiia > Opitutales > Opitutaceae > Actomonas. Next base: position 6,281 of record CBFHXU010000166.1, read on the forward strand.
ATATGAACTTCCTCACCATTAACTCCCTCAGCGATCTCGCCGGAGTTAATATTGGAGCCGTCCCCTTTGGTCGCGCTCGCAGCAACAATCGGAGAGAACCGATCGCGGCGAGCTTCCTCGGATGGGGGCCTGAAGAGGGCAGATTCGTGCAATTCGACACCAACGTGAACACGCTCTACCAGCCCAACAGTTGGCCGGCCGCGTCTCACGCGAACAAGCGGATCACCACGGTTGATTCGGAAGTGTTCATCGGTCAGCACTCACTCTGGGACGACACTGTTGTCCTCACCGGCACATGGCGTAGCGA
>CBFHXU010000167.1:0-6551 GCA_965659875.1 uncultured Opitutaceae bacterium
CAGGTAACTGCGACCCGCGTCGGTCGTGAACGCATCGGCGCGCGCTTGCGCGTAAAGATCGTCCCGTCGCTTCATCTTGAGCATCGATGGCCAAACGGTGGTGAGCAGATCTTCGAATTCCTGATCGGAAACACTCACACCGGCTTCGGCCATGCGAGCTTTCGCGCGTTCCCGGATCGCAGAATCGATTTCATCGATCGAGGCAGATTCGTTTTTCGCCAACTCCGGCGAGAGATCAAAGGTGATATAGCTCGCCAACAGCGAACCCGTAACCAACGCCGTTTCGCGGCTGTCGAACTTGCCGCCGATGGGTTGATGGTCGGCGTTGAACGCCCAAGCGATCCGACGTTGATGAAATCCGTGTTTCAGTTTGGCGAGCACTGCTCCGTGACTCATGCCCTCAACCGATTGGCCCTGATGACCCTCTGGAACGGATGTGCCGATGAAAGGGAAGGGGACCGTGTCGAGGCGATCGGCGAGCATCTCATCCACATCGTAAACCAGCTCCCGCGGAATACTGTTTTGGTTGGCGGTCAAACCCACGCCAAGCTGAGCCATGGCCCAATCGACTGCTGGCCAGTGCAAAGCGGTGAACCGCGCTCCGATCCCCAAAGTGCTGCTGCCAAGATTCGCCCCAGCCGTCGGGAAAACGGTGGCTCCCGCATCTGCTTCCAGGATGAGGTTTTTAAGGGTGGGTAAGTTCTGCCAGGAAGCAGGGAAAGCCATCTTGCCATCGCTCAGCATCACGCCCTCCGCCAAGCATTCGAGGGCTTCCGCCGAATCGGAATCAGGAGAGAGCACCCAGGCACAATCACCTGATGTTAGATCCTCCCGAAGGATCCACGATCCGGCTTTGGTCGTGAATCCACTGGCGGACCACGTATGCAGCTCGGCGCCGGTGGTCAGCTTCACGCTCAACCCGCTCCAATCGAGACAGAAGTCAGGCGAAACGCAGGGATTCGTAGCTATGCGCAGATTGTTTTTGAGGAGGAAGGCGTTAATCGGAGAGACCATAAGAAGCAAAATTGTGCTCCAACCCTAACAGTCAGGTAAATCCACCCTCACCACAAAATTCGCAGAACCAATGACATTTTCCGAACAACCCGCTAAATCAATTAAGCGAGCCTTTATGAAAGGGACAGGTTAATAAATATTGACGGATAGATTGGTTTTGATCAGATGGTGGGAGGATGAGACAGGCACGGATCAAGGTGGATGCGGGGGAGGGGTCGGCGGTGTATCACTGCATGACGCGCACGGTGAATGGGGAGCATTTGTTCGATGATGTGGCCAAGGAGGTGCTGCGGAAGCAGCTGTGGCAGATCGCTGAATACTGCGGACTGGAAATTATCACCTACGCGATCATGTCCAATCACTTTCATGTGCTGGTGCGCGTGCCCCAGAAGTCTCCCGTTTCCGACCCCGAATTGATCCGGCGTTACCGGGTGCTTTATCCCAAATCCACCAAATACCAAACCGCCCGGTTTGAGGTGATTCAGTCTTTGCTCAAAACGAACCATCCGGAGGCCCAACCGTGGCGAGACCAACAGCTCGCGATGATGGGAGATCTCTCCCCGTTCATGAAGTTGGTGAAGCAACGTTTTTCCGTTTGGTATAACCGTAGCCATGAACGGTATGGCACTCTGTGGGCGGAGCGTTTCAAAAGCGTGCTCGTGGAGGGGGAATCCGGATTGCTGCGCACCATGGCTGCCTACATTGATTTAAACCCCGTGCGGGCCGGTCTGGTCGGTGATCCCAAGGACTACCGCTTCTGCGGCTATGGCGAGGCGGTGGCGGGAAACAAGTCTGCCCAAAAGGGGTTGAAGCAGATTGTTGAGGGCGGTCCTAGTCACGCCTGGGATTGGACTCAGGACGCCTACCGCGAAACTTTATTTGGCAAGGGAGCCGCGCCGAAAGAACACGGAGCGAAAATCGATGATGCAGCGATGCAGAAGGTGATCAAATCCAAGGGACGACTGCCGCTGCATGAGGTTCTCCGCTGCCGGGTGCGCTACTTCAGTGACGGAGCCGTTCTGGGAGGGCAGGGGTTTGTGCAAAAACACCTGGGGACGTATCAGAAACTTACAGGCAAACGCAGCCGCACCGCACCTCGTCCCGTCCCGCGTGTGACCGACTGGGGGAGTGACCTGATGACACTGCGTGGCTTACGTAAAAAAGCCTTCGGCTAGCGGGATCGCGTTTGAGCGTTTCGGCAGTGATTGGGGCACTTTGAACGTTATAGAAGCATGGCGGAAGCGGTGGGTTGACCGGGGGGCGGCTTAGGGGTGCGATGGTGATCTTCGACCCATGCCATGGAGGCCGGTCGCAGATGCCCCTAACCTATGAAACGTTTCTCCATTATTCTCTCTTTCGTCATCGCTTCGTTGACGACGGCTATGGCCGCCAATGATGCCGCTCCGCGCCCCAATATTCTGTTCATCTTCACGGATGATTTGGGTTACGGGGATATCGGGGCGTTTTATCAGAATTCGCGGGGAGCCATGGGGGATCGGTCGATTCCGCATTTTGGCACGCCGTCGATTGATACGCTGGCCCGCGATGGCGTCATGCTCACCCAACATTACTGTGCCGCGCCGGTTTGTGCACCGTCGCGCGCTTCGTTGCTTACGGGAGTGACCCAGGGCCACGCCACGGTGCGGGATAACCAATTTGATAAGGCGTTGGCCGATACCCATACCTTGGGTTCGATTTTGCAGGAGGCAGGTTACACCACAGCGGCGTTTGGTAAGTGGGGTTTACAAGGCGGTGCCGTGGGGGACAAAAACCCCGCCGCCGATCGACCGATGGCTGAACGTATCGCTGAGCAACAGACCTGGGATGGGTTTCCGACGCACCGCGGTTTTGATTATTTTTATGGCTATGCCCGTCACCGCGACGGTCACTTCCACTATCCCAAGGAGGATGGTCGGGAGATTTGGGAGAATGATGCCGAAGTATCCGCGGGTCTTGATATGGCTTACACCACGGATCTTTTCGCCGCTCGGGCCAAGCAGTGGATCATTGAGCACCAGCAGCAGAATCCTGATCAGCCGTTCATGGCCTACTTGGCGCATGATACGCCGCACGCGATATTGCATAATCCCTCCACCGCTTACCCGGAAGGTGGCGGTCTCAAGGGCGGGCTGAAGTGGCTCGGGAAACCCGGTCGCATGATCAATACGGCAGAGGGCACTTACGATGGATGGATGCATCCAGACTTCCGTGACCGGACGTGGGACCACGACAGCAATCCGGCGACCGCCGAGCAACCTTGGCCCGATGTGCAAAAACGTTACGCCAACCTTGTGCGGCGGATTGACGATACGGTGGGCGATCTGTTGCAGACCCTCGATGACCTGGGCATTGCCGATAATACCCTCGTGATCTTCACGTCGGATAATGGTCCGTCCAAGGAGTCCTATTTGCCCGACGAATATGCTCCGACCTTCTTCCGTGGTTTTGGGCCTTTCGATGGCATCAAACGTGACACGCTGGAGGGCGGAGTGCGGGAGCCGACGCTGGCGCGTTGGCCGGCCAAAATTCCGGGTGGTCGCGTGGATACGACTCCGTCGGGTCACTGGGATTGGATGGCGACCTTTGCTGACGTAGCGGGTGTAGCAATTCCCGCGGCTTCGGATGGAGTTTCATTGGTGGGTTCCATGAGTGGAGCGGCGGCTCGTCCGGCCAGCACGATCTATACGGAGTATTGGAATGGCGGACCTACCCCCAAGTATGAGGCGTTCTTGCCGAAGCATCGCGGTCGCGCCCGTAAACAGATGCAGGCGGTGCACCTTGATGGTTATAAAGGCCTGCGTTACAATGTGCAGTCAGCCGCCGACGATTTCGAAATCTATAACCTCAACAACGATCCGCAGGAATCCAACAACCTCGCGAAGCGGCCGGAGTTTGCCGACTTGCAGGCGCGGATGAAGGCTCGGGTCTTGCAGATTCGTCGTCCGAATGCATCTGCTCCGCGGCCGTATGATGATGCGTTTGTGCCGGCCACGGTCGGGGCAAGCCCGCAGACGACGGGCTGGCGCCGTTCGATTTTTAATGGTTCGTGGCCTTGGTTGCCAAAGCTCGGCGAGATGAGAGCCGATTCGATTGAGATCGTGGCGACCTTGAAAAAACCTACCCAAAAACATGCCGGAGGCCTGGGCCTGGCGTTTGAGGCTTACGTGAAGATCCCGCAAGATGGAGACTACCAATTCTCCGTCGATGATCCCATGCACAGTATGGTGTTCGTGCACGAAAGTCGTGTGTTGGGCGAAACCGGTCCAGCGGTGGATTCGGTTCGCCTTGCAGCGGGTTGGCACCCGGTGCGGGTTTACCATCGGGCGGGCAAAGTAAATGGTGGTGCAGTGGGATTCTCGATTACGGATGCGCGGGGTAAGGATGTGCTCAATGCTCGCGGCGCGGTCGCGCACTGAGGTTCGAGGCGCGCTCGGCGAGCACGCCCTACCTTGGTCCCGGTGCGATCGCTCGCTGAAAACCAAGATTTCTATTTTAATCGGTCAGCGATGATGCCCTGCATGGTGTCATCGTTGTTCTCGAGATTCTTAACGAGGGCGAACTGACAACGCGCGCGCTCAAGATTGTGGTTCGGCCGGTGGGTTTTGAAATACACGTCACCTTGCAGATGGTCGGTGAGGAAGCGTAGACCGATTTCGAAAGTGATCAAGCGGCCGGAGAAAACAAGTTCTTCGATTTCGGCGGCATTTAGGAATGACTTGGCGGAGGCCAAATAGCCTTCGGCGAGGGCGTCGAAGATTTCCATGCGCGCTTCAACTTTGCTCAGGTCGGTTTCGTCCTCGGCGGCGGCGTTGGTAGCGGTGCGCACCATGTCGCCGAAGTCGTAGAGCACGAGGCCCGGCATGACGGTATCCAGATCGATGACCGCTTCACCTTCGCCGGTGGCGTCGTTGAGCATGACGTTGTTAATCTTGGTATCGTTGTGGGTGATGCGTTCGGGGATCTCTCCGCGGGCGGTGCGATCGATCAGACGGTCAACCATGGCCTCGCGCTGGCGGGCGAAATCGAGTTCCGCTCCAATATCGACCACCCGCTGATGGGAGTCTGCGGCGATAGCCTTTTGCAGGGTATCAAACCGACTGCGCGTGTGGTGAAAATTGAGAATGGTCTCGTGCAGTCGGGGGCCGGGCAGATCGACGAGTTTACCTTGGAATTCCCCGAAACTGAAGGCGGCGGCGCGCGCCTGGCCGGCGTTTTGAATCACGTCGTGGGTCGAGGCGTTCTCGATGAACACATAGCATCGCCAGAATTTGGATTCAGCGTCGCGAGTGAAGGGGAGGCCATCCGTGCTCGGAATGAGGGTAAGTCCACCGGGAATGTGAGCCGTCACGCGAGAGATGTTATCCATCAAGGCGGGGATGTTTTTGAAGACGTGGCCATTGATACGTTGCAGGATGTAGCGCGTCGCGACCCCATCAGTCTGCATGGTCAGGGCAAAGGTATCGTTGATGTGGCCGCTGCCGTAAGGCACGGATTCGATGAATTCGCCGGGAAGGTCGAAGGCAGCCACGAGCCGGCCCCAGTCAATTTGGGTCTCAGTGATCATGAGTGCTCCTGGGTAATTTCATCTGGGGAGTGATCCCGAAGGGAATCAGATCCGTCAGCAAGCCAGCCGTGTGTCGATCAGTTCGAGAAAGTCCAGGAAGACAAGCTTTTGGCCCAGGCGGGGAGAACATCGAATTCGATGCCGAGCACCAGCGGACCGAGCAGCAGCACGATCAACGTGATCAAAGGAACGAGGAGCAGATTCAGCCACACGCCGGTCCGCACCATGTCGTTCAGATCGATGCGGCCACTGCCGTAGACGATCGCATTGGGTGGCGTGCCCACGGGCATCATGTAGGAGCAGTTGGCGGCCAACGCGGTGGGCACCAACAATAGCAAGGGATTTAGTCCTAGCTTGATCGCGATGGCACCCACGACGGGCAGGAATGTGGCGGCGGTGGCGGTATTGCTCGTCAACTCGGTAAGAAGCAAAACACCCAAAGCGAGGGTCGCGATTAAGAGGAACAGCGGAAGCCCGCCCAAGGCTTCAGCTTGATCGCCCAGCCAAGCCGAAAGTCCGGTCGACTGGATTCGTCCCGCCAAACTCAGCCCACCACCGAATAGTAGCAAAACTCCCCAAGGCAACCGCGTGCAGGTTTTCCAATCCATGACGCGTTCGCCCGAATTGTCGCCCGTGGGCAAAAGGAACAATAAACTCGCACCCGCGATCGCGGTGCCGGTGTCGGAAAGTACCGGGATCACGCCCGCCAGCCATGGACGGGTAATCCACGCGAGTGCGGTGGCGGCAAAAACGATGGCGACGGTGAGTTCGCCCCGACTGAGCCGACCGAGATCAGATTTCTCCGTCGCGATCATTTCGGCGACACCTTCCAGCGCCGATGCATCAGTGCGGAAGGCTCCGCGCGTGAGCGCAAAATAGACCAGCGGCAAAGCCAACGCGACGATGGGCACGCCGATCAGCATCCACTGGCCAAATCCGATGGTGATGCCGTAACTTTGTTCAACGAAGGCGG
>CBFHXU010000168.1:0-6516 GCA_965659875.1 uncultured Opitutaceae bacterium
GCCCCGTTGCACATGATCGAATCCGTGGGCGGCTTGACTGATCGCGCCAACCCCTGGACTCGACAGGATCAAATGGTTTCGAACGGCCCCTTCCGACTGACGGAATGGTCGTCGCAAAGTCACATCAAGACGCAGCGTAATCCCGAGTTTCGCGAAGCCGCCAATGTCGGTCTGAATGGCATTGTTTTTTACCCTTACGAGAATGCCGTAAGTCAGGAAGCAGCATTTCGCAGCGGACAGTTGCACCTCACCTCCGAGGTGCCGCTCACCAAGGTTTCCTCTTATCGCGAGGATTCGCCCGAAGTATTGCGGGTCGATCCTTTCGTGCTCACCGGATTCATGCGGTTCAATGTCACGCGCCCGCCCTTCGACGATGTTCGCGTGCGTCGTGCGCTGGCGATGGCGATTGATCGCGAAGCATTGACCAGCAAGGTCATGGTAGGTGGCGAACAACCCGCCGAGCGCCTCACCCCACCCAATACCGGCGGCTACACTACCGAAGCCACGCTGCCACACGATCCCGACCAAGCCCGAGAACTTTTGGCGGCAGCCGGTTATCCCGGCGGTGAAGGGTTTCCGGTCATGGAAGTCATGTCCCGGGCCCGTGAGATCAACCAATCCATTCTTGAAGCGGTGCAACAAATGTGGCGCGCGGAACTGGGCATCAACGTCGGCATCGCGATGAAGGAACAGCGGGTTTGGCTCAACGATGAAACCAATCTAGCCTACGATATCTCCAACGCCCGTTGGATCGGTGACTACGTTGAACCCTATACGTTCCTAGAATTGTTTTATTCTTTCAGTGGCAACAACAACACCGGCTGGGCCAACTCCCGCTACGACGAAGTGCTCAAACAAGCCGCCGCGATCAGCGACGAATCAAACCGCTACGCCGCTTATCAGGAAGCGGAACGCATCTTACTCGAAGACGCACCCATCGCGCCCATCTATCACGGCACCCAAGCCTACCTGATCCGACCCGAGGTGAAGGGATGGCCACCGGCACTGTTAGGATTTCATCGCTATCAATTTGTGCGCCTATCGCAGACAAACTCACCTTAATTTAATTAAGAATTAAACCCATCGGAAATCGGCACGGACCTTGCATCGCTGCTCCTTCGTCGCTATGAGGAAGCCAAGCTACATGAATCAACGCTACTTCAAATTGGTTCTGCTCGTACTGTGGACCGGAGGGTCATCCGCATTTGCGAATCTTGAACTGGTGCGCGTGTGGCCCGGATACCGCGACGCTGCCAGCTTCACTTCTGCGAGCGAATATTTCCAAGGACCCGCCGCCAAGTCCGAACTTACCGCTCAGCGCACCACGCCCGATCAGCGGGCGGGCTACTACTGGCTCGTGCGCACGAAATCCGATTCCTCGCTCGCAGGCACCGCGATCCGGCTTGAGGTCACGCGTCAAGGTTCCACCAAACCCCGGCTCTACGAATTCAAATTTGATATCGCACGCGGTAATCACGCCGTGCCCTTTGGTCTCACCGGCCCCGATTGGCCGGATCCCGCCGAAGTGCCGATCGCTTGGCGCCTTACCATTATTTCTCCCGACGGATCCTCCCTCGCCTCCCAATCAAGTTTTCTTTGGCAAGACCCTGTTCGTTAACTTTATGGCCGACTTTTTTAATAACTACGATCTCGGCGGATTCTACGACGAGATGTTTTCCGCCCCCGGAGTTCCTCGCCCGCACTACCGACAACTGATGGAACGCTACGGCGAAATGTCCGGCATCGGCGAAATGTTCACCCGCCAAAAAGCCGCCGACGAAACCTTCATTAATCGGGGCGTAACTTTCACGGTCTACTCCGACCAAGCCGGCACCGAGAAAATTTTCCCCTTCGACCTCATTCCCCGGATCATCGCCGCCCAGGAATGGGCCGAAATGGAGGCAGGGCTCACCCAGCGCATGACCGCGTTGGACCATTTTCTCAAAGACATCTACTCCGAGCAGCGTATCATAAAAGAGGGCATCATCCCCCGGGAACTCGTTGAAAGCTGTTCCCACTTCCGCCCCGAACTTGTCGGCGTGGAGCTCCCTCGCAATCGGCACGTTCACATCAACGGCACGGACCTCATCCGCGATGCCGACGGATCGTATCGCGTGCTCGAAGACAATCTCCGCACTCCCTCCGGCGTGAGCTACGTGCTGGAAAATCGCCAGATCATGAAGCGGATTTTCCCCAATCTGCTACGCAATTACCGCGTGTGTCCCGTCGCCGGCTATACGTCCGATTTACTCGACCTGCTCAATTGGCTCGCGCCCGAGCATGTGCCGGACCCGACCGTCGTGCTGCTCACCCCCGGCGTCTACAACTCCGCTTACTACGAACACGCCTTCCTCGCCCGCCAAATGGGGATTCAAATTGTCGAAGGCAGCGACCTGATCATCCAGGACGACAAGGTCTACATGAAGCGCACCAGCGGCCTCGCTCCCGTGCATGTCATCTACCGTCGCCTCGATGACGACTTCCTCGACCCCAAGGTATTTCGCAAGGACTCCATGCTGGGCGTGCCCGGGCTTTTCGAAGCCTATCGCAAAGGCAACGTCGCTCTCACCAATCCCATTGGGACCGGTATCGCTGACGACAAGGCGGTCTACTACTATGTGCCGAAGATGATCAAATTCTACCTCGGTGACGATGCCTTGCTACAAAATGTCGAAACCTACCTGACCTCCGACGAAAAGGAACGGAGTTTTATTCTCGATAACCTGCCCAAGCTCGTTGTCAAAAGCGTCAATGAAGCAGGCGGCTACGGCATGCTCATCGGCCCACATTCCACGGCCGAACAAATCGCTGAATTCCGCGACAAGATCATCGCCAACCCGCGCAACTTCATCGCCCAACCCACGCTTTCATTCTCACGTTGTCCGACGATCTGCGGCGACGAAATGGGGGGCCGGCACATCGACCTGCGTCCCTACATCCTCAATGGGGAATCGGTAAAAATCATCCCCGGCGGCCTTACTCGGGTAGCCCTGAAAAAAGGCTCCCTCGTCGTCAACTCCTCCCAAGGTGGAGGATCAAAGGACACTTGGGTCCTCGCCGACGATTCCACCGCCACCACCCCTCCGATCAAACCGGAAAAAATCTCCGTCTAACCGCTATGCTTTCCCGAGTCGCAAATCTTATCTACTGGACCGCGCGCTATTTGGAGCGGGGCGAAAACACCCTGCGGTTAATCGATGTGAATGCTCAACTGGTGCTCGATCTCGAGTCCCACCAAGACTTCAACGATCCGCGCGTTTGGGAGCCCTTGGTTTATGTCACCGGCGAGGAGGAAAAATTCTTCAAACTCCACGGCAAAATCGCCAGCGAAGAGGCCGTTGTGCAGTTCCTGCTCTTTGATCGCAAGAATCCTTCATCACTTCTTTCGTGCGTGGCATCCGCCCGGGAGAATGCCCGCTGTGTGCGCGATCAAATCTCCAGTGAGATGTGGGAGGTCATCAATACCTTCTACCTCAAGCTCAAAACCCACGACTATCAGACTTACGCTCAGACCGGCTCCAACGAATACATTGCGGATCTGAAACTACGCACCCAGCAAATCTACGCCGTCGCCGAGTCCATGCTTCCCCGCAACGAGGGCTGGTGGTTCTACCTGCTCGGTCGCTATCTCGAACGGGCCGACAACGTATCCCGAATTCTGGACATTAAATACTTTATGATCCTGCCGGATCGCCATCACGTGGGATCCGCGCTGGACGTCATCCAATGGGGTTCGGTGCTGCGTTCCTGCTCTGCCTTCGAAGCCTTCCGTCGCACTCAACGGGGTCAACTCAAGCTGGAAAACGTCACCGACTATTTGATCCGTGATACGGAATTTCCCCGCAGTATCCTGGCCTCCATCACGGCCGCTGAAAATTGTCTGTTGAAAATTTCCAGTGATAAAGAAAACCCCCTCAAAGATGTCGCCCTCAAAGAAATTTCCGAACTACGCAAACAACTGGAATCCTGCGATATCAAGGTCGTTCTAGGCAACGGCCTGCACGAGTTTCTCGACGACATTCAGAGCCACGTGGCCGCGATCCATGCGGCCACTCAGACCTGCTTCGTCAACTACGACCCCGTCGAAGCTGCCGTGGTATGAGCTCCTTCACCGGGTCCTGGCAAACGCTGGAAACCAGCGCCCGGTTTACCGATTCCTCACTGGCGGAGCTGATCGATGGCGGTCAGGCATTCCGGTGGAATCAACTCTCCGATCATTCGTGGCGCGGCCAATGGGCCAACATCGCCGTCGAGTTGAAACATGTGCCCGATTCCAAACTGCAATGGCGCCCGCTCACCCCCGATGTCACTGCCGCAAATCTCCGCCAGTATCTAGCGTTAGATAACGAAGAGCCCGATCTACATCTCGACGTGCTTCCTTGGCGCAGCGACCCTCATCTGCGTAAATGCATCTCCGCTTTCCCGGGCCTCCGCATCCTCCGCCAACCTTTCGGTGAAACCCTGCTGGGTTTTCTGTGCAGTGCGACCAAACAGATCGTGCAGATCAAACAGATGATGGCCCTCCTCGCCGAACGCCACGGGACGCCCCTCGCCCCCTCCGAATCGCTCAAAAATACCAAATTAAATTGTCACTTACTAAGTGACAATGATTTTGATCTAATTGATGATAAATTGGTTATGCTTCCTACTTGGGAACAACTTGCTCGAACAACAGAGGGGGAGCTGCGGAGGTGTCAGTTGGGGTTTCGGGCGCGGTATATTAAGGGGACGGCGGACTATATCGCGGCTCATCCGGGATGGTTGGAGCACACGGCCACATTGCCCTACCCGGAGGCGAGAGAAGCGTTGTGCAACTTGCCGGGAGTGGGCGAAAAGATCGCCGATTGTGTCGCATTATTTGGGCTCGGCCACCAACAAGCCTTTCCGGTCGATACCTGGATGATTAAATCCATGGCTCGCCGGTATGGGCTCGAAGGATGGAGCCCGACGCAAGTGGCACACTTCGGTCGCGTTCATTTCGGACCGAGCGCCGGGCTTGCGCAGCAATATCTCTTCGCGTGGGAACGTGCTCACGGCGGACGCTAGCCGAACTAATCTTTGGGGCGTTGGATCAATTCGACCTCGTAACCCTCAGGGGCATCGAAGAAGGCGATCATGGATCCGCTGCCGGTTTCCGTAGGGCCATCACTGAGTTCATAGCCATTGGCGGCGGCTTCGGCGGCGAATGCCTTAAGGTCTTCCACTTCAAACGCGAGGTGCATGAGGTCTTCCTGCACTTGCACGGAAGGGGCGCCATCCGGCATCTGACAAATTTCGATTTCCTCGTCGCTGTTAGGCGTCTGCAGAAATACGAGCTGAGCACCTCGGGGCGAGGTGTGGCGACGGGATTCGGTCAAACCGAGTGCTCCCTTGTAGAAATTTACGGTCGCATCGATGTCGTTCACCCGCATGCGAGTGTGGAGGAGTTTAGTGACGGTAGGCATAAGGTCGAAGCGTGGTGCAGGACGCCGATTTTCGCCAACGAAATTCTCAATTCATTCGACCCGGGAAGCGTCAAACGTGCTCATCTCGCGGTGAGTGCCATCGGGAAACGTTTTCGCCAGCGCTGCAATCACGGCGGAACCGCGGGCGTTGGGAGAATAACCCACCACATTCAACGTCGGCAGATCCGTCCCTGCGCTCTCGTAGAGCACCCGGGCGCGACTGCGCACGTATTTTATGACTTCATCCAAATCGTAATACCTTGTCGGGCGGCTCGGCCGGGAGGGACCCGGTTTCGACGGAGCTCCCCGCGACCCTCCTTCGCGCACGACGGGCGGCAGTCCCCTCGCCTCCCGTTCGGCAATCACCCGGTCGCGTTCGGCCCGCCAGACAGAGCGTTCTTTTTCGTATTCCGCCAACAGCTTCTGCCCCTTTTGACTGGATTCAAATCGCGCCCAGTCTTTTTCGAAACGCTCCACCCGTTGTCGCCAGCGTTTGTCTTCCTCGGACTTCCGTCCTTGGCGCACGGAGGGAGTCCCGTCGGTGATCATGAAAATGAGATCCGCCCTGAGCTCGAGGGCGGCCGTCAACGCCAGGTCCATCCGGGAACTCCCCCCCCGCTCCGTTCCAATCCACCATCTGTGGTTCGTAGTTTTTGCGGAACGTGCCGCGCTCTTTGATTTTTCCATCCACCAATCGCCAATAGGGCGCGATACAGCCGTGCTGTCGGCGCGTGCACCGAATCGGGATAAAGATCTAAAAACCTCGCCAGTGTTGAGACGGCCAACGCCAACTCGGCCGACTGGAGCTGACCCACCCCCAGGTAAAATAAAATCGTTTCCCGAGCCCGCATCGCAGCGGACTCATCCGACTCGCGTAATCGGCGCTCCAATTCGTTGAGATACGGCACCGCCGCCGCGAAGGCCGAGCGTTCCAGATACTGCGAAGCGACCTCCTGCAAACGCGTGGTGCCGAGGTTGCCGGGAGATTGAGCGGACGCAAAACTCGTCAGGATACTCACGAGCAGCAACACCCTCCCTATTAGGGGAAATCGAATGCCAATCTGCGGCCGCA
>CBFHXU010000169.1:0-6515 GCA_965659875.1 uncultured Opitutaceae bacterium
TTAGACGTGGAGGATAGCGAGATCACCGAAGGCACCCCCGGCCTTCGCGCCACCCTATATCAGAACTACAACGCCGCCCTCGACTATAAGCCCAACAAAGATTTGCTCGTTTCCGGAAGTGTCTTCTATCGGGACATTACGGACCCGGTTTATCGGGAACGGGAGCAGATCACCACGGGCGAGTTCGCCGGCTTCGAATTGCGCCAACTCCGCAACGGCGATCCCTCGAGGCAATACGGTGCCAAAGTCATGGTGCAACAGGACCTCGGATCCTTGAGCCCGGAGCTCGATCCCTGGTCGTGGAGCTTCTCCTATTCTTACCGCGATTCCGAAGCCGCCTATCCGCAACGTCCCGGCGAAACCTTGCCGTTAATCAGCGCCGCCACGGACCACATCGACACCTCGGTGGCATTTCGCGGCGACCGCTCCTACGTGCAACTCGGAGTGGACTACCGTTCGGAATCATTTTTCGGCGTCGGTGAAACCGGCCCCTTCCAGGATCGTTATTCGCCGGAGCGCGTGCTGCTCAACCTGAAAGCCGAGCATAAACTCAACCCCAAGCTCACCGCCTTCGTCGATTGGAAAAATCTACTCCGCGAATACAATACCAACATCGTGGACGGCCCTACTCGACGGGCAAGTTACTACCAACACGACCCCTGGGCCGTGCTCGCCGGCATGCGCTACCGATTGTAACGCACGGGCGTCGAATTAAAAAGTCCTCCCTGTTGTTGGCCCGACTCCATCCGAGCCGGCAACCACCCCCCTCTGTTTGAATGTAAAGCAACATTCCTTCCCTGTGGGATTGAAGATGCTCCAGAACCCCATTCGAATTTCCCTTTCCTTCACATCCAAACCTGCCCCACCACCACTTATGCGCCCCGAACAATGGGAAGTCTTTAAGCAAGCCGCTCGCGGCGAACGCCTCGATAACATCCCGATGGCTCTCATCATCGATAGCCCGTGGATTCCGGGTTACGTTGGCGTCAGCCACATGGATTTTTATTTGGACCCACAGGTGTGGTTTCAATCCCACCTCAAAATCCACGAGGAGTTTCCCGATGTGATCTTCGTTCCCGGCTGGTGGATGGAATACGGCATGGCGGCGGAGCCCTCCGCGCTCGGCGCCAAAATCAAGTTCTGGGACAACAATACTCCGTCCGAATACCACAACCTCATGAGCATCGACGACGTCGACAAGCTCCACAAATACGAGGTCGAGTCCGATGCCTTCATGGCCATGACCCTGCACCGGATCCGCATGCAGAAACAGCAGGTCTTCGACGCCGGCTACATCATGCCGATGGTCACCGCCCGCGGCCCCATGTGCACGGCCGGTTTTGTACGCAACACTTCCGACCTCATGCTCGATCTCGTCGACGAGCCGGAGAAGGTCCACAAGCTCCTCGATCTCACCACCAACCTCATCATCGACTGGTTAAAGGCGCAGCAGAAAGCCATCGGCGACTGCGTCGAAGGCCTGTTCATTCTCGATGACATTGTCGGCTTCGTGAACGAGGACCACTACCTCGAGTTTTGTCACCCCTACCTGAAACGCATCAACGATGCCTTCCCCGATGACTGGGTGAAGCTCTACCACAACGACGCCGACGTCGTCGCGTGCATGGACCATCTGCCCGAAGCCGGCTTCAATGTGCTCAACTGGGGCAAACAAACCGACATCACCGAAGTGAAGGAACGCATCGGCGATGAAATGACTTTGATGGGCAACGTGAACCCGCTCGAGATCGCGGTGCGCGGCACGCCGGAAGAGGTGCAACGCGCCACCACCGACGTGCTCAACAAAAGCGAAGGCGAACGCATCATCCTCTCCGTCGGCGGCGGCGTAAGCCCCGACATGCCCCGCGAAAACATCAACGCGATGCTCAGCGCCCTCAACGATTACAACGCCCAGCGCAACGCGGGCTGAAGATCAAAACTCGAAACAGATCTCTGATTGATGATGTAGAGATCGATCTGAATTCACAGGTCATGCAAATCCCTACATCAAGCGGGCACCGTCAATCCTCGCCATGCTACGGTCGTTGGTAAGAACGGTAAGTCCATTTGACTCGTAATCCTGCGCGATCAACCGATCCATCAGCCCCGCTCCGCGGTTCACTTTCAGGATCTCCAAAACGACCGCTCCGTTGAGGGGAGCGACGATACCTTCTGCTAGGAATTCTCGGAGCCCTTTGCGAGCATCCGGCTTCGAAAGACCATAGTGATGCTGCAACGTGATGTAGGTCTCACCGATCACCTGATTCGACGCGACTAATTCAGCGGCAGGCTCCTTATCAAAGAGTTTCTCCAGTGCCGCAGACGTTGTCCGAAACTCCTTGTCGGGGTGCCCCGTTAAGAGCCTCACCAAAACAGACGTATCAATCCCGTAAACTGGCGTCTTGCGCGGCGGCATGGCGAATCTTGTCGAGATTGGGAGCAGAAAGCTTCGGATTTATCTTATCTCGCAAAGGCGCGAGCTTCTCCGACTTAAACCGGTGCGGTTTGATGACAAAGCCATCGCCGACTTCAGAAATTTGCAAGGTGTCGCCCTCTTTGAGACCTAAGCGATCCACCACCTGGCGTGGAAACGTGACTTGGCGTTTGCTAGTCATTTTGACGATCATACCTTACATTTTTTTCATTTATGTAAGGCGTCAATCTCCAATCCGTACGGCCCATTGGCGCCCAAAATCTAGACCACGCACCCTATTGATTCAGTCGATAGGTCGCTTTGGGTTTATCAATTCACGGTCATCCGAGGGACGGGATATAGTGGAAACGTCGAACCGCTCGAAGCGTTCACGGCTTAACCATTACATTCCATGCAACTGCTACTCACGATCCTCGGCTTCGCCGCTCAAGTCGTATTCATTGCCATGGCGGCGGACTTCGTCGCTGGCCTGATCCACTGGGCGGAGGACGCCTACTTTACGGAGGACACGCCCATCATCGGGCAATCGGTGATCAAGCCCAACATCATCCATCACCACTTCCCGCGCTACTTCACGCAGCTCAGCTGGTGGGAGAGTTCCAAGTTGCTCGTGTTCGTCGGCACAGCGGCGCTCGGCGTCAGTGCCTTGCTGGGTTGGTTTTCGTGGCAACTCACGCTGTTCGTTGTAATCAGCGTAAACGCGAACCACGTGCACAAACTCTCCCACCGCACCCGTCAGGAAAACGGACCTTTTATCACAAAGCTGCTGGACTGGAAAATTCTCCTCACTCCGCACCAACACGGTCTGCATCATACCGATCCCAAGAACACCCACTACTGTCCCATCACCAATCTGGTAAATCCCATCCTCGAACGTATTAACTTCTGGGAACGCACCGAAGCTGTCATCGAACGCCTGACCGGCATCACTCATCGCCACGACACTGCCGTGCGTGGCAATGGCCCCGGCCCGCACTGGCTCGATGCGTACCTCCCCGCCCGACCAGCTCCAGCCATCATCAGCACCAAACCCACCTGCACGTGTGCAAACTGCCCCAATCCATCTACCGCCATGTCGTGCGTCAAAAAAAGACCCTCTCGGCAAAGTCGTCCTACCGCCAACGTCCTGTCAGCGAGGTAGGGCGTGCTCGCCGAGCGCGCCGGCCCTGCCTCACAGCCTCCACTTCAATAGCCAGTCTAATGATTGCACTAGCGCAGCGGTTGCAGCCTGACCTGACCTCGGCATGAATCTAGAAGTCGATGTTTCGCCCCATCATCACTTGCTTCGCTCTGGCCAGTCTGAGCTTTGTTTGCCTAACCCAGCACGCCACGGCGATCGCCCAGCCGACCACCTCCACGTGGGTCGCCGACAACGGCGACGGCTCCTACACCAATCCGCTGTTCTACGATGAGTTTTCTGATCCCGACCTGATCCGGGTCGACGACGACTACTACCTCACCGGCACCACCATGCACTCCATGCCGGGTTTGCCGGTGCTGCATTCCCGCGATCTGGTCAATTGGAAGCTGCTCGGTTACGCCCTCGATAAACTCGATCTTGGACCGGAATATCGGCTCGAGAGCGGTGAAACGATCTACGGCCAAGGGATCTGGGCGCCGTCCTTCCGCTACCACAACGGCACGTTCCACATTTTCGCCAACGTCAACGGACAGACCACGCAGCACTTCACCGCCACTAACCCGGCCGGTCCCTGGAAACACGCGGCGATGAAGCGTTCGCTGCATGACCTGTCCGTCTTGTTCGAGGACGACGGCACAGCTTACGTGATTTGGGGTTATCGTGAAATCCGTCTCGCTCAATTAAATGCCGCCCTCGACGACATCGTGCCCGGCACCGAGCGCATCTTGATCCCCGCCGACGCCGGTTTCGGCGAAGGGGCCCATTTCTACAAATTCAAAGGCCGCTACTACATCACCTGCTCCAACTACGACCCGATCGGCTACATGGCCTGCGCGCGGGCCGATCGAATCGAAGGCCCCTACGAAATCACCACCATCAGCGCCGCGGAGACTTTCGGGATGGGTAACGGCTGGCGACTCGACGGCATGGGCTGGGGCGAATTTGGCGAGTTCAATCTCCAGCCCCCCCAACCGCACCAAATGGGGGCGATCCCCCTGCACCAGGGCGGGGTCGTCGACACCCCGGCGGGTGAATGGTGGGCGGTGTCGATGACCGATCAAAATTCACTGGGGCGCCTCACCGGGCTCTCCCCCATCACGTGGCATGACGGCTGGCCCTACTTCGGGCTACCCGGCAACCTGCTGCGCACGCCCCGCACGTGGGTCAAACCCACCACCGCCGAGCCCGCGTCCGTCCGGGCTCCCTACGAGCGCGATGATACCTTTGATGGCCCCGAGCTCGCGAACGTCTGGCAATGGAATCACGTGCCCGTGGCCGACGCCTGGTCACTCGAATCCCGTCCTGGTTTCCTGCGCCTGCAATCGCTCCCCGCCAGCGATTTTTGGTTCGCCCGCAACACCCTCACTCAGCGGGCGATGGGACCGGAATCCATCGCCACCACCATCGTCAACCCCTCCGGATTGGAGCCCGGGGACCGCGGCGGCCTGGCCTTGGTGAATTATCCCTATGCGGTCCTCGGCCTCACGCGCAAGGCCGACGGCGGCCTGATGCTCGAACGCGTCGATCAAAACTCCACCGACCAACTCCGCCTTCCCCTCCCCGCCGACGCCAAGCGGATCTGGCTGCGCGCCCACTGCAATTTCGATAGCGAGCAAGCCACCCTGAGCTACAGCACCGACGGCAAAAACTTCACTCCCGTGGGAGAGCCATTCACCACCGTATTCCAGCTGCAGACCTTCCAGGGTGTGCGGTATGGACTTTTTAACTACACCACCGCGGACGAACCGGGTGGTCATCTCGATTTCGACGGTTTCACTCTGAACGAACCTCGAGCCCGGCGAACCATCCCCTTCGGCCAGGAAATCACGCTGACCAGCCGGGCCGAGGAGACGGTGCTGGGCGTGTGGCGCGGCCGCCTGCGGCTACAAGCCGACGACGAAGACGCCCATCAAGCCCGCTTCCGCGTCATCGACCGCGGCCGGGGCCAGGTGGCGCTCCAGTCCGTCGCGGACGGAGGCTACGTGACCGTGACCGGCCTCGGCGGGCCGGCCGACGTCAAGGTGCTGCCTCAACTGCACGAAAACCGCTCCGTCTTTCAATGGAATCACATGATGCGGGGCGACGTGCTGCTGATGTCGCTGGCGACCAACCGCTATCTCACGGCCTCGTCTCATGTCGGCGGTCTCGCGTCCGCCGACTCACCGGGCGCTGATCCGGATCGCCAAGGCGGAGCCACTTTTCTTTACGAGGTTCATGAACCGACGCCGGTGGAGTCCAAGGTAAGCCTGTTTGATCTCGCGGATGTCACGCTGCTCGACGGCCCGTTCAAACACGCCCAGGACCTCAATGAATCCTACCTGCTGGCGCTCGATGCCGATCGATTGTTGGCCGGCTTCCGGCCCGAAACGGGCCTCAAACCCCGCGCGCCCAAGTATTCCAATTGGGAAAACTCCGGTCTCGATGGCCACACTCTGGGCCACTATCTCACGGCTATGGCCCAGACCTGGATTGCGACGGGCAACCCCGAACTCAAGCGGCGGCTCGACTACACCATCGCCGAACTCGCGGTCTGCCAGACGTCCAACGACAACGGCTACGTTGGCGCCGTGCCCGGTTCGCGCGATCTGTGGTCGGCGATTGCCGCGGGGCAATTCGGGGCCCAGGGCTTCAGTCTCGGTGGCGCTTGGGTGCCTTGGTATAATGTGCACAAGACCTTCGCCGGTCTGCGGGATGCCTGGCAACTCACCGGCAACGTCCAAGCACGCAATGTGCTGGTCGGCCTGGCCGACTGGTGCGGCGACCTGCTTGATGGCCTGACCGACGAACAGATCGAGGCCATGATGCGCGCGGAGCACGGCGGCATGGCCGAGGTGCTGGCCGACGTGGCCGCCATCACCGGCGATCGCCGCTACCTGCGGCACGCCCAGCGCTTTTCCCACCGTGCCCTGTTGGATCCGCTGCTCCGCCGCGCGGACACCC
>CBFHXU010000170.1:0-6444 GCA_965659875.1 uncultured Opitutaceae bacterium
ATGGGAGCTGCGGGGGAGGTTGCATCTTTGCCAGAATAGGTCACGCGATAGAGGGCGGATTGAGTGCGGCGACCACCGACGAGAAAATACATCGCACCATCGCGGGGGTTGACGATCAGGTCCGTGAGAGGGAGGGGCTTGCCGGCAATGAACTCTTCTTTTTCACCGGTGAACGTAGCGCCGTCCGCCGCCAAATGGATGGCGTAGAGCGTGCCGTAGGTCCAGTCCGCCGCGAACAACGCCCGTTGATATTTGGCCGGGAATTTTGCGCCGGTGCCGAAGATTGTGCCGGTGGGGGAGGAGGGGCCGATGTCGACCACCGCGGGCAGACTGTCGGCGTAGTATTCGGGCCAACGGCCCGCGCCGCTGCGCCAGCCGTAGTCACCGGCATCGACGATGTGGTTGATGCGGGTCGGCATATACCACGGCATGCCGATGTCCCACTCCATGTCGGAGTCGAAAGTGAACAACTCGCCGTTGGCGTCGAAGGCGATGTCGAACTGATTACGAAAGCCTTGCGCGAATAACTCCAGCACTTCGCCATCGGGGTCCATTCGGCCCACCCACCCACCGGGGGCATAACGTTCACGGGCATGGCCGCGCGCATCCCACATGCGCGGGAGCAGATGATCCTCGCCGGGGAAAACAGGACGGGAAAGTTCCAATCCCGGAGCGGGGTCTGTGAAATTACCGACCGCGATGTAAATCGATTTGCCCTCCGGGCCGAGCACCAGCGAGTGAGGAGCGTGTTCGCCGCGTCCATTGAGCGAACGGAGGTGCTTATAGTCGTCGAATTGATCGTCGCCGTTCGTGTCACGCAGGCGCCAGATGCCTTGTTTGCCGTAGTTCTCCGTGACCATCAGGTAGAGGCTGTCGAAGGCGTAGAGCGCGCCGTGCGCACCCACGATATCGTCGCGTTCCTCGTCACGCCTCTCGGGGTCGCCGAGTGGGGTTTGCGGAAGCTTGAGATTGAGTGCCTCGACCTTGGTGCCGGTGGTTGTTCCCGTGCTGGGAAGCGTAATACGGTAGACGTCGCCGTATTGATCGGTGGCGATAAGCCGTCCCTTGGGATCGTAGGTCAGGCCGACCCACGAACCTTCATCGTCCTTGGGGACCGTGTAGAGAAGATCGATGATGAAACCGTCGGCGACTTGGAGGTCAGCTGGATCGGTGGCGGCCGGAAGGTTCTGCGCAATTGAGGTTGAGCCTGCGGCCAAGCCCAGCGAGCAGACAACAATGAGGAAGCGCTCCGACCAAACGGAGCCAATTAGGTTAGGGGTCATGATAGTGGGGAAGCGCCTTAGGGCAGCGCTTTGAGCTTAAGGTTGCGGAACTGCACCGTCATGGGTGGTCCGCGATGAAGTTGCAGGGCGAGCACGCCACTGTCAGAGGCGTGGTCGGGATCGGTGTCGATGCCTTCGGCGGTAAGCACGCCGTTGACGAAATGTTTGAGGTGATTGCCCTTCGCGACGATGCGGATCTCATTCCACTCGCCCTTTTGAATGGCGGCCTTGTGTTCAGCCTCGGAGATGCCCGGTCCGAGGATGGTCAGTTGGGGCTTCTTGGTGGTGTGACCGGGATTGATGGTCGCGCGAATGCCGGGTCGGATGATGATTCCCCGTCCGCGCTCTTCGTAGAGCATGCCGGTGTAGCGATTCTGGTAGTCCATGTCGGCCTGATAGCCGCCCGCGATCCACTTCGAAGCATCGATCACTTTGCTGCGATACTGCACGCCTGAATTGGCGGTTTCACCCGTGAGCTTGAACTCAGCGGTGAACTCAAAGTCGGCGACCCTGTCCTTCCAAATGAGGAACGTGTTCTGTTCGATCGGGTGGGCGGCGGTGGATTGACCGGTGATTACGCCGTCTTGGACCGACCAATACGTCGGATCACCTGACCAACCGGTGAGGTTTTTACCGTTGAAAATCGAATGGCCGGCGTGATGTTCCGCCGAGGCGAAATTAGCAGCGATCACGGTCAGCAGGAGGAGCCGAAGTAGAGAGGGCATATTTAGGAGTAGGTTAGGCCAATCCGCCGATCCGGAAGATCGAAGAATTGCGGAAATGCAGGTAGATTTGTTGACCAATTTTCACTTGGCCGGGCGGATGTTTATACCGGACGGTTGTATCCAGCTTCGCGGATGGCGTTGGCCAGATAGGTGTAGCCACTTTCCGCGATGTCCCAGTCGGGGGAGAATTCGCGCCAAACATTGATGGCGTTGGCGAAGGCAGGATCGGCGCGACTGAAGGCTTCAATCGTAAACCATCCTTCGTATCCGATTTCATGGCACGTTCCGACGGCTTCGGCGAAATCGATGTGGCCGGAGCCGGGAGTGCCGCGATCGTTTTCGCTCAGATGAACGTGCTTCAAGAACGGGGCGATATGTTTGATGGCCGAAGCATGGGTCTTCTCCTCCATGTTGGCATGGTGAGTGTCATACATGGCTTGCACGTGCGGGTGATCCGTGAGTTCGAGCAGATGGCGGAGCTGCCCCATCGTGTTGCAAAGATAGCACTCAAATCGATTGAGCGCTTCCGGAGTGAGCATGATACCCGCTTGTTGGGCGTAGTCTCCGGCGGCGTGCAGGATCTCGGCGCTGCGTTTGTATTCATCCGGATCGATGTCGTCACGGGTGAAGTAGGCGAAGGTGGAGTGAAACGGACCACACAGCACCTTTCCACCCACATCCACGGTGCGATCGATATTCCATTTGAGCAGCTCCAGTCCTTTGGCTCGCACTGCGGCGTCGGGGCTGGCTGGGTTGCCCTCGGGTGGGAGCACCGTCACGCAATTGACCTCCATTTCCTGGTCCTTCACATGAGCGCCGAAGCGCTTGTAGGCGTCGGCGTCCTCTTGACTCATGGCGATCTCGACTCCGTCGTAGCCGATCTTCTTGAGACGATCGACATGGGGGAACAGGTCGTCCGAAACGGAAGCGGACCAGACGAGAAGATTGAAGCCGAATTTGGCGTTCAGGCCGGAGGAAGAGGAATCACTCATGGGAAACAGGATGGAAGTTTAAACGGAGGCGACGTTGGTCCATTGGCCGGATGCGGCGGAGGCCAATACGGCGTCGGTGACGCGGTCAGTCTTCAAGGCATCACGGAAGGTCGGAGCGGCGGGTGTGCCGCTTTCGATGCCGGCGAGGAAGTCGGCGACTTGGTGCACGAACGTATGCTCAAAACCGATCTGGACGCCGGGGATCCACCAGTGATCCATGTAAGGCTGATCGCTGTCCGAGAGGTGAATCGAACGCCAGCCACGGAGCACGCTTTCGTCGCGATGATCGAAGTATTGCAGGCGGTGAAGATCGTGCAGATCCCACTTGAGCGACGCATGTTCGCCGTTGATCTCGAGCGTGTAGAGGGCCTTGTGGCCACGGGCATAGCGGGTGGCCTCGAAGAGGGCGAGAGAGCCATTTTCGAAACGCCCCATGAACATGCTAGCGTCGTCGATTTTAACTTCCCTCTTCTCGCCGGTGGCCGCGTCAGCGCGCTGTTTGACGAAGGTCTCGGTCGTGGCGGTGACGGACGTGATGCCGCCGTTAAGCCATTGCGCGGTGTCGATACAGTGGGCAAGCAGGTCACCCGTGACGCCGCTGCCGGCGACCGAGGCATCGAGACGCCACGTGCCGGCGCCGCCTTGAGGAACATCTTCGGAGATCGTCCAGTCCTGCAGGAAGTTGGCGCGGTAGTGGAAGATCTTCCCGAGTTGACCGCGATCGATCAGTTGCTTGGCCAAAGTGACGGCGGGAACGCGGCGGTAGTTATACCAAACCATGTTGGCCACGCCGGCTTCTTCAACGGCGGCGACCATGGCGTCACCTTCACCCGCATTCATGGCGAGCGGTTTTTCACACATCACGATTTTGCCGGCCTTGGCGGCGGCGAGCGCGATCTCGGCGTGCACGTTGTTCGGGGCGGCGATGTCGATCAGGTCGATGTCGTCGCGTTCGATGAGCTTGCGCCAGTCGGTTTCGGTGGACTCGTAGCCCCAGGTTTCGGCGAAGGCCTTGACCTGAGCTTCGTCGCGGCCGCAGGCGGCTTTGAGCACGGGGTGAATTTCACCGGGGAAGAAGTTACGGACTTTACGGAACGCATTGGTGTGCGCGCGGCCCATGAGGCCGTAGCCGACCATGCCAACATTCAGTGTTTTCATAGCGATAGGAGGTTAGGGGTAATCTTAAGTTAAAGTTGAGGGAGGCTTATTCGTGCCAACCGTGGTGCTTGCGGACCTGGATCATGGCGGCGAGGATGTCGTTCCAGGTCTGTTGCTTGGTCATGACGGCGTTGGAGAACATGCAACCATCCCAACAGATATGGCGGATCTTCTTGGTGACCTTATTTTTGCCGTTGCGCAGCCAGTAGCCGGAGTCACGCACGATGTTGAGTTTGCCGTTGGGGTCGGTGGCTTGGCAGTGGCGGCCAGTCTTCTCATGGCTGCCGGAACCAAATACCGAACCGTCGTTTTGCGCGACGTGGAAGTCGATCGTCCAAGGACGTAACGCGTCGGAGAGCTTGGTGAGAGCGGCATGAGTTTCACCGGGCTCCCAGTTGAAGTTCTTTTTGACGATACGGTGTTTCGGGGCGTTTTCGCCCAGCGTGTAGAGTAGGGTATGGGACATGTCCGCTTGGAAACCGAGGACCTTGGGCATGCCGACCGCTTCGAGCAGTTCGAGCATGTGCTTCCAGCTGTGCATACCGCCCCAGCAAATTTCACCTTCGGCGGCGAGACGTTCACCGTGATCTTTGGCGATCTTGGCCGCCTCTTTGAAGGTCTTCGCGATGAGCTTGGTATTGGCCTTCGGGTCTTTGGCCCAATCGGCGACGGGGGCGGAAGAGTCAATGCGGACGACCCCGTGAGGCCGGACACCGAGGTCGCGGAGGCGGGAGCCGATGGCACACGCCTTGCGGACTTGGGTGAGAAACGCGGTGCGCTCTTCTTCGCTGCCCATGGCGGAACCGCCACCGGTGACGCCCCAGACGGGGGCAACGATCGAACCGGCCTTGAGTTTGTGTTTACGCAGTTTGCTCGCGAGGGCTTTGACGTCCTTGACCTTGCTGTCGATGGACGTGTGCGGGTCGCTCATGAAGAGATCGACGCCGTCAAACTTAACGCCGTTGACCTCGGCTTTGGCGGTCATGGCGAGCATGTCGTCGAGGCCGATGAAAGGATCGCCGCCGGGTTCGCCTTTGCCGACGATACCGGGCCACATTGCGTTATGAAGTTTGGGGAAGTTGTTTTCAGGCATGATGGGGATGTTTTTAGAGTTGGGTGAGTGAGGGGTTAGAATGAGTTGTTACGATAAGCGCCCATGGCGGGGGCATCGGGATTGGCGTCGGGGCCAAAGTAGCGCAGGCAAACGAGCGGCTCGGTGCTGCTGGTGTTCTCAAACGTGACGCCGGCCTTGGCGCCGGCTTCGGTGCAGAAATACTCGTCTTCGGAGAGTTCGTTGAAGCGCAGCATCTTTGGACTGACGAGCGGCTGGTTGTTGATACGACCGCTGCCTTGCACGCAGATCAGACCGTAGGCGCCCGAGTCGGTGACCGTGGCTTTCGTGCCGGGGTCGACGGTGAGCTCCTTGGCGGTGAAATACTGCTTCTGGTCGACCTTGCCGTAGACGATCCAACGATCGACGTAACCCTGCTCGCGGGTGTCGGCGACGGGGACGGGTTCGAGGTAGTGGTTGTCCTTGAAGTTTGGGTCGACGTTCTTGTCCCAGTGAAGTTGGTCGACGATGAAGTCGATGTCCTGGTGTTTGTCCTCGGGCATGTCTTTGACAAGGAGGCTCCACGGCACCTCGCGGCCTTCGACCAAACTCTGATACATACCGAAAACGTCGCTGCCCCACTGGGGTTCGTAGGTGCAGAGACTGCCAGGTGCGTGGAGAATACAGGGATCGATCAACCAGCCGGTGCCGGGCTTTAGCCGGTAGGCTTTCGAGAGATCGAGAATGCCGTTGTCGCCCTTGTTCCAATCTTCGATGCACTTGCGCACTTGGTCGCGGGTGGTGCCGGGCTCGAAGCCCATGAAGGTGTAGGGGAAGTTGTTGCCGACATTGTTGTGCTGCGGTGGGAAGTAGTAGGACTCCGGCTTGCCTTCCTGGCCGACGAGCGCGGCCTGTTCGGCGTTTTGGTGCATGTGATGGGGAATGGGTCCCATGTTATCGAAGAACTTCGAGTAGACGGGCCACTTGCCGTATTCGTTCCAAATGCGGTCACCGATAAGATCGCCTCCGCAGGCGTCGACGGCGTCGCGGAGGGTGAAGCGGTTGTTGCCGACGACGCAGTAGCTGAGGCCTTCGTCGGGAACGCGGCCCTCGTTGGCGGCTTCGGTGGTCGAGGCGAACCAACGTTCGTCGATGCCCCCACGATTCAGGCCGTAGGCGTAAGTGTCGCTGGGGTGGAGTTTGATCCGCAAACCCGGTTGCAGGAACGAGCGCGG
>CBFHXU010000171.1:0-6422 GCA_965659875.1 uncultured Opitutaceae bacterium
CGATCGTGGGTGTCCGACACATGCGATCAAATGCCCACAGAAACCAGACACTGGCCAACAGAGCCATCGATTCGATCAGCACCGCGCGCGAATAAAAAATGTAGACGGGAGTCAGGGTGACCAACGTGATGCAAATCCGGCTCGTATCGGGGGAGATTTTCCAGCGCCGCAACAGCAGATAGATTGCCGGCAAGGTGAGATAAAAACAAATGAGGGACACCAGACGGCTGGCAATAGGCAGACTCCATCCGGTGGCGTTGATTACCCCCGCGACGGTCCACTGATAGAGTGGAAACTCCATCGGAATCGACCATGGCGGCCCAAACAGTGGTGTGGGGTAGGCGAGGGAGAAATCGCCCTCCTTTTGGATGAATAAAATACTTAGAGCGGTCTGAGTCTGGCGAAATTCATGTCCGGCCAGATTACCCAACGAGAAGTTATGCGTGGCGACCAGCACATGCACAATCAGCGCTGTTACGAGCAGCGCGAGGGTGGCACCTTTGAAGCGCCGCGTTGGCGCCGGAGCAGCTTTCAGCTGATCAGCCTGTGGCAAGGGTGGCCTCCGCGAACACGCCTAGGTTCCGGAAGCGTTGATAGCGGCTTTCCACCAATTGATCCGGGGTGAGATCCTTTAATTCGTTCAGGTGCTTTTGTAAGGCGTTACGCAGTGTTTCGGTCGCTTTATCCGGATCATGGTGAGCGCCGCCAAAGGGTTCGGAAACCACTTCGTCCACGATGCCAAATTTGTCCAATGAGATGGCGTCCAATTTCAGGGCCGCGGATGCTTTTGGAGCTTCGGCCGCATCGCGCCAGAGGATCGCTGCACATCCCTCCGGAGTGATCACTGAGTAGTAGCTGTTTTCCATCATCAGCACGCGATTGGTGACTCCGATGCCGAGAGCTCCTCCAGATCCGCCTTCGCCGATTACGACTGAGATCGAAGGCACCTTGAGCATGGCCATTTCCCGGAGATTCACCGCGATGGCCTCGGAAACGTGTCGTTCTTCCGAACCGATCCCGGGGTAGGCGCCTTGCGTGTCGATGAATGAAAAAACCGGGATATTAAATTTCTCCGCAAGTTTCATTAAACGCAGGGCCTTACGATAGCCCTCCGGTTGCGGCAGTCCGAAATTGCGGGCAATCTTTTCCTTGGTGTCCCGGCCCTTTTGCTGGGCGATGATCATGACCGGCTGTTCGCCGAAGAAACCGGTTCCGCCGATCAAAGCCTGATCGTCGTTAAATTGGCGATCGCCATGCAGTTCCTGAAATCTCGAAACGAGATTTTTGACGTAATCAAGCGAGTAGGGCCTTTGCGGATGTCGCGCGATCAACACGCGTTGCCAAGGTGTCAGATTCGAATAAATACTGCGTTGGGTCGCTTCGATTTTCGCGGTGATCGCAGTGATTTCACTGGTCAGGTCGAGGTTGTTCTCCACCGACTGCTGACGCAGACCATCGAGTTGCGTGGTGAGATCGCGCAGTGGTTTTTCGAATTCCAGCGTGTAGGCGGGCGTTTCCATTCGAGCGGAGGCTAGGCGGGGTGGTTTGGCCGTGTCAATGAGCCGAAATGCCGTTCAAACGAAGCATTGAGGGTCAATTTATGCCGTCGTCCTGGCCGGGCGGGGTTTTGAGTTGGCCCTTCCACCCCAGCATTTTGGCCTGAGCGCCATATTTTTCCGCCTGCTCCTTGTTGCCTTTTTGCACCCAGATGCGGGAGAGGGTCGTGTTGATAAAGACATCTTGCGAGTCGAGGGCATGTGCTTTCTCCGCCGCCTGGAGGGCCTCGTCCAAATCCTTCAGGTTCAGGTGGATTTCGGCGCTGGCGTGCCAAGCGGCGAAGGAGTCGGGAGCAGCGGCGGTAGCGCGGGATATCTTGATCCGAGCGTCTTCTTGGTCGCCCATGGTGTAATCAAAGGTGGCCTCTTCGATCAGGTTTTTGAGTTCGTCAGCGGTCATGTGGATTTCGTTCCTAAATGATCAGCATCGCATCGCCGTAGCTGAAGAAGCGATATTTCTCGGAAATGGCCTCGGCGTAGATTTCCTTGATCCAATCTATCCCATCCGTGGTTCCCGGAGTGAGGAAGGCCGAAACGAGGCACAGTAAGGTGGAACGCGGTTGATGGAAATTGGTGATCAACCCATCGACTCCTGCGAACCGGGAGGGCGGATAAATGAAAATATCGGCGGAGGCCACGGTATGAGATTCAGCGATGTCGGCGCTCTGCCGCAAGTGATGTTCAATCGCCCGAACTGACGTTGTCCCTACCGCGATGCGTCGCCCCGCCGGTGTTTTTAGCAATGCACTGGTGGCCGGAGGCATTTCGTAAAACTCGTGATGGATGTCGTGGTCCGTGATCAGGTCGGTTTTGACGGGCCGAAACGTGCCCAGACCCACGTGGAGAGTCACTTCGACCGTCTCGATCTGGCGCTGCTTGATCGCCTCGAGAATTTCGGGCGTGAAATGCAGACCGGCGGTGGGAGCGGCGACCGCCACTTGTTTGGCGCGGTTGGCATACACGGTTTGATAACGCTCCAGGTCGGAAGCCTCGTATTCCGAATCCGTCGAACGCTCAATGTAAGGCGGGAGCGGCATTCGGCCCAGACGGTTGGCGATGGCCGTGACAGTCTCGCCGGGCGCGTGAGCGGTGAACTCCACCAAAGCGGTGCCGTTAGATGATTTTTTGAGCACGCGGGCATCGAATCCGGCCGGGTTCGAGAAGGTGGCGCCGGTGGGGAGCCGTTTGCCGGGCTTCAGCAGGCACCACCAAAGTTCTCCCGTATCCTCGACCGAATCGGGACGCAGCAGGAAGCACTCGACCGCGCCACCGGTGGGTCGGCGGGCGGCGAGGCGAGCGGGCAGCACCGCGGCATTGTTTCGAATCAACGTATCTCCGGAGGAAAGGAGGTCGGGAAGGTCGTGGAAATGCCGGTGTTCAACGGTGCCATTTTCGCGATTAATCACCATCAACCGGGAGGCGTCCCGCTGGGTGGTCGGGGTCTGGGCGATCAGCTCGGGAGGCAGTTCGTAGTCGAAAAGATCGGTGGCGAGAGAAGTCACGATTAAAAAGGAGGCTTGCCCTACAAGGACGGAGGGGTTTCTTCCGTCAATCCTGAGACGCCGCTTTAGCTCAGTTGGTAGAGCGACTCATTCGTAATGAGTAGGTCATCGGTTCGACTCCGATAAGCGGCTCCAGTTTTGAATTACGATGGAATTCAAAACTGTCCGCCGAAGTCGTGGCGAAGGAGGACCGCGCGAAATTGTCAAATGACATGGGGACGCCGAGTCCTCAGTTTCGGTCGATATCGTCGTCGGCCAGACCGCCTTGTAGTTTTTTCTGGAGGGTAAGCTTATCGATCTCTTGGCGCAAGGCGTCACCGTAGAGCTGGAGGCGTTGTTCGACCGCTAACGTCTCGAGTAGGCGCTGTTTGAGGGCAGGACTGGGGCAAAGGGTAAATGCGGCCAAGTCCACGAACGCCTCGGGGTCGTCGATTGAACGCAGAAATTGAGTGAACCCTTCCGGGGTAGGGGCGCCAAGTTGCCGCCTCAGGGTGATCAAACGTTCTACGCGTTTCCGTAAACGAAGCCCGAGATTCTCGTCGGGTTCTCGCTCACTCGTAAGTGTTTGAATCCTGATTCGTCGATAGGGCTCTTCGGAAACGATGCCCAAGCACTCGACCCGCGTGATTCCCTGGAGCAAAAGGTTCGAGGTTCCGTCGTCATTCAGATTGCAGGCGCGCACGATTCCGGCGGTCGCGATGCGTTGGCCGCGCTCTTCGGAGGGATCTGAATCCGGGTGCAGTCCGGCGATGGCGAAAATACGGTCCGCCGCGAGCACGTCTTTCAACATCTGTCGATACCGGGGCTCGAAGATATGCAACGGCATCAATGCATGGGGAAAAAACGCGACTTCGGGTAAGGTCATTACCCCGACCTCGTTTGGAACTATGATTTCGGTTTCCACTATTCGACGTCGTAACGGTGAATTGGTAGCGGCGCAAGGGAACGTCTTCACTGTGACAATCAATGCCCTGCGCGTGGCACAAGTGTGACACCAAGTGTGACACCATGGCCCGAAAATCCCTTGGGGAGCCAGTCGTGATTCTTTTGATAGTTTTGTAAGATATTATTAAATAATTATTAAAGTAATAATTATGGCCTAGGCATGTAGGTTGCTTACGGAGTGAGTATGAGCCGCATTATCGGTATAGATTTAGGCACCACGAACTCCTGCATGGCCGTCATGGAAGGCGGAGAATCAGTGGTAATTCCCAACGCAGAAGGCGCGCGTACGACGCCGTCCATCGTAGCATTCACCAAAACGGGTGAACGTCTGGTGGGGCAGGCTGCCAAACGCCAAGCGGTCACCAACCCGCGCAATACGATTTTCTCCGCGAAGCGTTTGATCGGTCGGAAGTTTTCCGAATCCGCTGAAGAGGTGAAGAACCTGCCCTACAAGGTAGTCGAAGGCAAAAACGGCGACGCCTATATTGAGGCCCAGGTCGGCGACAAGACCGAGCAATTCGCTCCCCAGCAGATCGCCGCTTTTGTGCTGCAAAAGCTAAAGGCCGATGCGGAAGCCTATCTCGGTAGCTCCGTGACCGAAGCAGTCATTACGGTGCCCGCCTACTTTAACGACGCTCAGCGCCAAGCCACCAAGGATGCCGGCAAAATTGCCGGCCTCGAAGTCAAGCGCATCATCAATGAGCCGACCGCAGCCTCACTCGCCTACGGCCTCGACAAGAAGTCGGAAGAGAAAATCGCCGTGTATGACCTCGGGGGTGGCACGTTTGACGTTTCGATCCTCGAGATCGGTGACGGCGTCTTCGAAGTGAAGGCTACCAACGGTGATACTCACCTCGGTGGTGACAACTGGGACGAAGCGCTTATCAACTGGCTCGTTGAGTCCTTCAAATCGGAACAGGGCATCGACCTGCGTTCCGATCCGATGGCGCTGCAACGCCTCAAGGAAGAAGCGGAGAAAGCCAAGATCGCGCTCTCATCTGCCCAGTCCGTCGATATCAACCTGCCGTTCATTACGGCCGATGCCAGCGGTCCGAAGCATCTTAATATTTCCCTTTCTCGTTCCAAGATGGAGCAGGTCTGTGATGCGCTCTTCCAGCGCACGGTAGCTCCGTTCAAGGCTTGTTTGAAGGACGCCGATCTCGCTTCCGAAGGTATCGATGAGCTCGTGCTCGTCGGCGGTATGACCCGTATGCCCAAGGTGGTTGAGCTCGCCAACGAATTGGCCGGCAAGCCTCCTCACCAAGGCGTGAACCCCGACGAAGTCGTCGCGATTGGTGCCGCCATCCAAGGTGGCGTGCTCCAAGGTGACGTGCGAGACGTGCTGTTGCTTGATGTGACTCCGCTCACGCTCGGTATCGAAACCGCCGGTGGCGTTTCCACCGCGATGATCGATCGCAATACCACGATTCCTTCCAAGAAGTCTCAGGTCTTTTCGACCTACTCGGACAACCAACCTTCCGTCGAAATCGTCGTGCTCCAGGGCGAGCGCCAGATGTCCAAGGACAACAAGAACCTCGGCACCTTCCGTCTCGATGGCATTGCTCCGGCGCCACGTGGCACCCCGCAGATCGAAGTCACCTTCGATATCGATGCGAATGGTATCCTCCACGTCACCGCCAAGGATCAAGGCACGGGTAAAGAGCAGAAAATCACCATCCAAGGTTCATCGGGGCTCTCTTCCGAAGAGGTCGATAAGATGACCAAGGACGCCGAGCTTCACGCCGAAGAGGACAAGAAGCAAAAGGAGGCGGTCGAAACGAAGAACCAACTCGATTCCACCATCTACCAACTCGAGAAGACCTTTAAGGAGAACGGCGAAACGTTGCCGGATGACATCAAGGCCAAGATCGAGCCTGCCATTGCCGACGCCAAGAAGGACCTCGAGTCCGGCGACGTCGACAAGATGAAAGCGGCGATGGAAAACCTCTCCACGGTTGGCCAAGAGCTTTACGCCAAGGCCGCCGAAGCTGCTCAAGCCGCTGGGGTGGATCCTGAAGCCGCTGCGGCTGCCGGTGCCGGTGCTCCCGGGGCCGAAGGTGGCGACGCCCCCAAGACCGAAAAGAAGGTCGAGGGCGACGTGGTCGATGCAGATTTCGAAGTCGTCGACGAAGACGATAAGAAAAAGGACTAAAATTTTAAACGCGTTGACGGGAATCTGATTTCGGCCAGCGCGTTTTTTCCAACCCCTCAACTCTGAGATAATTCAACCTCTCAAACCCTAAATATAAAACAATATGGCTAAAGTAAAAATCAAGCCCATCGGAGATCGCGTGCTCGTGCAGCATCTCGAGGAAAAAGAACAAGTCCGTGGTGGTATCATCATCCCAGACTCCGCTAAGGAAAAGCCCCAAGAGGCTAAGGTCATCGCGCTCGGCACCGGCAAGAAGGATGACGCGGG
>CBFHXU010000172.1:0-6378 GCA_965659875.1 uncultured Opitutaceae bacterium
GACCCGGCCGGGCCGTCATGGGGTGTTCGATGATGCCAACTCCGCGGCGGAAGCTGCGTGCAGTGGTTTTGAACAACTCTCCCGCCAGGGCTGGGCCGCCCGCGCCAAGGCGGTCGAAATCGTCAAAACGATGTGTGCGGATCACGCCGATCGTTGGGGCACGATCGAATTCGAAGAGACCAAGATTGGTCGCCTCGACCACAAGATCGGCAAGCTGCACGGCATCAAAAACGTGCTCGGCACCGAATACCTCGTGCCCACGGGCATGAGCGGTGACGCGGGTATCACGATGGACGAAGCCGCACCGTTTGGGGTGGTCGGTTCAATCCTGCCCGTCACGCACTCTGTGCCGACGATGGCCGGCAACATCGTCAACATTGTCGCCGCTGGAAATTCGGTCGTGTTCAACCCGCATCCGGGTGGAGCCGCCTGCGCCGCGATGGCCGTGCACGAGTTTAATGAAGCGATCAAAGCCGAGTTGGGTATCACTAATTTGGTCTGCACTGTCGAAAAGCCTTCGATTGAATCCTTCAATGAGCTGTGTGCTTCCGAACACGTTGATCTGCTCTGCATCACCGGCGGTCCCGCCGTCGTCGATGCGGCGATGAAAACCGGTAAGCGGGCCATTTGTGCGGGCCCCGGTAACCCTCCGGTGGTGATCGATGATTGCCACGCCATCGACCTCGATAAGGTTGCTCGCGACATCATTTTTGGCGGCGGATTTGACAACAATCTCCTTTGCATCGGCGAGAAACAAGTCTTCGCCGTGGGTGACACGTATCAGAAATCCGTGGACGCCTTTAAGCGCCAGGGCGCGGTGCTGCTGAACTCCGCCCAGGTCGAGGCCATCAAGAAGGAAGTGTTCACGTTCCGTCCTGACGACGGGGGATGCTCCCATCCGGTTTTGAATCGGGCTTACGTCGGCGCATCACCGCAAAAGCTCGCGGCCATCGCCGGTCTGAAGATTGATGATAAGGTGGAAATGCTCATCGCCGAGACCGCCGCCGATGATCTGCTGGTGGTTGAGGAACAGATGATGCCATTGGTGCCCATCGTGCGCTCCAACAGCTTCGCCGAAGCCGTTCAGTCCGCCAAAGACTCGGAACACGGTTACAAGCACTCCGCCATGGTTCACACCATGAACGTTGCGAACATGACTCACATGGCACGCGCTATGGATACGACCATTTTTGTTAAAAATGGCCCGTGTGTCGCCGGTCTCGGAATGGGAGGGGAAGGTTACATCAGCTTCTCCATCGCCACCACCACCGGCGAAGGCATCACGACGCCTCGCACCTTCACCCGCTTCCGCCGCTGCACGCTGGTGGATCAGCTCAACATCATCTGATTCGAATCCCGAACTCCCGATGATACTCGCCCGGATCGATGGACACGCGACTTCCAGCTTTTGTGACCCCAGTCTCAAAGGTCAGACCATCGTGCTGTGCACTCCGGTCGATGAAAACGGTGAAGCGACCGGCTCGCCGTTCGCCGCCCTCGATCCTTTGGGGGCCGGCCGGCATGCCCGCGTGTTCATCACCACCGACGGTTCGTTTACCCAGAAAACCACGGGTCACGACGATTCTCCCATCCGCAACGAAGTCATCGGCCTAGTCGACGTATCATGAAAGTTGGTAACGTAATCGGAACCGTGACCCTCAATGAACTTGCCCCGCAATTTAAAGGCGGGACCTGGTTGATGGTGAGCCCGATGGGAACCGAAGAACTGACCGGCCAGCGCGAATTCGGCCAAGCCTCCACGCCGGTGGTTTACGACCGTCTGGGCGCGGGGGTGGGCGACAAGATTCTCTACGTGGAAGGCGCGGAAGCGTCGCAGCCTTTTCCCGATCCTATTCCGCTCGACGCGATCAACGTCGCGTTGCTCGACACCTTTCAATTTCAGCCCCCGCGGTAGTCCGACGTTGGCAACTTTTATCAACACAACCCCTCAATCCATTTTACCATGAGTAAGCTCTACACCGCCAAGGACCTTGAATTAATGATCAAGCAAGGCCAGTGCCTCGACCAAGTTCCGGCCGACGCGAAACTCACGCCCATGGCGCGCGACGTGATGCGCAAGCATCGTCGCTCGTCGCCGTCGAAGCCGGCCGTTGCCGCGCCTTCCGCCGCCTCCGCCCCCGTTAAGATTCACGATCCCGTGCTCCCGAATGCGGTCTACGAGTGGAAACCCGGCGGAGACGCCAAGACGGCCGCTGAGATCGAACGCTTCTTCTACTCCAAGGAGATTCAGGTGATCAAGGAGCGCATTTGCCACATCGGTAAACGGATTTGGAACAAGGGCTATGTCGACGGCAACGGCGGCAACATCACCGTGCGGGTAGGGGATAACCTTGTACTCTGCACGCCGACTCTGATCTCCAAGGGATTCATGACGCCGGATGATATTTGTATGGTCGATTTGGACGGTAACCAAATTGCCGGAACGCGTCCGCGCACTTCGGAAGTGAATACCCACCTCGGCATCATGAAAGCGGAACCCAAGGCCAAGTCTTGTGTGCACGCCCACCCGGTTTACGCCACTGCCTTTGCGGTCGCCGGCGTCGTACCTCCCTCCTGTTTGATTCCTGAGCCCGAAGTGTTTTTGGGCGAAATCGGGTTTGCCAGTTATCAGACTCCCGGCACCCCGGAAAACGCCAAAGAGGTCGGCAATCTCGCCAAACGGCATCAGTCAATCCTGATGCAAAACCACGGCGTGATCTGCTGGGGCAACGACGTCGAGGATGCCTACTGGAAGATGGAAAATACCGACGCGTTTTGTCAGACGGTATCGATTTCCATGCAAATCGGTGGACCAAAGTCCTACAGCCCGGATAAATTGCGTGACCTCATTACTATTCGCAAAAAACTCGGCATGCCCGATCACCGCTTGGATGAGCTCAAGGAATGTGAACTTTGTGATGCCGGCGAAATCACCGTGAACACAAAACCCGCCGGTGGCGCGTGTTCCTGTGAGGCTCCTGCTCCGGCCGGAGAGGTCGATGAAGCCCTGGTGCAGAAGATCACCGACCAGATCATGGCGAAACTCAGCTAGTCTTTTCATCATTACTCAATGAACTCCTTTGCTGCTAAAAAGTCTCCCATCCGCGTGGCCGTGACCGGCGCCGCGGGTAATATTGGTTACGCGTTGTTGTTTCGCATCGCGTCGGGCCAAATGTTTGGTGCCGACCAACCGGTCGCGTTGAACCTCATCGAAATCGAACCCGGTATGGCCGCCCTCAAAGGCGTCGCCATGGAACTCGATGACTGTGCGTTTCCGCTGCTGACCGAAGTGGTACAGACTTCCGACCTCGCGGTTGGCTTTAAAGATGTCGACTGGGCTCTACTCGTCGGTTCGGTGCCGCGTAAACAAGGCATGGAGCGCGCCGATTTGCTTGGGATCAACGGCAAGGTATTTGTCGGTCAGGGCAAGGCAATCAACGATCATGCGAAGCCGAGTGTGCGGATTCTGGTGGTGGGTAATCCCTGCAATACCAATGCGCTCATCGCGATGAAGAGCGCGCCGAATATTCCGAACGATCAGTTTTTCGCCATGACGCGCCTCGATGAAAATCGGGCCAAAACCCAGCTCGCTCAAAAAGCCGGTGTTCCCGTCGCTCAAGTCACCGAACTTTGCGTCTGGGGCAACCATAGCCCGACGATGTATCCGGACTTTGAGAACGCGAAGATCAACCGCAGGAAAGCGAACGCTGTCATCCTTGATGAGAGCTGGTTGCGCGACACGTTCGTTCCGACGGTAGGCCAACGGGGTAAGGCGATCATTGAAGCCCGCGGAGCATCCTCTGCGGCCTCGGCCGCCAACGCAGTGGTGGACACTGTGCGTGACCTTCTTCAGCCCACCCGCGGTGATATTCACAGTGTGTGTGTGGTTTCCAACGGCGAGTATGGCACGCCGGCTGGATTAATCACGTCGCTCCCGATCAAAGTCGATGGAGCCGGCAAGTGGCGGGTGGTCGACGGCATCAGCCTCTCTGACTACGCCAAGACTCAGATCGCCGCCTCCAACGAAGAACTACTCGAAGAACGTAAAGTCGCCTTTGGTCAGTTGGGACTGTCGATCTGATCGCCCCGCATCTCCATTGCCGCTCATCGAATCAAACCTCCATGCCCGGTTGTCATCCCGCATTCATCCGGTCTCGAAATTTTGCACCCACCCTCTATTTAGGGGGTGGGCGCTTCCTTGTTTTCGCCGCGCGGTTTGTTATCCTCCTGATTCTGGACTAACCCCGATTAATTTATCCGAACCCCATGTCCGCTAAAAATATTCATCTCGCGATTGATCTTGGTGCCGGCAGCGGACGTGTTCTGGCTGGCGAATGGCATCTCGGCCGAATCGATCTGCACGAGATTCATCGTTTTGTGCATCAGCCCATCACCCTCGATGGAGCCCATCATTGGAATGCGGATGCATTGCGTGAGGATATTCTCGATGGACTGAAATTGGCGGCGGAAAAATTCGGTTCCCGCATCGCCAGCATGGGAGTGGATACGTGGGGCGTGGATTACGGGTTGGTAGATGCGCAGGGAGAGTTGTTGTGTCCGCCTTATCAATACCGGGACAACCGCACCGATGGCATGATGGAGCGCGCGGCGGAACTGATGCCCAAAAATGAGATTTACGCGCGGACCGGGATTCAATTCATGTTCATCAATACGTTGTATCAACTGTTGGGTGAACAGGCGGCCGGGACGCATCTCGATGATGCGGCCGATTTGTTGTTCATGCCGGATTTGGTTTCTTTTTGGCTTACCGGTCAGCGGGTCCAGGAGCGCACCATTGCCAGCACGTCCCAGCTATATAATCCCACCACGCGGAACTGGGATGCCGGCCTGATCGAAACCATGGGTTTTCCATCCCGCTTGTTCAAACCATTGACTGATCCCGGCACGATATTGGGACCGGTCACGGCCGAGGTTGCGGAAGCCACCGGGCTCAAGGACGTGCAAGTCGTGACCGTGGGCGGGCATGACACCGCCAGTGCGGTCGCGGCGGTTCCAGCGACGGGTGGTATTGTCGCTTATCTGAGTAGTGGCACTTGGTCGCTGATGGGGGTGGAGCTTCCCGCGCCCATGATTTCCCTCGATTCGTTCGCCGATGGGTTCACCAACGAAATCGGGGTCGGCGACACGGTGCGTTTTCTTAAAAACATCTGTGGGCTTTGGTTGATTCAGGAAAGCCGCCGCTCCTGGCAAGAACAGGGTGAAGAGATTTCCTTCGCCGAAATGTCTGCGCAAGCGAAGGCGGCCGAACCGTTTCGCTCGCTCATTAATCCTGACAATCCCGTTTTCTCCAAACCGGGGGATATGCCCGCACGTATTCGGGCCGAATGCCGCGCATCAGGGCAGCCGGTTCCTGAAACGGTAGGGCAGATGGTGCGCTGCATCTACGAAAGTCTGGCCTTACGGTATCGCCAAGTATGGCGACGCCTCATCAGTTATTTACCGGAGAGTCCGACCTGTATTCATATCGTGGGTGGAGGCTGCCAGGATAGCCTACTCAATCAAATGGCCGCCAATGCCATCGGTGTTCCGGTCAAGGCGGGACCGGTGGAGGCGACCGGACTCGGCAACATCATGGCCCAACTCGTGGCGCTGGGCGAGATTCCGGGTCTGGCCCGCGGGCGCGAGGTCGTAGGGGCATCGGAGTCTTCCCAAGACTTCCTTCCCCAGGATGCCGCGGCGTGGGAAAATGCCGCCGAAAAATTGGATAGGCTACCCCTTTCCGGTGACTCCGAGTAATTTCAAAATACCGTCATGTCTGAATCACCCTACCTTTCGAATCCCGATGTCGTTCTCATCGGCAGCGGCATCATGTCCGCAACCATGGGCGGTCTGCTTAAGGAGCTCGATCCCGATCTGAGCATCCAATTGTTTGAAGTGACGGACGAGTGGTCACAGGAAGCCTCCAACGGTTGGCACAACGCCGGCACGGGTCACGCCGGTCTGTGTGAATTGAGCTACACGCCGAATCGCGGGGCGGATGGTGAAGTCGACGTAGATAAAGCGATCGAGATTTTTCATCAATTCGAGTCTTCGCTGCAATTCTGGGCCCACGCCGTGCGGACGGGCATGGTGGAGAAACCGTCCGACTTTGTGAACCCGGTGCCGCACCTGAGTTTTGTCTACGGGCAGCCGCAGGTGGATTTCCTGCGTTCGCGTTATGAGCAGATGGCGAAGCATCATTTTTTCCGGAGCATCGAATACACCGAGGACCGCGACGCGATCCGGGAGTGGGCTCCGTTGATCATGGAGGGGCGTGATGAGAATGAACCGGTGGCCATGACCCGGATCACGGCGGGCACTGACGTGAATTTTGGATCCATTTCAGGTAAATTGGTGGACTGGTTGGGGGCGCAAGAC
>CBFHXU010000173.1:0-6356 GCA_965659875.1 uncultured Opitutaceae bacterium
CGCGGTGGCTTCGTCGAGTTGGATTTCCCGTTCACACAACTTTTTCTTCAATTCAAAGACGATGCGGGGTTCGTTTTCCGCGCCGGTGGGCTTGGTCACGAGCCAAGATGTCTTGGTTTCGAAAAATTGACCTTCGTCGCCGAACTGTGCGGCGGGTCCGATCAAGGTCGATTTCTTGGGATCAAATTTCTTGGGCTCGCGTTTCTTGGCGCCGGGCTTGGCTTCCCGAGGGGGGAATTCCCAGCGCACGCGGTTTCCGCTTTTCAACAAAAAGGCATCGAAGGGCCGGCCGCGTTTGGAAATGAATCCTTTGATGAGTTCACTCTTTCCGGTCTCGATCATTTGCACGGCTTGTTCGCGGGTGACCTCTTTCTGGCACATCAGACGGCCCACGCGGAAGGTGCGTTTGTAGTCATCCCCTTCTTTTTTGCGCAGCACGTAGTTGGTCGAATCTTCACACAATTCTTCGCCGGTTTTGGGATCGGTCCAGAAGGGCTCCAGCGCGTTCAGATCTTCGTCCTGGCCGAAGTCGAGGGCGACCTTGCGGATTCCTTTGTCGTCCGGGGCCGCCAGTTTGAGTTTGGCGGGGAAGTGTTTGCCGGAGCGGGCGGAAACGAATCCGTCGATCGGTCCGATTTCGCCCTTGGTTACGAGTTCCTTGATCTCGGCCTCTTCCATCCGGCGTCCACTGGTCACCTTATAGACCGTAAGCATGCCATCGGCCGAACGATAGGCCCGGAGGGTTTCAGTGAGCGGTTGATTGTCGGTCGGCGAAATGATGCCGGTGACCCGGGTCTCGCCTTCCTCTTCGTTGAAGTTTTTGGTCCGCTCGACGATGCCGGTGGTTTCCTTGGTGATCTCCGCCATGAAGGCCGGACGCTCGTAGCGACCGAATTCCATTTCACGCAGCTTAAATTCCCATTCGCCGGTCATGTCGGGCTTGGTGAGGGCGTCCGCTTCGACCGCGTGCAGGAATTCCATCAGCTGCTCGGCTTTGGCGGTGGGTTGAAGCTCGCGCTCGTTCCGTTCGAGATATTTTTGGTTAATCAGGCCATCAATGGTATCCGCCCGGGTCGCGGGAGTGCCGAGGCCCCGTTCTTTCATGGCGTCGGCCAGCTCGTCGGAATCGACCAATTTACCGGCGGTTTCCATCGCGGAGAGCAGGGTGGCTTCCGAGTAACGGGCGGGTGGCTTGGTCTGTTCGGCGTGCAGGGTGGTTTCGCGGGTGGCCGCAACTTCGCCATCGGTAACAGCGGGCAGCGTCTTGTCCTTGCTGTTGCCGGGATTGGCGACCGCTGCATCGGCGGGGTCACGACCATAGACGGCCAACCAACCGGAGGAGGTCAGGATTTTTCCTTCGGTCTTGAACTTGTGTTCACCGGCCACGGTGGAGATGCGCGTGGTGACATCAAATTCGGCGTGCGGGTAGAATGCGGCAACGAATCGACGGGCGATCATGCCGTAAACTTTGGATTCCAGATCACCCAGTTTGGCCGGTGAGGTGGTC
The DNA here is from genome assembly GCA_965659875.1 of uncultured Opitutaceae bacterium. GTDB lineage: Bacteria > Verrucomicrobiota > Verrucomicrobiia > Opitutales > Opitutaceae > Actomonas. The sequence continues at coordinate 1,508 of CBFHXU010000173.1, forward strand.
GTGGGGATGATCGCGAAGTGATCGGAAATTTGCGTGTTGTTGAAGATGCGCTTGTTGGGCTTCAGCCAACCGGAGCTGAGGAGCTTGCTGGCGTGTTCTGCCAAATCGCCGGTGAGGCTCTTCAGGGTTTCCTCGCAGGTCGGGATATAATCCTCGGGCAGGGCCCGGGAATCGGTGCGGGGATAGGTGATGACCTTGTGTCGCTCGTAGAGGGCTTGGGCAATTTGCAGCGTCCGCCGAGCGGAGATGCCGAAACGATTGTTGGCTTCGCGCTGGAGCGTGGTCAGGTCGTAGAGACGGGGAGCGATCTGTTTGGCGGCCTTCTTTTCTTCACTTACTTCAGCAGGAGGATGGCCGGAGCACGCGTCGACCACGGCTTTAGCGGACGCCTCATCCCAGAGCCGATCCACCCGGTCGTGTTGATCGGCTTTGCTGAAGTTGGGACGTTGATAAACGCCCTCGTAGCCACCGGCGGCTACATCGAACTGAGCGGTGATCCGCCAGAAGTCGCGGGATTTGAAATTACGAATCTCGAGTTCGCGGGCTACCAAGATGGCGAGGGTGGGAGTCTGCACGCGTCCCACGGACGCCACGTTCCCGGCGCGGGAACCGAACATCCGCTTAGTGAGTGCGCGGGTTCCGTTGATACCGATCAACCAATCGCTTTCCGAGCGGCAGCGGGCCGCATCGGCAAGGCCGCTCATTTGCTCCCCATCACGCAGGTTCTCGAAGGCGGTTTTAATGCCTGAGGTGGTCATCGTCTGCATCCAGGCGCGCTTTACGGGCAACTTGGACTTGGTCAGCTGGTAGAGATAAGCGAAAATCAGCTCACCTTCACGACCGGCATCACAAGCATTGATGACCTGATCGATGTCCTTCCGTTTGAGTTGTCTTTTAAGGATCTTGAGTTTGTCCTCCGAGGACTTGATCGGTTTGAGGCCGAACTTCTTCGGCACGATGGGCAGGGTTTCCAGCCGCCAATAGCCGTATTTCTTCTTATCGATATCCTCCGGCATCTCCAATTCCACGACGTGGCCGACGGCGGCGCTGATCACATATTCGTCGTTCTCATAGACGTCACCCTTCTTGGGGACGCGGCCGAGGGCCTTAGCCAAATCGGTGGCTACACTGGGTTTCTCGGCGATGATGAGAGATTTCATAGATGGGGGATAAAGGGAGGGAGCGGTAAGGGAGGCGTTACCAGTAAATCAAGGCTTACTTTCCAAAACAAAAAACGGGCGGACTAAAGTCCGCCCGAATTCGAAGTGTCAACCGGATCACGAAATCAGGCGGAATTTTCCGGGGTTTTAGCCATGACGGAGGTGACCGCGGAGAGCATCTCGGCGATGGTCTCATCGGTCTCGTCGCCCATGTTGGAGATGCGGAAAGTCTTTCCTTTAATTTTTCCGTAGCCGCCATCGATCACCAAGGCGTGCTCGGCCTTGAGGGTTTTATTGAGGGCGCCCAGATCAAGATTTCGGGTATTGGCGAAGCAGTTCAGCGAGAGGGATCCGTATTCTTCGGCGGGGAAGAGTTCGAAGCCTTCGGCCTTGATGGTATCGCGGACCAGTTTGTTCAGTCGGGCGTGGCGGGCGTGGCGGATGGCGATGCCTTCGGCGTTGATATCTTCGATCTTGGAGCGCAGGGCGTAGATGTGCGGGATGTTGGGCGTGCTGGGAGTCATGCCCTTTTCGTGGTTTTTGAGGAACTCGATCAGATCGAAGTAATAACCGCGGTTGGGCACGGACTTGGCTTTCGTAATGGCCCGCTCCGATACGGAGCACAGGGAGAGTCCGGGAGGCAGGGCCAATGCCTTCTGCGAGCCCGTGATCATGATGTCGATGCTCAGCTCATCCTTGGGAATCGCGACGGCACTGAAGGAGCTGACGGTATCGACGAGCGAGATCACCTCGGGAAATTCGCGAATCACGGCCATCAGCGCGGGAAGATCGCTCATGCAGCCACAGGAGGTTTCGTTGTGGATCAACGTGATGGCGTCATAGTCACCGGTCGCGAGCTCGGCGCGCACGGCTTCCGGGTCGACGGGTTGGCCCCAATCAAATTGGAGCGGGGTCGCGGCAATGCCGTTCCGGTTGGCGACATCGTGCCATTTGTCGGAAAACGCACCGTTCATGCAATTGAGCACCTTCTTGGTGCACACGTTGCGCAAGGCGCCCTCCATGATGCCCCAGGCACTGGAAGTGGAGAGGAAAACGGGATCTCTTGTCTCGAAGAGCGCCTGCAAACCCGGTTGCACGGATTGGTAGAGCTCCACGAAATCGGGACTGCGGTGTCCAATGGGAGCCGAAGTGAGGGCTTGTTTGGTTTTGTCCGAAATAGCGATCGGACCCGGGATGAACAGTTTGTAGCTCATGAAATGGGTTGAGAGTCGACGGGGCGGGTCAGGCGGCGGGCCGTTTAATGATACGGGAATTGGATTCACCCAGCAGCAGTACCTTCGGGGTCCATTGCTCGGCCTCGGCGACCTCCATGCGGGCGAAGGCCATAATCGTCAGCAGATCGCCTTTGGCTCCGAGATGCGCGGTGGCGCCATTTAACGAAATTGTCTTGGACCCCGCCGGTGCTTTGATGGCGTAAGTCTCGAACCGCTCACCATTGGCCATATTGCCCACGAGGATCTTTTCGTATTCGGTGATTCCGACCATCGCCATGAATTCTGAGTCGATCGCCAGGGACCCCTCATAGTGCAACGAAAGGTCGGTGACTTCGGCCCGATGGATTTTGGACTTGAGTAGATTGAGTTGCATGCAGCCTTGGCGATATAGATAGAGAACCGCGAACAAAGCGTTTTTGGCTACGCGTCGTCAACCGCCTATTACCCAATTTCCCATGTCCAGCCCCTGGCTAAAACAAAAACTCACCGATTTTGAGCAATTTGCCATCGATGTGGTTTACGGACGCCGGGATGACCTCCCGGCGGTTGTTTTTGCCGGTTTTTTGCAGGCACTCTCGTATTTGTTCACCGGAATCGTGAAGTTGCGTTGGCTGCTTTATCGTAAACGGGTGCTCCACGATCAGCCCCTGGGCTGTCTCGTTGTGGTGGTGGGCAACCTCACCGTGGGGGGCACGGGTAAAACTCCGGTGGTCGAGAAATTTGCTCGAGCGTTGCGTGATCAGGGCCGGCGAGTGGCGATTCTCAGCCGTGGTTACAAAAGCAAGGCGCCCCCATTTTGGAAAAAATGGTGGTATTGGCTCACTCATACCAAGGAGCCGCCGCCCCGTATCGTTTCCAACGGCGAGGAAGTTCTACTCGATAGTGAGGAGGCGGGGGATGAACCCTACATGCTGGCCCGTAATCTCCCCGGCGTCATGGTACTGGTGGACAAGAATCGGGTGAACGCCGGCACCTACGCGATCAAACGCTTCGGCTGTGACACCTTGATTCTCGACGATGGATTCCAATACATGCCGCTGAAAGGTCGTTTGAACCTCCTGTTAGTCGATAAAACGAACCCGTTCGGGAATGGATTCCTGCTCCCGCGCGGAATCTTGCGGGAACCAATATCGCACCTAAAACGCGCGAGTTATGTCTTTTTAACCAAAAGCAGCGGCGAGCGGGATGAAGAGCTGGAAGAATTGATCCAGCGTCATAATCCCGGCGTCGATGTGATCGAGTGTTCTCATCAGCCCCAATATCTTCAAAAATTGGGCGAACCGCCCGAGACGGCGGAGACCCGCCAGCCTCTGGAATTTCTGGAAGGCAAACGCGTCGGGGCTTTTAGCGGCATCGCCACGCCGGAGAGTTTTGAGAAGTTTATCCGCGATCTCGGGGCCGACATTGCTTACACCCGTCGCTATTTGGATCACTATCGCTTTGAATCGAGTGATTTTGTCGATATTTTCAGTGCCGGGCTGGAGCACAAGGTCGACATGATTGTGACCACCGAAAAAGACGCCGTGCGGATCGACTCGGATCTGCCTTGCCCAGTGCCCATTTATTACCTGCGGCTCGAGATCGATATCATCAGCGGCGCCGACGATTTTGATGAAGCCGTGAAGCGGCTCTGTTTCGCGGAAACGCGTCCGCAGTGAGACAGGAATTCTTCCACCCAAAGCGGGAAGAGCGTAAAAAGTAGGAAAGGGGTGCAGGTCGTGACTAAATTGCTATCGCAATGCGTCTACGACCCGACCCCGCGGTCGCTGGTTCGTTACTTGCCTGCCCGCCGAAGCCTTGGCGTAGGAGGGTTACCTGATACTTGGCACTTCGTGCAGCAGTGCGTTTGATCCTTGGAACTTCGGGCTAAGCGCGCTTTAGCTTCGAGTATGTTAATAGACTCCCGATTTCACGACTTGGCCAAAGGCCTCACTGGATTCTCTACCCGACTTAAGCGCGGCGAGAAAGTATTGATCGATGCGTATGATGTCCCCGACGCCATCGTAGTTGCGCTGGTGCGGGCGGCGCGGGCTCGCGGAGCGACGCCCTACGTGAACGTGAATCACGCCCGGGTGAGTCGCGAACTTTTGATCAACAGTAAGCCCGGTGACTATGATGCGCACTCCGCGGTCGAACTCAAACGCATGCAGGGTATGGACGCCTACATTGCGCTGCGCGGCTCGGATAATATTTTCGAAAACTCCGATGTGCCGGCGCAAAAAGTGCAGGCAATGGCGAGGTCCATGAAGCCGGTGTTGAACTACCGGGTGAACAAAACCAAGTGGGTGGTCTTGCGTTGGCCCACCACGGCCATGGCGCAACAGGCGGCGATGAGCACCGAGGCATTCGAAGACTTCTATTTCCGGGTCTGCACGCTCGACTACTCCCGGATGATCCCGGGCATGCGGGCGCTGCAAAAGCTGATGGAGAAAACCGATCAGGTGCACATCAAGG
>CBFHXU010000174.1:0-6342 GCA_965659875.1 uncultured Opitutaceae bacterium
ATTCCTTTCGGCGCATCCACGAGGAAAGTCTTTTTCCACTTATCCTCTTTGTTCTCCCAAATACTGCCATCCCCGTTCGACGTGCGACCGTCACTTTGATCAAACCCAAAATCCTCCGGCGAATAGATTCCCGTCTTCTGATGCCACTTACCAAAATGGGCCGCCCGATAGCGGGAGTCAGCCTGCTTCAACATCAGCGGGATCGTGAGATAAGATTTCTGGTAGGGATGGTAGCGTTCCTCAAATTCCTCGTCGGGTCCCATGCGAAAATGAGTTTGGCCAAACAGAATACTCCGGCGCGACGGCGTACAGATCGCCGCGGGTGAATAGCCCTGCGAGAATCGCATGCCGCGACTCGTCAATCGATCGATGTTCGGAGTTTCATGATAGTCGCTGCCCGAATCATTTCGGGCGGAATCCATCATCGTCGAAGTGCTCGTCCAACCGTGATCGTCCGTCAGAATTAAGATAAAATTCGGCGGCGATGCCACAGTGGCGTGAACGAATAACCCGCCCCCTGCGACGACCGCGAAAACAAGGGCCAACCGCTGCAACGCTCCTCTTAAAAATTCAACATTACTCGACATATTCTAAAATTATAAGCGGAGGAAACCGACCGATTTGAGAGAAAGAGTTCACGCATGGAAATGAACTCCAGGCGGTTCCTCGCAAGCGACCAAAGCAAAGCCCGGACTCTTCTAACGCAGTAAAATTAGTTCACTTTATTTCCCAATCACTCTTCACCTGAAAACCCCTCTTTTTCGTCTCGTCGCATCCACCCTCTGCATGGAAGTACCACCTCGAATTAAGTCTGAGCTCCTATTTCATCCGAACTTTCGACCGGAGCTTCCGGCAAAATCTACGGTTCAAGCAAGTGCGGATGCCTCCACCTATCCGGCACGCGCCAAAACGGTGCTGGCGAATTCAATCTGATCGGAGCGCACCCAATCGTAGTCCGTATCAAAAGTGCCGATCGCGATGATCGGCATATCGGCATCCGTCAGGGATTCGGCAAATCGGCGGAGGATTCCCACCGCATCAAAAGGCAAAGGACCAAGCACCTTGAGTGCAGCCCATCCCGTCTCAGATTTAACGCCCGCGGGCACGGCTTCAGCCCGGCAAACCACCGACAATTCCTCGGTCGTTCGGGTGACGGAGGTGAATCCTTGGGCCGGAAGCCAATCCGGCAGAGGGGAAGTCGGCTCCAATCGGCATACGGCCAGTTGATCCTCCAGCCATTCATAACGCAGCTCATCCATGGGAAAGAAACGTGACACTTCGCGGCCCGCGGTTCCAAATGTTTTCGCGCCCCTACCCCGTCGTGCTTCGTTTTCACTCCCTATTCCCCTTCCGCAGATACCTTCCCGGCCCCATGGTGGGACTGATGGTCATGGTCGCAGCCGGAGCGGGGGAAGTGGATTTCAATCGCGATATTCGCCCCATCCTCTCGGACAATTGCTTCAAGTGCCACGGACCCGACGAAGCGATGCGTGAGGCTGACCTGCGGCTCGACAGTCAGGAAGGAATCACGACCGATTTAGGTGGTGGTTTCTATCCGGTGGTCCCTGGAAAACCCGACGAAAGCGAAATCATCTGGCGGATCGAAACGGCCGACGAATTGGATCTCATGCCGCCCATCGATTCGAACCTCGTGCTGAGTAATGAGGAAAAACAGCTCCTGAGCCAGTGGATCAGCGAAGGGGCCGAGTGGAAAGGCCATTGGTCGTTTGAAGCGGTACAACGCCCCGCCCTCCCGACCCCGTCCAAATCGAACTGGGTGCGCAATGGCATCGATGCATTCGTGATGGCTAAACTTGAACCGAAAGACCTGACGCCATCACCCGAAGCGGACCGCACGACGCTGATTAGAAGGCTAACGCTCGATTTGACCGGCCTGCCGCCCACGCCTTCTGAAGTGACCGCGTTTCTCGCCGACAAATCGCCCGGTGCCTACGAGCGGTTGGTCGACCGACTCCTGGCTTCGCCCCGCTTCGGCGAGACCATGGCGCTGCCCTGGCTCGAGGCCGCGCGCTACGCCGATACGGACGGTTACCAAAACGATGGCCCCCGCACCATGTGGCGGTGGCGCGATTGGGTGATCGACGCCTACAATCGCAACCTCTCCTTCGACCAGTTTACGATCGAACAACTCGCCGGTGACCTCCTCCCCGATCCGTCGTTGGATCAGATCCTCGCCACCGGGTTCAACCGCAATCACCGCTACAACTCCGAAGCCGGCCTCGTGCCCGAAGAGTTTCTGTTGGAGAACGCTGTTGATCGCGTGGACACCACTTCGACCGTCTGGATGGGCATGACCATCGCCTGCGCCCGGTGCCACGATCACAAATACGACCCCATCTCCACCCGGGAGTATTACCAGTTGGTCTCCATTTTCGACAACGTGCCCGAATCCGGCCGCGCCGTTAAATTCGGTAATTCCGAGCCCTGGATCACCACGCCCACGACGGAACAAGCGGCTGAGCTCGCGATCCTCGATCAACAAGTCGCCGCCGCATTCTCTAGACGAAAGGAAGCCGCCGCTCAAATCGAGCTAGCCATCAACAGCTGGGAAAAACAAGGTGCGCTGAAGCTGGATGAAGACCAGGTACTCACGCGGGCGCTGATCGGACACTTCCCTTTCACCAGCGACGATCCCGGGCATAAACTCGACGACCCCGGACCAATTTACGTTCCCGGTATCCGAGAGGAGGCCGTCCGCTTTGACGGAACCAGTAAACTGGCGCTGCCGAGTGAAGCCAATTTCCTGTGCAATGAACGATTCTCCGTCGCGTTCTGGCTGAAGCCCTCGCACATCGGCGACGGTGTCATCTTATCGAAACAAGGGACCAATTCGATCCGTCCGGGTCTCGTCGTTGATCTCAATGACGGAAAACTCCAATTTTCCATCATTACCCGTTGGATCGCCGGCGTCGGTGCAATCGAAACCCTCGACCCAATGGCACCAGGCGAGTGGGTGCACGTCACCCTGACCAACGACGGTTCGCAAAGCGCCACGGGCATGCAAATTATGCTCAATGGCACGCCGACCACAACTCGGATCGTCCACAATACCAACAGCAACGTTATCAAACCGGCCAAAGGTGCCCGGTTGTTCGTCGGCGGAGGCGTGGTGGGGAAGAAATTTGTCGGGACCGTCGACGACCTTCGGATCTATGACCTCACCCTGCGACCCGATGAAGCGGCCATCCTGGCGGAACCTGATTCACTTGAATCCATTGCCGCCAAAAAGCCCCTGACCCGCGACGCTGCTGAAGTCGCGAAGTGGCAACACTACTTTTTGAGCATTATCGCCGACGAGCCCCTCGCGCAATTCGAGGCTGCCATTCATACCGCGTGGATGGAGCGACAAGCGTTCCACGATCAGTTGCCCACCACCATGATCATGTCGGAAATGAGCCCGACGCGCCCGACCCACGTGCGCACCCGCGGCGTGTACCATCAACTCGGTGAGCAAGTGCAGGACGAGCTCCCCGCGATCTTTCCCGACTACCCGGAAGGTTCGCCCCACAACCGGCTCGGTTTCGCCCATTGGCTGGTAAGCGGCAATCATCCACTCACCGGTCGAGTCGCGGTGAACCGATATTGGTTGAAATATTTCGGCCGTGGTTTGGTCAAATCAGCGGAGGATTTCGGAGTGCAAGGAGACTGGCCGAGCCACCCCGCATTACTCGATTGGCTCGCCGACGAATTTGTCGCAACGGGCTGGGACATCAAGGCGATGCAAAAACTCATCGTCACCAGTGCGACCTACCGCCAGCAGTCTCGCGTCACACCCGAACTACTCGAGGTGGATCCGCACAACGAACTGCTCAGCCGCGGCCCTCGCCAGCGTCTCTCGGCGCACGCCCTGCGTGATCAGGCCCTCGCGACCAGCGGTCTTCTTAACGAACAGCTAGGCGGTCCCTCGGTCAGTCCCTATCAGCCGGAGAAGCTGTGGGAGCAGATGAGCAACATGAAGTATAAGCAGTCGTCCGGCGAGGACCTGTATCGACGCAGTCTCTATACGATCTGGAAACGCACCGTTCCCCCGCCCTCGATGGCGTTGATGGACGCCGCCGATCGCGAATCGTGTATCGTCAGTCCCAAACGCACGAATACGCCGCTGCAGGCGTTGGCCCTCCTCAACGAAAAGATGTTCGTGGAAGCGGCCCGCAATCTCGGCCAACGACTGATCACGGAAGGAGGTTCCTCGCTGGCGGAGCAAATCGATTTCGGGTTCCGCACCGTGACCGCCCGCGAACCGCGACCGGCGGAACAACAACTGCTCCAGCAGGCGTATCAAGATTATCGCGACGTCTACCTACGCGACAAAGATGCCGCTGCCGCTCTGATCGCCGTGGGTGAATCCCCAGTCCCCGCATCACTCGATCCACGGGAGTTGGCCGCGGCCACCGCCTTCGCCAATGTCCTCCTGAATTTGGATGAAACCCTGACCAAGGAATGAATCACATGGCCACATCAACCGAAGGCTGCACGGGTTACCAAAAACTCTCCGCCAATCCGCTCACCATGACCCGGCGCTATTTTCTGGGTAAAGCGGCCAAAGGCTTGGGCGGACTGGCCCTCGGCTCCCTGTTGAGCGATCGATTGGTGGCAGATCCCACGTCCCTCGGCGGTCTGCCGGGATTTCCTAATTTCGCGCCAAAAGCCAAACGCGTGATCTACCTGTTCCAATCGGGCGGCCCGCCCCAAATGGACCTCTTCGATTACAAACCGTTTCTCAACCAGGTGCATCAAAAGGAAGTGCCGGACTCGGTGTTCAACGGCCAACGCCTCACCGGGATGACCGCCGGTCAAAGCTCTTTTCCCGTCGCCCGCTCGACCTTCGATTTTGAGCGCACCGGTAAATCCGGCCTGTGGCTCAATACCCAAGTCATGCCGCATCTGGCCGAAGTATCCGATGAGATTTGCATGATCAAATCGATGCACACCGAGGCGATCAACCACGACCCGGCGATCACGTTCTTCCAGACCGGATTTCAAATCGCCGGCCGACCCAGCATCGGCGCCTGGTTGTCCTACGGTCTGGGTAGCATGAACGAAAACCTGCCCGCCTTTGTCGCCATGACGTCGTTCAGTTCCGGCCAACCGCTTTATGACCGATTGTGGGGAGCCGGATTCCTGCCGACCAAATACCAGGGAGTAAAATTCGGCGGCGGAGCCGATCCGGTGCTTTATCTCAACAACCCCGACGGCATGAGCTCCGATCTGCGACGCCGCACCCTCGATCACATCGCGGCGATGAACCAAATGAAGTTCGACGACTACGGTGACCCCGAGATCGAGGCCCGGATCGCCCAATATGAGATGGCGTTTCGCATGCAGACTTCCGTGCCGGAATTGACCGACGTTTCAGCAGAGCCCGACAGCACATTTGATCTCTACGGCGAAGACGCGCGCAAACCCGGCAGTTATGCCAACAACTGCCTGCTCGCACGTCGGTTGGCGGAACGCGGCGTGCGGTTCGTGCAACTCTTCCATCGCGGCTGGGACACCCACAACAATCTGCCCAACCAGCTTAAACGCCAATGCGACGCGACCGATCAACCCACCGTCGGACTGCTCAAAGATTTGAAACGCCGGGGCATGCTGGAAGATACCTTGGTCATCTGGGGCGGTGAATTCGGACGCACCGTTTACAGCCAGGGCGAACTCACCGCCACCAATTACGGTCGCGACCATCACCCGCGTTGTTTCAGCATGTGGTTGGCGGGAGGCGGCGTTAAAAGCGGCTTCTCCTTCGGGGAAACCGATGACTATTCCTACAACGTCATAAAGGACCCGGTGAGTGTGCATGACCTGCATGCCACGATCATGCACCTGCTCGGGATCGATCACAAAAAGCTGACGTTCAAATTCCAAGGCCGGCACTACCGCCTCACCGATGTTCACGGCAAAGTGGTGAAGCCCATCCTGGCGTAATTCGACGTCAGGCGGTCAGGAAATCTCGCACGGCGTCCGCCACCTGTTCACGTGGCACTTCGACCTCTTCGCGTTGGCTGAGGTCGCGGAGTTTCACGACGCCTTGGGCAAGTTCATCCCCCCCATAAATCAAGGCGACGCGCGCACCTGATTCCGTGGCATTTTTAAACTGCTTTCCGAATCCGAGGTCCTTCATCGGATAGTCCACCCGGTAGCCCACCGCACGAAGCGCGGCAATGTCACCGAAGGCCGCGAGGCGTTCTGCCGCCCCACCGAGCACAACGTAAACATCCGGCTTTGACGCTACATCCGGCAATAGACCTCGCTCCCGCAGCAAGAGCTCCATGGTCATGTCGCCAATCGCAAATCCGACGGCCGGCAAATCGGGACCGCCCAGTT
>CBFHXU010000175.1:0-6329 GCA_965659875.1 uncultured Opitutaceae bacterium
ATAACATCGCCCAGACCGAGCGCACCGCCCGTCCTATCCAGGCATCGGCGCGTGAAAATGAATCCAATGCCGTCTCCCCTTCCATCGCTTCTTGCAGCAAGAGATCGTTGGGCAACGGGATCACCGCATCGCAGCTCGCGCGCAACGCCACCAAACCCTGTTCGGCCTGTTTCGTGCGCCGCGGCCCTTCGAACGTGAAAGGCATGGTCACGAACGCGATTACGAGCGCCCCCGATTCCGCGGCGACTTCGGCCACGGTCGGCGCCGCGCCACTGCCCGTACCTCCCCCCATGCCGGCGATCAGGAAAATGAGGTCACAATCTTTGACGACTTCGGCGATCTTTTCACGATCGGCTTCCACCGCGTCATAACCAATTTCTGGATCACCGCCCGCGCCCAGACCACGCGTCACGGAAGACCCAATGAGTATCTTTTCCTCCACCGGTGAGCTGTTCAGCGCCTGCAGATCGGTATTGATCGCCGCCAACCGTAACCGGTCCAGGCTGTCCATTTCCAGTCGATCGACCGCATTGCTACCCGCTCCACCCAATCCGAGAACCTTGATCGAGACACTGCGGTCGGCCATCGCGTCAGCCGAGGGCGGAGGAAGAGGAAGTTCGTGACCTTCGGGTGACATCAGGAGCTGGTGAAAAGTTTCTGGAGCAAGCCGCGGGAACGTGGGCGCCCCGCCCCGCCTCCGCTGGCGCGGTTTTGTAATCCAAAGTGGAGCAATCCCAGTACCGTCGCGTGTTGCGGGCGGTTCAATTTATCATCCATCCCGGGGGGCATCTCTCCGAGCACCGCCGGAATTTCAAACACCTTGGTCGCGGCATCGGCCATCGCCGGCAATTTGGAGGTGCCCCCGGTCAAAAATACCCCGGCCGCGCAAAGTTCGGGCACGAGCTCCGCCCCCAGCTTCTTCTTCACGACCTCAAAAAGTTCCATTACGCGGGCTTCGGTAATGAGTTCGATCGCCCGGCGCGAGAATTGACGATCTCCGATGGCAAAATCGCCGTTCAGCCAGACTTTCTCGCTCTTATCCCGCGTCATGACGAGTGCCCGGCCGTGGCGAATTTTAAGTTTTTCCGCCTGCCCTTCGGTGACGCGCAGCCCCAGGGTGAGATCGTTGGTCAGGTGGCTGCCGCCCACGGGAATCGACCCCGTGACACAGGGCCCGCCGTCGCGATAAAGCACGTAGTCGGTCGTACCCGCTCCGATATCAATGACCAAAGCGCCATGCTGCCGGTCCTGCGGCGTCGTCATCATCGTGCCCGAAGCCAAACTCGAGAGAATCATGTCGCCGACCAATACGTTGAAGCCGCGAATCACGTGAATGCTGTTGGCGATGACGGACTCGGATCCATGCACCGTCCAATAGCCCACTTCGAGGCGTTGCCCGTGCAGATGTTCGGGATTGGAACCGACCATTTTACCGTCCAGTTGAAACGGGCGGCGAATGTGGTGCACCACCGTGCGACCATCGGGGAGCGCTTTGGCCTTCGCGAGACGACAGACCGTGTCCACGTCGAGCTGACTCACCGTATTGTCCGCCGCATTCACACTCGCAGCCGCCTGGTTATAGAACCCTTCGAGGTGTCCACCACTTTGGGCCAGATACACTTCGTCGATTTTGACGCCCGCGTTCTGTTCGGCGATCAACAGCGCACTGTGGGTGGCATCACTGGCTGACTTAAAATCGGTCACCAGCCCTTTGATCACGCCATGCGATTGGCACTCGCCGAATCCGATCAAATTCACCGTGCCATCCTTGACCATTTCGCCGATGAGAACCGCCACCTTGGCGGTGCCTATTTCTACTGCTCCAATAAATCGGGATTTTGATCGCACGGGTGGATAAAGCTGGCAGGGGCAGTTAACGAGGGAAAGAAATATCGGGTGAATCAGCGGAAGGCTGATGCAAGGCGACGGGAACCTGGGCAGCGCCCACCGAAAGGTCGATCGAACGCACCGGCGCAGCAGCTCTTCGCTTCGTCTCCGCCAGGATCAAATCCATTCGTGCGATCTGAGAATAAAAATCCTCCCGCACTCCAAAAATAATTTCCGGAACCTCGGTCGTCTGCACCACGATCTGGCCATCGGAAGACATCCTTTCCATCGATACCACCCGCCAAGTCGCGTAGCGGCGCGGCACCCCGTTGCGCGCCGTGGCGATAAGATCCGTCAACTGTTCCATCCCCGGGAGAGGCTGGAAGCCATCTTCCTCTCGGATCAACCGCACTCCGCCCAACCAAGGCATCGATCGCACGAGCGAAGTCTCATAACCTTCGCCGTCGTAAACCGTGCCATCGTGAGCCACCAGAAAGGTCCGGGCATCCGGTCCTCCCAATCGCGCCTTGAGGCGAACCACGGGAGAACGTTCCTCTAGGATAACCTTAAGCGTCGTGGGAAATTCTCGGACCAACACCGCTTGGCGTACTTGCCCCGAAGCCGTGAGCTTCGAACGCAGGGCATATAGATCGAGCTCCATCAATCCAGCCGATGGATCCAGATCCATGGTACGTTTCAACCACGCTTCGTCCAAAACGCCATCGGTGGTAAGTTTAATCTCTTCCAGCGGCCGCGAATCTGACATCGCCGCGAGTCTCTGGGGGTCGTTTTTCAGCGTGCGCCAAATTTCGAACCCTCCCCATCCGATCGCCCCCAAAGCGACCGCCGTCGCGATCGTGCGCACGGCACCCATCGTCAAACGACGGCGACCGACATTCGACATGCGGCGCGGCGCAATCTCCTGCGGGATATCACGCCAACTGCGGGTTTTTGGCATATCGTCGGGTGGAGCACTCATACATTACCTCCGTTATTGAGTCGGGTAGATAGGCGCGAAATGGCGGGTGAAACGAGTTCACCCACCAGAGTTGTAAAATCCATTCCCGCGCAACGTGCTCCCATTGGTAAAAGACTAATCTCTTTCATGCCGGGAAGCGTGTTGATTTCGAGCAAAAAGCGGTCGTTTTTCTCCGTAATCATAAAATCAATACGCGCATAGTCGCGACAACCGGTCGCGGTGAAGGCGGTTTCAGCGTCATTTTGTAGTTTGGCGGCCAAATCGGGCTCAATCGGAGCCGGCGCCAAATACTCGGTGAGTCCCTTCGTATATTTGGCTTCGTAATCAAAAACTCCGGACTTCGGCGCGATTTCTACTACCGGTAAGGCCCGCCCCTGCAGAAGCCCCACCGTCACCTCGCGGCCCATGATGCGTTGCTCCGCCAGCCATGTTCCCGCTTCGATTTCAGCCAACGCTTTCTCGATTTCAGCCTGCGTCGAGCAAATCGAAAGTCCGACGCTGCTGCCACCGCAATTGGGTTTGATCACCATCAACTCGCCCAGTGCTTCCACCAGCTCTCCGGCGTTCGGTTTAACGGTGCCGTCAAAGACCCGGCCCGCCGGAACCTTGAGAACGTTGGTATCCGCCAAAAACTGCTTGGTGGTCTGTTTGTCAAAAGTCAGTTCGCTGCTGGCAACATCGCAACCGGCATATTCGACGCCCGCCTGTTCCAACAGTTCCTGCATGCCACCATCTTCACCAAATGTGCCGTGCAGGGTTGAAAACACGATATCGCGCTGCGGATCCAACCCCAGGGGGAGTTCCGCCGAGTCCACTTCCATCAGACGCGTGGGCCAAAGTCGCGCCAGGGCAATCGCGCAGGCTTTGCCCGAACCCAATGAAACCTCGCGTTCCGCCGAGGTGCCTCCCGCCAAAACCGTAATTCGAATGGGGGGAGAATCGCTCACAACAGCTCCTCCCATTGCGCGCCGTAGAGCAGCACTTCGGGTTCCAAGTCGATGCCAGTCTGCGCTTTCACGCGCCCACGCACCCGGCGCACCAAGGTCACGACCTCCGCACTCTTGGCTTGGCCCCGATTGACGATAAAATTGCCGTGCACCGCCGAGACTTCGGCATCACCCACCCGTTCGCCCTTAAGGCCGCACACTTCAATCAATCGGCCCGCTGAATCACCTTCCGGATTTTTGAAGATACACCCCGCACTCGGTTCCCGCGGTTGAGACTCCTGACGCTTACCGCGGTAAACATCGATCTGACGTCCCACTTTTTCCGACTCACTGACCGCCTGCGGTTTCAAAACCGCACTCACCGCAATCGAATCTTTGAGTTCAAGGCAGTGGCGGTAGCCGTAGTGGAGCTCTGAATTCGGGTAAATCCGACGCTCTCCCGCATAGGTCAGCAGTTCCACCTCAGCCACCACATCGAACATCCAGCCGCCCATCGCGCCCGCATTCATGCGCAGCGCGCCACCCACGTTGCCGGGAATTCCCTCGAGAAACTCAAACCCACTCAGGCCTGCTTTCGCCGCCAATCCACATAGATTCTTCAACCGCAGCCCTGCCCCCACGAGCACGCGACCATCGGGGAGAACAGCAAACGTCTCCCATGCCGTGCGCCGTAACGAGATCACGACGCCGTTCACCCCGCCATCAGGCACGATCAAATTTGATCCCCGGCCTAAAATTACCGGACTCAACCCGCGTTGCGCGGTTTCCGCCAATACGCTCTGCAAGTCCGAAAGGTCGACGGGCTCTACGTAAACTCGAGCTGCTCCGCCGACCCGCATCGTCGTTTTTGTAGCGAGCGGTTCTTCCCGGACAACCTTGGTCTCCGGCGCGAGCTTCGACCGCAAATCCGCCGCCACCATGTCCCATTCCTTCGCGCGCTGAATATCTTCTTCCACGCTAACGACCCAATCGCGGGCTACCTTTTCGATATCCCCTGCGCCCACAAACACCACTAGGTCGCCCACCTGCCATGACTGCCTGAGCAGGGTCATGACGTGGTCGCATCCGTCCGGAACATAGTTGATCGATTTGGTCGGTGCCTTTTCTTCCAAAACCTTCACCAACTCGCTCGTCGTGCCCTCCGCCAAGCGCGCTTCGCCCGCTCCGTACACATCCAGCAGGTGCAGACTGTCGGCCTCCAGCAACGCGTCCGCTAATTCCGTTTTGAACTGTTTCGTGCGGCTGAAACGATGGGGTTGGAAAACGACTATCAATCGGCCGGCAGCCGACATTTCGGCCCGCAATGAGGCCAACAGACAACGGATCTCAGTCGGATGATGCGCGTAATCCTCCATCACGGTGAGGTCCGAATTTTCAAATAGGATCGCTTGCCGCCGATGCACTCCGCTGAACCCATCCAAGCCTCCCCCGAAATTCTTCGCCCCCATCAATTGCACCACCGCCAGCGCGGCAGTGGCATTGAGCACATTAAAGTCTCCCCGCATCGACAGGGATGCATTCGCTTCTGCAAATGCGCCGCCCAATTGCAGTATGTCTGGGTTACCTCGTTCGCCTCGAAATTCTCCTTGGCGCCCAAACGTCTTCTTCGTGGCCCCCGTCTCCACCGCAGCGACCACGCGTTCACTCACCCGGCAACCCTCCCAACTCAACACCGTCTCCTTGGTCCGCGCCACCAAATCGCCAAACGTTTTTTCAATCGCCTGAATTTCTGCGTAACGATCGGCGTGATCCCAATCTAGATTCGATAACACCGTTATCTCCGGATCAAAGAGATCGATGGTCCCGTCACTCTCATCAATTTCGATTACCAACCAATCACTCCCCTTCGCCGCCGCGGGAGCTATTTTGGAATCAGCGAACAAACCACCCAAAACATAGCTTACCGGAAAATCCACGGCCCGCAGAATCGAAACCAGCATCGCCGTAACCGTGGTTTTACCATGCGAACCGGCGACACCCACGAGTCTTAATCCACGCGCCACTTCCGCCAGTAATTCTCCCCGTCGCACTTGCTTCACTCCCGCCTTTTCCGCCCACACCCGCGTGGGATGGGTTGGCAAAACCGCCGAGGAGTATACCACTAAATCAGCTCCCAACGGATCCGTGCCGTCCGGCGAAATTTCTACTCCCGCCCGCGCAAGTTGCGCGGCCATGTGCGGACTCAAAGCCGCCTCCTCGCCGGTAATCCGCCAGCCCCGATCCGCCAGATAAATCACCAAAGGGCCCAGTCCCATACCACCGACTCCAACCGCATGAATGTGGTTAACAGGCTCTCCGAAAATTTGCGACCGGCTACCGTCGCTCACGACGTCACCACCCCCCATGGATCAACCGAACTTTCCGATTTTCTTAATCCCGCCAGCACCTCCAAATCAGTAAACATCAGGTCGAGCGCCTCCGCCCGCTGCATCTCGCGCAACTGCGCTTGAATCGCCACCATTCGGGCGTCCGCTGAAATCAGTAAATCTACTTCGGCCGCGAGGCTCTCCAATTCGGATTCCGGTACCGTGATCGAACCACTGCGGCGAACAAATTCGAGGGCATTGGCGACCTGA
>CBFHXU010000176.1:0-6323 GCA_965659875.1 uncultured Opitutaceae bacterium
AGGTTTGGTTGGTGGAATTCAGCACGAACCAGGTTTCATACCACACATCTGCGGTCGAAGAACCGTTGGTCACTTCAGGGTATCCATCAGAACCTTCGCGGTAGTCAAAGATACCATCGATTTCCCAGCGAAGAGCCGAGGAGTAGTCACCGTAGGAGGCGGGTTCTGCGGTGGGGGAAGTTCCCCAAACAACGTCGACCAACTCACCACGCTTCATGCGAGCATAGAGGGTGCCAGTGGCGCTGATGTCGGAAAACGGAATGGAGATCCAGACGTTGTGTGTTTGGGTGCCATCGCCACCGAATATGCCTGGATCCATTTCCAAGATGCCCTTGGAAGCATCATCGGGATCGGCGATGAGCGAAATACCGCCATTAGTTGGCTCATCATTACTACGGGCGACAGTGATTCCAGAAGTGCTGCCGGAATCGAAGTTGTTGACCGATTCCCACGCTGCTTGAGCGAACGGAGCGGCCAGTAGCGCAGAGGCTACGAGTGCTATGTTTGTTTTCTTCATGTTTTTTTGGTTTTGGGGTGAATGCAGCCAACTGTCCCGAATTTGGGTGGGCAGCCGCTCGCAAACTGAGAGGGGTTAGAATGTCACACCGACACTGAAGCGGTAGGACCGCGGGGTGTGATAGATTTGAGTGCGGCGCAGTTCGGTTCCACCGGTCGATTGATTAGTGTAACGGGCTTCGGTGTAGGATTTTTGACTATCCGCGAGATTGTAGGCATTGAGCGCAAAGCGCCATTGGGTGTTGCCCCACTTGCGGCTGTAGGTCAGGCCGGCATCGAACTCATAACGCGCTTCCGTCGGAGGCGTCGGATATAAATTCGCCGTTAAATTTGCTCCCCCCACGGTAACCGCTGTGGCGGCCGGACCGGTGTAGCGCGTACCGAACAAGAAAGACAGACGTTTGAGTGGTCCCTCCTTGATGGTGTATTTAT
Source organism: uncultured Opitutaceae bacterium (assembly GCA_965659875.1). Classification (GTDB taxonomy): domain Bacteria; phylum Verrucomicrobiota; class Verrucomicrobiia; order Opitutales; family Opitutaceae; genus Actomonas. Next base: position 949 of record CBFHXU010000176.1, read on the forward strand.
TCCAGAAGGAAGCTTCGTCTTCGGCACCCAAGAAGAGGTTCGCGCCTTCGATTCCACCTGTGTTCGAGTTGGCCGGAACGATATTTGTCAGCGAAACGGGCTCTCCATTTCGGATAATTTGATCGGGAAGTCCGTCGCCATCATTGTCGATTTCCTCCAGACCGTAAGCGGCACGTCCCAAGGCGCGGACCCAGCTGTCATACTCCGTGCCGAATTCAGTCCCGGTGACTTGGTCGATTGCCGCGACCATCCCAAAGGGCTCCGTAATCTTTCGCTCGGTATGCGCGTAGTTGAAGATCATCTGCCAATTCTCGATCGGAGAATAGATGAGCTGCATGTCGAACCCGCGGGCACGATCGCCAAAGGTCACGTTGGTATTACCGGTGACACCACTGGGGTTCAGACCGCTGAAGGTGCCGGTCGTCCGAGTGTAGAACATCGAATTGATTTCGTCGCTAGTGAAACCGCGTACCCGGTCTGAATCACGGAATGCCGCTTCGATTTCATCCCGGAAACCAGCGGCATCGAGCGTGGAATAATCCAAATAGACATAGGTCTGGGGATTAGGGGTGCCGTTGTGCTGACCTTCCAAAGCAACGATTCCGAAGGGGAACTCGCGGGTAATGGGGTCACGGGCGATGTCAGCAGGATTAAAGTAGGAACGATCCACACCATAAGCGATGGGGCCCGATCCATCCAGGATCTCGGAGGGATCAAAGTCCTGTCCGCCACGAGCGCGGTTACCGACAGAATTGGAACCGCCCACCCAGGCCCGGGGATTGGGTGCGAAAGCGAAATTCCAGATGGCGTTACTCCGTTCGATTTCGTAACCCGAGACGGTGCCGGAAATCTTACCTTCCAGGAGCTCGAATTTAATCCCAATTTCCTTTGAAAGCGATTGCTCGGCGTCGATGAAGTCATCGTTGCCGTCGAGAGCACCGGTATTGGGCGATACACCTTCGGCCGCCAACGCATAGATCGCGAGGTCATCCCGAATGTCGTAACGCAGGGCCACCGTGTTGGTGGTTATGGAAATCGGCTCATCGAAATTGTATTCTTCCGATTCAAATCCGTTTAATTCGTTGTTGGGATTCGTGATCAATCCCGACGTGGGCTCCTGACGGTCATACTGTTTCTCCAGCCCCTGATAACGATCATGGCGCAGACCCGCGATGAGCATCATGCGGTCGTCCCAGAATCGGCCTTGGTAAACGGCGAAGGAACCTTGATACCAGATATCCGTCTGCTGGTATTCGCGGCCAGGTTGAGCAAGTAGCTCTCCATTGTAGCGGATCGGATCTAGGTTCGCCACGTTGCGGAATTCGAGCGAATCCGTGGAAGACGGTGCCGGATTGCGAACGAGATTCACCGCTTCGAACAGACGGGGGAAAAGTTCCGTGCCTTGAGCGTAGTCGATCGTATCCTTAATGTCATGACGACCGATCAATAAACTGTGATTGGCGGGGCCTTTGATGAACGGAGTCTCAAAGGTGTAATTCAAACGAGCCCGGTATTGCTCAAATTTACCCTCCTGTGGCGTGTCCATCCAGTAGTAGCGGATGGTTTTAAAATCCGTGGTGTCATTGAAGACCGTGGAGGGCGGGTTGTCATACTGCGTGATGAACTCATCCGGCACGTATTGGATGATGGTACGGTAGCGAGGTGGCTCGGTCCGGCCGAGACGAATCCGGCGCTTAACGAACAGATTGGCCTCCTGATTGTTGATCGTGGCGGGTTCGATATCGAAACGATTGGTCTCCTGCCCTCCCCAGTAACCCCCGAGATTGATAGTCAGATTCTCATTGGGGATGATGTCGACATTGACGAATGAATCCCACTCGTCCCGTTCCTCGAAGGTATCCGGTCCGGAAATGCGATAAGTGTTGGGGGCACCATTCAGATCACGGGCCCAATTGAATTGTTCGTTGAACGCATTGCGGTTTTCGCCGCCGAAGGACCGGTCACTCAAATTGTCGTAGATATATTGCGTCCCGATACCTTCATACCGCGTATTCGACTTCTGGTATTCGGCCAAAATGTTGATCGTCTTCCACGGCTGGAACTCGAGTTGACCCACGAAAAATTCGAGATCCTTGTTTTGGAAATCCGTCCAGTGATCCCGCTCTTCATCAGCGATCGCGACCCGGTAACGCAGGTTTTTAGTAATCGGGCCCGTGGCCTCCGCGGTAAAGCGCTGATACCCGTCACTGCCAATGGCCGCGTTGATCTTAAATTGATTCTCCGCCAGTGGGCGTTTGGGAATGATGTTAACGATGCCGGAAAGGACGCCGATTCCATAGAGGAGCGAGGACGGACCGCGCACCACTTCGAGACGTTCGTAATTCAATGAATCGAGAGCGCCCCCCAGGGTGACACCGTATTCGGAAACCGTTCCACCGACCCGGAAACCCATGCGATTTTGGAACTGCACGTTGTATCCCCGGATACTCACCGCATTTGAGAACCGGCCCCCGACGCCACCGCGTGAGGAGGGGGAACGCTCATTGGAGTAAGCTGCATTGGCGCCGGCAGAGTTCGTCCCACCGCTCTCATCAAACTCGTCAGTAAAGACTCCTGAAGTGTAACGCAGGGCTTCCTTAAAGTCGGTGGCCTGTTGATCTTCCACGAATTCCGAGGTGATGACCTCGATCGGCATGGGCAGATCTTGGATGGCGACATTCAATGACGTGCCCGAAATCGAATTCGTCGCGCGGTAGCCTTGGTCTTGGCTGGCATCGACGCTGAAGACCGACATCGTGATGATTTCATCATCGTCTTCAGTGCTCTCCTGAGCGGAGGCAAAGAATGGAAACGCGGCGAGTAAGGCAGCGGAGTAACTCAGCAAATTGCGAGAAACGGAAAATATCCGATCAGACATGGTAAGGGTGTTTTTCGGGGGGGGGTGTTAAGCAGCTTGATGGGATGGCAGTCTGCAGGATTAATAATTATGACTCTTTTGAAAGATGGACTGTCAACCGCATTTTTGAAATTGCTTCAAACAACGGTCTATCCTCTGTCACTGAATCAGGTCGTAAATTTAAGTTTATTTTCTATATTTATCAATGCGCCCATTCACTTAGTGGTAACACCCTATAGATCGCCTTAGTCTTCAGGCACTTGTAGCGAGGTTCAGATCCCACCATTATTACTTTTCATCCCTTCTTTTTCACCATGGCATCCTCACCTTCCCTTTCTCGTAGTTTCAGCACGTTGGGCTCCCCTCACCTGGCCTGGCTCGAAACTTTGCAGTTTGCCCATAAATCCGGACTCGATGCCGTGGAAATCCGCTGCCTCGCCGGTGAAGTAGTCGAACCGGCCAAATTCGTTCAACTCCTACCCGCCCCGGAACAGGCCCGTCGGGATCTCGAAGCAGCCGGGCTCGCCCTCGCCATGTTGGGCACGTCCGTAAAACTCCTGCAGCGCACCGAGCACGAATTGGAGAATCTTTCGTCCTTCGCCCGACTGGCGGATCAACTGGGTAGCCCTTGGTTACGGATATTTGATGGCGGGACCATCGGTGGGTCCCCTTCCGCGGAAACCTTGGCCCATACCGGTAAGTTCTTGCAGGACTGGGCTAAGATACGCTCCGAGCATGGATTTCGCTGCGATCTTGCGGTGGAAACCCACGACGCCATGGCCAAACTCTCGGCCTCACGCGACATGCTGGCTGCGCTTCCTCACTTTAACGTGCTTTGGGATACCCACCATACTTGGCGCAATGGCGTGGATCTGGCCGAATATTATCAGCTGGTGCGCGACCGCACCGTCCACTTTCACGTCAAAGACAGCATCGACCGCCCTTCCAAACGAAAGCCTTTCACCTATGTCGAGCCAGGCACGGGGGAATTTCCTTGGTCATCCTTGGGCAACCTCATCGCCGATCGCTCCCCTGCGGCTCGAATTTCGTTTGAATGGGAAAAACACTGGAATCCTGAACTTCCCGCCATCGAAGAGGTTATGCCGTCATTCTTAAGAATGACCGACAGTTGGCGGTGATAATTACTCGAAAAACTTCGTTTTGAGCTTGTGATTTTTCCTTAACGATAATTTTTATGGGTTTTATTGCTGTTCATGAAAACCCCAGAGCATCTCCCCTTTGATTTCACCGTGTTGCGGGCGCTTCGCCAGCAACATGCGATGACATTGGACGGTTTGTCCTCCGCTTCCGGGGTTTCGGTGGCGGTTATCTCTAAGCTGGAGCGCAATCAACAGTCTCCCGGCATCGATACCCTCTATCGGCTGGCGCGCGCTTTCGGTATTAGCGCCACGGATTTACTCGCCATGAGTGAAGCAGCGTTAGCGCACCGCGCGGACGAGAAATCACACGCTACCGGCGAATTTGAATTTCGCGAAATCCGCTACGCCAACTTGGCTGCCTTGATCGGCACCGCCCCCGCAGGCGCTAAAATTTCGCGACCCGAAGTCCACCGAGATGATACCGAGATGTGTTGGGTGTGGGAGGGGCGCCTTCAACTCACCCTGCCCCGCGAAGTATGCGATCTTCGCGCCGGCCAAAGCGTGCAGTTCGATGCCATCCAAGAACACACCTATGCCGCCATCGAGGATACCCGCTTCCTCATTCTCCATCTCCGCAAAGACAAACGCTACTAAACCCACTTTTATCTAAAACTACCCATGATCATCGACGACCAACTCTCTCCTTCTGATCTCTCCCCCGCACTCGAGCGTTTCTGGAAACTCTCCGGCGACAAGATTGATCTCATGCTCAAGGAATACGACCCCGCCCAAGGCTCACCCGTATTCACTGTAAACGGCAAATACTCCACCCGTGGTTGGACCGAATGGACCGAAGGTTTCTACTACGGCTCGGCCTTTCTCCAATTCGATGCTACCGGCGAAGAACGCCACGCGAAAGAAGCGCAACGTCTCACCCTCGAGCGCATGGCCTCGCACGTTTCGCACATCGGCGTGCACGATCACGGTTTCAATAATCTTTCCACCTACGGCAACTGGCTCCGCCTGCAACACGAGGGACGCCTGCCCGCCGACCAAATCGATTTCTGTGAGCTCGCCGTCAAATTATCCGGTGCCATTCAAGCTTCGCGCTACGCCCCCACTCACGATGGCGGCGGATACATCTACTCCTTCAACGGACCGCAATCGCTCTTCGTCGATACGATCCGTTCCTGCCGCATCGTTATGGTGGCCCACAAGCTCGGGCATCCGCTCATGGGTGAAAACGACGAGGCTATCTCCCTCCTCGGCCGTGCGCTCGAGCACATCGAATCCACCGCCCGCTACTCCGTGTTCTACGGCGAAGGCCGCGACAGCTACGACGAATGGGGCCGCACGGCTCACGAATCCGTCTTCAATCCAAACGACGGTCGCTTCCGTTGCCCGAACTCCCAGCAAGG
>CBFHXU010000177.1:0-6220 GCA_965659875.1 uncultured Opitutaceae bacterium
TGCCGTGGATTCCGTAAATTTTTCAAAATCACGCTGCCCTTGATTCGACCGGGGCTATTTGCGGGCGGCACCATCGTATTCATTTGGGCCTTCACCGAACTCGGCGTGCCGTTGATTTTCGATTATCCGCGCGTCACTTCGGTGCAGATCTTCTACGGTCTTAAAGAAATCGGCGGCAACCCGTTCCCCTATACGCTCGTGGCCGTCATGCTCACCTGCACGGTCGCACTCTACGCCTTGGGCAAGGGTCTCTTCGGTCGACAGGCCCACGCCATGATGGCTAAGGCCACCGGCACCGGCGGACCGAGAAAACTACCGGGCTGGCAAGGCTGGGCCTGCACCGCGCTCTTCACCGGGGTCACCTTAATCGCCGTCCTCCCGCACATGGGGGTGGTGTTCGTTTCCATCTCGTCGGACTGGTATCGCAGCGTGCTACCAAATTCGTTCACGTCTGAGAATTTCGAAATCGCTTTGGGGCACCCGCTCACGGTTCCGGCAATCGCCAACTCTCTCAAGTTTGCGAGCATCTCCACGGTTATCGATATCATCCTGGGTATCGCCATCGCCTACGTGGTGGTGCGCTCAAAAATTAGAGGGCGCCAGGTGCTGGACTTTCTGGCCATGCTGCCTTTGGCCGTGCCCGGTCTGGTGCTGGCGTTTGGTTATCTCGCGATGAGCCAAGAAGGTCGTTTCTTTTCGTTTCTTAATCCGATCGAGAACCCGACCATTCTGCTGATCATCGCCTATTCCGTGCGACGCCTGCCCTACGTGGTGCGCTCCGCCGTCGCGGGTTTCCAACAGACCAGCGAAACGCTCGAGGAAGCGGCCCAAAACCTCGGCTGCCCTCCCGTAAAATCGACGATTAAAGTCACCCTGCCATTGATCATGGCCAACTTGATTGCGGGCGGTCTATTGGCCTTCGCCTTCGCCATGCTAGAGGTCTCCGACTCACTGATTCTCGCGCAAAAACAAGCTTTCTATCCCATCACCAAAGCGATTCTCGAACTCTTCCAACTGCTGGGTGACGGCAAGTTCATCGCCAGTGCGCTGGGCGTTTGGGCCATGGCGTTTCTGGCCGTCACGATTGTGGGTATGAGTCTCATGTTGGGTAAAAAACTCGGCGCCATTTTCCGGGTTTAATTCGCCATGGGCTACCTGATCGCGGTTTCCCTACTCTGGGCGTTTTCATTCGGCCTCATCAAAGTTGGCCTTTCCGACTTGGATTCCACCGCGGTGGCCACGGTCAGATTGCTCATCGCGACTTTGGTATTCCTGCCCTTTTTCCGCCCCCGCACCGCTCCCCCGGCCATGCGGGTGCGCCTCCTGCTCATCGGGGCAATTCAATTTGGTTTGATGTATGTCCTCTACATCGCGGCTTTCCGTTACTTGCAGGCCTACGAAGTGGTGATGTTTACCATCTTCACTCCCATCTACATCGTGCTCCTCGATAGTGCGCTCAGCCGCCAACTTAACCGGATCGCCTTGCTTGCCGCCGGATTGGCTTTGGTGGGTGCAGGCATCATGAAATGGCGCCTCGGCATGAGCCCATATGGCATGATCGGATTCTTTTTAATGCAGGGTTCCAATCTCTGCTTTGCGGCCGGCCAAATTGCCTATCGCCGGGTGCGTGATCGCTGGCACGAAGGCAGCGACGGTCAGCATTTCGCCTGGCTCTATTTCGGAGCCGTCAGCGCGGCGGGGATCATCTCCCTGTTCGTCAGCGACTGGAGTAACTTTGCTCCCTCGAATCCACAGTGGATGGCCCTGCTTTATCTCGGTGCCCTTGCTTCAGGGATCGGATTCTTTGGGTGGAATCTGGGGGCCCGCAAAGTCAACGCCGGGACTTTGGCCGTATTCAACAATTTGAAAATTCCGTTGGCCGTGGGCGTCTCTCTAACTGTCTTCGGCGAGCACACGGATCTCCCCCGACTCATTGGCGGAGCCACCTTCATGTTGCTCGCACTCTACCTGTCCGAACGCCCCCGCCCGACCCAAACGGCGACGGATTAGTCACGGAGCTTTTCGCGGAACGACCCGCCGGAATCCCATTTCCCTTTGGCGACGGTTTGATCAATCGACGCACGTCGCAACAGCGCCAGCGCTTCCCCGTCTTCGGGCTGCCGCCGCAGCAACGCTTCGACCGCAGTAAAGGCTTCGTCATACCGATCCAGGTCCAACCAAGCCCGCACGAGTCCCAATCCCGCATCACGATCTTCCGGCGCCAACTTCACCAAAGCTTCCCAGGCAAAAACCGCGGTCTCCCGAAGGGCGGCCCCCCGCAGCGACCGTCGCCAGTCGCCGCCATCCTTCCCGACTCCAAGGATTCGCTGCGAGCATCGCATCTGCTTGCTGCAATGAGGTTCCTGTGGCCGCCGATTTTCGGTAACTCAACCGCAAACGTATTCCGGCCAATATACCTTTGGCCCGTTGTCCCACCGACCGCCCGTCAGAACCATGCGCAAACCGCGCCTCATACTGCAATTTTCGAACTGCCAGGCATCCGGGAAATTCCGCCAGAATCGTCGAAGTAAGCTCGGCGACCAACTCGTAATTTCCACGCGTATTCGCCTCCCGCGCTCTCACCGCCACCCGCCGGAATTGCTCGGGTAATGCACTGACAGCAATCTCGGACATCGGGGGTTTAAATTAGACAATGTCGGATATAGCCGCGGCTTCCAGTCGCTCGTAAGCCGCTTCGACGGCCTCAATAGTCGGGCCCTCCACCAGCAGTCGCAGCTTCGGTTCGGTGCCGGAATAGCGCACCAACAGCCTGCCCGCTTCGCCAAATTCGGCGTCGATCGCCGTCATGGCTGCTTGTAATTGCGGACACTCCTCCAAAGCGGGTTTATGCTTCACTTTGATCGCACTGGATTTTTGCGGTGCCTTGACCAAAACCGTGCGTAATTCACTGAGTTTCTTTCCGCTGCGGTGCATGACATTCAACAGTAGTAACGCAGCCCCGAGACCATCTCCGGTCGGGCCAATTTCATCACAGATGATGTGTCCACTGGATTCGCCGCCCAGACTCGATCCGATTTCTCGCATCTTCTCGGCCACGTAACGATCACCGATATCGGTGCGCACCACCTGACCGCCGGCGGCCTTGACCGCCACATCGACACCCAGATTACTCTGCTTGGTCACGACCAAGGTCTTCGATTTGAGTGCCCCGCGCGAAATAGCGTCAGTGGCCAGAATGGTGAGCACTTCGTCACCATCTAAAATCTCCCCCCGCTCATCACTGAGAATACAGCGATCACCGTCGCCATCGTGAGCAATGCCCAACCGCGCGCCCACTTCGACGACCCGTGCCGCCATCCGCCCGGGATGCTCGCTGCCTACTCCCGCGTTAATATTCGTGCCATCCGGTTGGTTTCCTATCTTATCCACGGCGGCCCCCAGAATTTCGAGAACGTTGGGTGTCGTGTAGGACGTCGCCCCATGGGCGGTATCCACCACAATCTTCCATCCTTCCAGCGCTTGAACCGGCATGATCTCACTCATGCCAAAGATGTAGCCGCTGCGGGCGCCGCGATGAAATTGGAACGTGGCCAACGTTTCCGAAATCGACGCGGGCAACTCCGCCTCGATGGCGAGTTCCTCCGTATCGGTGAGTTTGATACCACCGGGCGCAAAAAACTTAATTCCATTATCGTTGGCGGGATTGTGCGACGCCGTGATGACAACCCCCAACGCGGCATCGGAATTTTTCAGCTCACGGGCAACCGCCGGAGTCGGCACCGCGCCCAAATCAAAAACCTCACAACCCGCGGCCAGAAAACCATTGGCTAACGCGACCAACAAAGTCGGTCCGGACCCGCGGGTATCCCGTCCGATGAATACGCGCCCCCCCCCGGCCCATCGCCCGGCAGCATACGCCAATTTAGCGGCAAATTCGGGATTAACCAACGGACCACCAAAGGGGCCTCTCACTCCATCGGTGCCAAAGTATTGTCGTTTCATGATTTGAAGTATGACCGCGTGTCGGAAATCTTCCGCGCAACCGCGCCACCCAGCAGTAATTCCCGGGCCCCGGAGATGCCGCTCTTAACATCGGAAACCTTGCCGGTGGACCAAAGGCCGATCGCCGCATTCAATACAATCGTATCGACCAGGCCATGCGGGCCTTGGCCCGTAACGACGCTGTTGGCGATTGATAAGTTTGTTTCGATATCGCCGCCCTTAAGATCGGCGAAATCGCACGTTTCCAAACCGAAGTCCGCCGCCGTCCACGTGCCGCTGACATCCCGCAATCGCCCGACACCACGAACCGTGTTGCGCGTCGCCGTGGTCACTTCATCAATTCCGCTGGCATCATCGATGACCCCATGCGCCACCATCCCGGCGGTCGTATCCAAAAGGTTCAGCACCTCCGCCATGCGATCGACCCACGCCTCCGCGAAGACGCCCAAAATCACATGCGCCGGACGACCGGGATTAATAGTGGGCCCCAGAATATTGAAGACCGTGCGGCGCCCCTGGGCCGCCAGCGCTTTGCGCACCGGCACGATGTGTTTGAAGGTGGGATGATAGGCCGGCGCAAAAAAGAAACAGTAGCCCAACTCTTTCAGGCCACCCCGGAGTGTTTCCGGTGACGCATCAATTTTGACGCCCAACCCGGCCAACAAATCCGCACTGCCACACGCCGAAGTCATCCCGCGGTTACCGTGCTTCATCACCTTCACACCCGCACTGGCAAGCACCAGCACCACCATACTCGAGATATTAAAGCCGCCGGAGTGATCTCCACCCGTGCCCACAATGTCGATCGCGTCCGCCGCATAGGCGGAAACTTCCGGATCAACCGCCCTCGCGCGAAACTCCCGGGCAAACGCCGCGATTTCCTCGGCCGTCTCCCCTTTGTCTGCCAACGCGGAGAGGAAATCCATTTTATCCTCCGCCGTCACGCTTTCCTCCGCGAGCGCGGTCGCGGCCGCCGCAATGTCGACCTCGGCGAGATTCTGGGAGGCACGAAGTTTTTCGGTCAGGGAACTCAGAGTGCTCATGATGGAGACAGACCATGGGTAAATTCACTTTGCGCAAAGCCAAATCTGGACAGAACTCGCCCAATGTGTGACCCCAACAGCGTGCGTCTCGTTATTTTTGTTCTATTTCTTTTCCCCGCTGCGGTCTTTGACTCCGTCGCGGCTGATGTGACTCCGCCCGAGTCCACGGAACCACCAAGTCAGCTGACCACCCGGGACGCGTTGATTCTCGGCGTGGTGGAAGGAATCACCGAATTTCTGCCCATCTCATCAACAGGCCACCTGATCATAACCAATCGTGCCCTGGGACTCGATGGCGAGGACCCCATGCTCGACCCCGCGGGAAATCCTATTTGGGTCGATCCGCCCACGGCTGATGATCCCACCGGACGTCCCCTCACCCTTAAACTTGCGGCGGACACCTACATCGTGGTCATTCAAATCGGCGCCATTCTCGCCGTCGTCATGGTATTTTGGAATTCGATGATGAGTATATTTCGTGGATTGAGGGGGAATGATCAGTCGGGACTGCTTTTGTTGCGCAATATTGCGGTGGCTTTCTTCCCCGTCGTCGTCGTCGGACTGGCCCTGGACGACTGGATAGATGCCAATTTGTTTTCGATCCATACCGTCATCGCGTCCCTTGTGGTGGGAGCTTTCCTCATGCTCGGCGCGGAATATTGGCGCAAACGACGTGGAGTCGCTCTGGACCATCCTAAGACTCCCGCGGAACTCTCAATTCGGGAGGCGCTGCAAATCGGCGCCATGCAATGCTTGGCCCTGTGGCCGGGTATGAGTCGCTCGATGGTGACCATGGTGGGTGGCTATTTCAGTGGGCTCGCGCCCGCTAAAGCCGCAGAATTCGCTTTCTTGGTCGGCGTTCCCGTATTGGGTGGCGCCGCCGTCTACAAGGGACTTCAGACCGGGCCCGCCATGCTGGCGCTGTTCGGGTGGAGTGAAATGCTCATCGGGGGAGTAGCGGCGGCCCTTTCGGCGGCGATCGCGGTGCGGTTCCTGGTCGCGTGGCTCCAAAAATTCGGTCTGGGAGCGTTCGCCATTTACCGACTGATTCTCGCCGCGGTTCTGGCTTGGTGGGTGTTGGGCTGAAACCGGCACGAATATCCCTCAGGTTAATCGCTTGACGCCCCTTCCACGGGTTCCTTATTCCTCGCCTTTGCCACTTTTACAGGACTCGCTAACCGAGTTCCCCTTAACCTTTAAATTCGCCCGTCATG
>CBFHXU010000178.1:0-6208 GCA_965659875.1 uncultured Opitutaceae bacterium
CTTTCTGGATTCCCAGACTAACTCTCTCAATGGCGCAGTTTTCGTAACCCCGACCACTACCAATGACAATTGGTCGCCCAGCTTGCAGCCGAGTTTCGATCTAACGGGCGCGTTCTCTCTGACCAATCTGAGCCTGGATGCGGCCATCGTGCTGACATTGTCACCCGGTCGTTATACGGCGCAGGTCAGTGGTGCCGATAGCGGCACGGGGCAGGCGATCGTGGCGATTTACGAACTGCCTTAATTTAGAAGCAGCTGGGGTATCCTGCTCGAAAGGTAGGGCTCCCGCTTTGCTTCAGCTGTTCAAGCGCTGTTTGCCCATGAGCCAGATTGCTGCGGCGGCAATCAGGTCGGTCATGGCGATCACGATGCGGACGGGTTTAGGGATCGGACCCGGTATGACGAGAATCAAAAATGCGACGGCCAGCAGCACGGACACCGTGAGCTTCAAGATCATCAACTGACGAGAGCGGTTGCCCTCGGGAGGTTGGAAAGATGGGGAGTTCATTCTTGTTTCAGGAATTCACGAGCGGCAGCAGAATGCTCATGGTCGTGCCGCTGGTACTGGTTTGGCGAAGTAAAATATCACCGTGGTGGCTTAGCAGAATTCGCTTGGCGATGGCGAGACCGAGACCGGTTCCATCGGGGCGGCCCGACAGAAAGGAATCGAAGATGGATTCGCGCATTTCCGGTGGGATTCCCCGTCCGGTATCGACGACATCGATACGTAGATTTTCTCCGCCTTCCGTCCGGTCTTCCCGATGTAACTCCACCGTGATCGTGCCGCCGTCGGGCATCGCCTGGGTGGCGTTGATGAGCAGGTTGAGCAGCACCTGTTGAAGTTGTCCCTTGTGGACGTCGACCAGTAGCGCGATTTTTGGCGGAGTGAAGTTGAGTTGGATTTTACTTTGGCTCAACTTGAGGCGGATGAGCAGTATCGTGTCCGAAATGATGTCGGTGGCGTTCCACCGGGCATGGAGATCGGAAGGGGCTTTAGCGAAGTTGAGCACCCGTGAAACGATGGCTTCCAATTGATTGAGTTTTTCGGTGATCACGCGCGCATCCGTCGCGCGTGGATCGCCTTCCTCGTAATCCAGTTTCAGCGTGCCGAATAACAGCTTGAGCACCGTGAGGGGGTTCCGAATCTCGTGGGCAATTTCAGCCGCGAGCAGACCGAGGGTCGTGAGCTGTTCGTTTTTGCGCAGGGTGGCCTCGCTTTGGAAAACGCGAGCGTAGAGCCGTGAGTTTTGCAGGGCCACCGCGCCGAGGCTGGAAAGCGCACCGAGGAGGCGTTTTTCGTCATCGTTGAAGCGATGAGTTTGATCGGTGAAGACCACGAGGACACCGATCGTCTCGTCCTCTATACTCAGTGGTGTGGCGAGCATGGATCGTAGACCCGGCTCGCGAGGCAGATCGATTATATCGCCGAATTCCGGGGATTGCACGTTCGCGTATTCGATCGCTTTGCGGGTATGGATGGAGGAAGAGACTAGACAGGAGTCGAGCGGAAGTGCCGCCTGCGGCAATATGTCCGGCGTGGGTCCGTCGTATGCGACCAGTCGGACGGTTTGGGCATCGGGTTCGTAGGTGAACAAACCACAGGCGCGAAATCCCGTGATCTGGCGCGCGTCACTGGCGATGCTGTTGAAGAGTTTTTCGGGTTCGAGCTGGGTTACCAATGACTGCCCGATCGAAATGAGGGACTCGAGTTGGCGAGCTTTCCCGCGGAGGTTTCTCAGCTCCCAGTGCCGGTTGATTACGATGGTGGCTTCTGCCGTGAGCCGCACCAGGAGATCGAGATCAGGCGCGTTGAAGGCACCGGCCCGGTCGCCATCGATGTTGATCACGCCCATGACGTGTCCGTTTGGTCCTAGCATCGGCGCGGCGATTTCTGTGCGCACATGTTCGCGCAACTCCACGTAACGTGGATCCTGTGTCACATCGGGCACGAGCTGTGGTTTCCCGTGAAACGCAACCCAGCCGGTGATGCCCTGGCCGAGCCGCATGGAGAGATCCTCATCACTGGGACCGTTGGGCCCATTGGCCAATTCGACTTCGAGTTGTTTGCTGTCGGGGTTGACGAGGGAAACATCGCCGGAGACGCCGCCGACCGCGTCGATGATCGTCTGTAGAATTTGGCGCAGCACATCACGAGGCTCGTCGCTTTGGCCAACGAGAGTGGCGATTTGGTAGAGCGCGGGCAGAGCGCGCGAATCGGTTGGATGATCCACGGGGCGCAGTCTGTCGCTCGTCGCGGGGGAGGCCAGTTTTTTGAAAGGCCTGATTTTAACTCGCGGCGGCTTCTGCTTCCTCGGGCGTCACGATTTGCAACAGTTCTGCTTGGAGGAGCTTTAGTCGCGCCGGATCACTCACCTGGGCTTTGGTTACGTCGACGATGTAAAACGTATCGATGGCCATGTGACGTTCGGTCCCGATGCGGGCAAAGGTAATGTCGAACTGGTGCATGCTGATCGTCCGGGCGCACCGGAAGAGCAGGCCGATCGAGTCGGGGGCCTGGATCTCGACGATGGTGCGTTTCATCGCCAATTCGTGGTAGATATCGACCCGGGCGGGGAAAGTGGCCTGCACGATTTCGGCCCGGCCGTTGTCGCGGGTGTAACGAAGGGAGGCCGCTTGTTTTTCCGCTTGTTCGTGAATCTGTGGCAGCAGGTCGGTGTTGTGCATCAACGCCTGTTCGAGCACGTCGTCGAAGCGAGCGTGGACCTTTTCGTCCTGTACGGTGCCGTTGCTACGGCTGCGCACGTAGAAGGTGTCGATGGCGATGTGATCGCTCCGCGATACGACTTTGGAGGACAAAATCGTGAGACCGGCCACGCTCAACGCCCCCGCCAGTTTGTAGAATAATCCGGCCCGATCCCACGTCACCACATGTACAACGGTGAGAGAGCGATTCAGGTCATCGCGCCATTCGACCACGGGTCGCAATGAGCCGATCGAATCGGTCGAGGTGATCGTCTTGAGAAGTTGGTTGACCATCTGCAGGTGCAACTCGATTTCAGACCGGTCGGTATTGAGAAAATAACGGTCGGGGAGGAGGTTAAAGTGGGCCTCCACCTCATCGTTGCCGATTCCGGGTAATTCTTCGTCGAGCATCTGTGCGTGCACTTTCTTCAGGCGAGCGGTGTTACGGGTCGCGAGCTTGTCTCCGTCCACCAGGATCTCGAGGGTGCCTCGGTAGAGTTGAGTATGGAGCGTGTCCTTGTAGCTGTTCCACAGTCCTTCGGCGGTGCCCCCGGCGTCGCAGTAGGTGTGCACATAGAGAAAACGAAGCAGGTCATCATCGGAAATCTGCTCGGCAAAAGACTCACAAGTGGCGGGATCATCAACATCCCGCTTCTGCCAGAATCGTGCCATCATCAGATGATTTTTGATGATAAACGTAACAATCTCAGTTTCGCGCTCGTCGATCTTCAGGCGTTCAAGGATGGGGAGGGCAATGGCGACCCCGCTCTCGGCATGGCCTTTGATGCCTTTGGCCTTGCCGATGTCGTGGAGCAGTAGGGTGAGATAGAGGAGTGCGACCTGCGATGTATCGTGGATGGCACTGCGGTATTTTAGATTGGTGTCATTGCCCTGCAGGAAGATCTTATCGAGCTGTTTGATGGTATTCAGCGTGTGAATATCGGCCGTGTAGCGGTGATAGTATTCATGCTGCACGAGGCACGTCAGCGCATCGAATTCGGGAATGAAACGGCCCAGCACTCCGAGTTCGTGCATTTTGTTGAGGGCGGGATACACCGCACCGGTTTCCTGTAGAATGGCTTTAAAACTCGTATTGGCATCCGGTGATTGCCGGATTTCATGCGTGATCAGTCCGGCCTCTTCACGAATCAAGGATTGCAGATCAAAGTGGATCTTGGCTCCGAGGCTTTGAGCGTGCCGAAACACGCGGATCAGGCGGGCGGGATCGTCTTGGAAGGTGCGGTCGGAGGCGGCGGTCAGTTCAGACCCTCGGAGGATGAAACCATCAATCCGCTTAACCCGTTCGTAGCGGCGGGAGCGGATGACTTCGCGAAAGGAGACTTTGGTATCGCGCGAAGCTTCGAGCGTCAGGGCGAGCCGGTTTTCCACCAGTTTGCTGGAGCGATACACGGTTTGGGCCGCGCGATAGTAGTCGCGCATGAAAAGCTCAACGCGGCGTAGCATGTCGGGTTCGGAGTAACCGAGACCGAGTGCGATGCGTGGCTGGGCCTCCAAGTCGAGCAGATCGGTGGGACGCTTGCTTTGGAAGTGCAGTTCCGCGCGAACCCGCAGCAGGAAACGATAGGCGCGCTTGAACGCGTCGAGCTCGGTGGGTCGCAGGTAGTTCTCGGTCACCAGTTCGTCGAGATCGGCAATATCGAGTTTCACCTGCGCCATCCACAGGGTGTTCTGGTAATCCCGCAGTCCTCCGACGCCGTTTTTGATGTCAGGCTCCTGTAAAAAGACGGTATCGCCAAATTTGTGCCGCCGGTTCGCTTGATCCTTGAGCCGTTCGCCGATGTATCCGGCCGGGTCTTCCTTGGTGTAGTAGGCGCGATAGGCGGTGTGAAATGCCAGGTAGAGTGACTTGGACCCGGCAATCCGGCGCGACTCGAGCAACGCGGTTTTGGATTGGTTTTCGGCCCGGGCTTCGGCGAAAACCTCTTCGACGGTGCGGGTGGAGTGGCCGACCTTGAGTCCACAGTCCCAGAGCGGGTAGAGGATTTCATCGGAAAGATGTTGTTGCAGGTTTTTCACCAACGACGCGCGAGCCTTGGAGGGAAAAAGAAACATCAGGTCGATATCGCTGTGCGGACTCAGTTCGCTGCGGCCGTAACCGCCCAAGGCGACCAAACAGGTAGGTGAAGGCAGTTTCCCGTGCCCACTTTCCCAACGGCTAATGGCGTAATCATAGAGTTTGACCAACATCAGATCGACGCCGGCAGCGAGGGCCCGGGCGGTTTGGTGGCCGGGCGCACCGGCCGCATGGCCGTCTTTGATCATGTTCAGATCCAGCTCGAGGAAGGCTTTGCACGCCGCCGTGCGCTCGGAGACGTAGACTTCTCCGGAGAAATTGAGCCGAGCGAGGGTATGCTTTTTTACGTTATCCGACATGAATACGGGGACGAAGGCTGAGTGAATCGTGGGTCTAGGCAATGCGTGAAACGCTCGCGATCAAGATGAAGGGGGCGATGGGATCCGCAAACCGGCGCTTGCCAGCGGATGGCGGGGGCGGTTGCTTCGTCCGTTTCGAGAATAATCATGCCAGAGATCACCAAGAGTTACGAAGCCCGCGATGTTGAAGCCAAGTGGTATGCCGCTTGGGAGGAAGCCGGTTGTTTTGCGGGCCAGGCCGGTGAAGGCCAGGAGACGCACACGATCGTCATCCCACCGCCCAATGTAACGGGCATCCTCCACATGGGGCACGTGCTCAACAATACCCTGCAGGATGCGTTGACCCGCCGCGCCCGACTCGAAGGCAAGGCCGCGCTGTGGGTTCCCGGCACCGACCACGCGGGTATTGCCACCCAGACCATGGTCGAAAAGCACCTCAAAAAGACGGAAGGCAAGACCCGTCACGATCTGGGTCGGGAAGCCTTTCTCGAGCGGGTTTGGGACTGGCGCCACGAGAAGGGCGACAAGATTCTCCAACAGCTCAAGGAGCTGGGCTGCTCTTGCGATTGGAACCGCACCCATTTCACCATGGACGAGGGCTACAGCAAATCGGTGCGCACCGCCTTCGTCAGCCTGTTCGAAAAGGGTCACATCTATCGCGGCAAACGCATGGTCAATTGGTGTCCTGTTTCGAAGACGGCCCTTTCCGATGAAGAGGTCGAAATGAGGCCGACCAAGGGGCATATTTGGCGATTGCGCTACCAACTGGTTGAGCCCGTCGGTGAGCACACCCACATTGTGCTCGAAACGACGCGACCGGAAACGATTGCCGCGGACGTTGCCGTGGCGGTGCATCCGAAGGATGAACGCTTCAAGGATCTGGTGGGCAAGAGCGTGTGGCGTCCTCTGGGCGAGCGGGTGGCGATCCCGATCATTACCGATGAAGCGGTCGAAATGGATTTTGGCGGCGGAGCTCTCAAGGTCACTCCGGCCCACGACAAGGTCGATTTCGAGATCGGCCAACGCAATGGTCTCGAGGTCATCGAATCGATCGATCCCGACGGCACGTTGAACGCATTCGCTGGTCCGCAACTCGCGGGCATGGAACGTT
>CBFHXU010000179.1:0-6170 GCA_965659875.1 uncultured Opitutaceae bacterium
CTTGGCCGGTGATGCCGGTAACGAGCGCTTTTTTCATCTAAACGAGTAGGATTACCGAGGGCGGAGCATACCCTGCAAGCTCACAATCAGCAGTCGCTTGCATCCACCCGCCAATGCACATTGTTTGGCGCAAAGAATGAAAATTGTGCTCATAGTCGCCCAATCACTCGACGGTTTCATCACCCGCCATGATGAACCGGGCGTGGCGTGGGCGTCCGAAGCAGACCAACGCTGGTTTCGGAACTCCCTCCAGCAGTTCGATTGTCAGGTCATGGCCTCCGGAACCTACGCGACGGTGCGCGATCATTTGCAGACGAAATCAGGAGATGATTGCCTCCGTATCGTCATGACTCGCACGCCGGAGGCATATCGAATGGATCAACAAACCGGCGCGCTGGAATTCACCAACCAATCTCCCCAGGAGATCCTGCAATCTCTCGCGCAAGCCAACCGCAATACCTGTGCCCTGCTCGGGGGATCCATGGCCCACGATGCCTTTCTGCAAGCAGGCTTAGTCGATGAAATCTGGGTAACCATTGAGCCAAAACTCTTCGGGCAGGGGACACCGGTGATCACACAGCAGCAAGACCAGTCCTTGAAGATAATCGACCACCAGCGTTTGCCGGACAGCGACTCTTTGGTGATCCGATATCGGGTCAAAAGATGAAGCAGGACGAGGGCGAATCCAAAGCCTCCCCGTGGTCGCGACAGTTTTTATGGATCATGGGGTCGCTGTTTCTCATCGGACCCGTTGCGGGGGCGTTCATTTTCACGACGGCCGGGATCATTGTGGGGAGCGCAGACGAGCCCCTTCAACTCGCCGTCAAGGGGGCCAAAGTTATCGGACTTGCCATCGGTTTTTGCGCCCCTTTCATCGCTCTGTTCGCGGTGATTCGGAACGTCAAGGATCAGTCAGCTCAGCCGGCGCCACGAGATGATTACCAGGACTCCGAGTCCCGAAGTCAGACCGATTGATGAATTCGGCAAGCCTCGGAATGGGCCTCACTCGCACCGCCCCGTTTTCGACCGGAAGAGGTAAGATAAACCCCGCAAGAGTTACCCGCCATCACGGCGGTTAAACCGCGCCGAGGGTCACCTTGCGCCCCGTAACCGAAGCGTTATCAGCAATGATCTCCGGCGTGAGCATCTCCGCGACGCAACAAGAGATATTGGGATTCTGCAGGGCCCAAAGATATGCTTTCGATTGCAAGGACCGTTTCTCTCCGATGGCTGCATTCAGTTTTTCGATACGCCACTGCGGAATCTCCATCCTCGGATTACTAATGATTCGGGCGACTTTCATTGCCACGATTCCCATGCCCGCTTCACTGGCTCTCCGGACGGGGATATCGAGTGCGGCGTGATTACCAATATTGTAGGCGACCATGGCTCCGTCGTAGTAACCGACTTCGATCATTTTCTCCAAATTGGCGGCCACGTCATTGTGCATGGAGGCCGCGCAGAAACGAATTTTCCCTTCAGCCTTCAACTGCTCGAACACTTCCCGAATGTTCTCATCCTCAAGCTCCTCCGGCATGGCCACGCCGTGGGGGCAGTGTAAAACATCAAAGTGATCGGTCTGGGTCGCCTTAAGTGAATTCTCCACCAGGGAACGGGCGTGCGATTGGATCTCGCCCTTCCATTTTTTAATCGAGCCGTATTCCTTGAAAATGAGGTGTCGAAGGTAGATCTGGTGAAATTTCCTCTCCTGCCCACCGAAATACTGGAAATGATACCCCGGTTTCATCACAGCCCGTTCTGCGATCATGGCAGTGGCCTGCTGACCCAATGCCTCCTGCTTCGCTCCCGGAAGATCCCGCAGCATTTGCTGAGAGAGCTTGTTCATATACTCATCATAGAAGCTGATTTTGGTGGAGAGGAAAAATTGGTCTCGTTTGCCCGTCTGTTTGATGAACCGGCCGATAACCCGTTCGGCCTCTCCTCTACTGTAAGCGGAGGCCGTATCGATATAATTAATACCATGCTCCAGTCCCGCCTCAATGAGGGGTATGAATTGATCCCCATTCCAGGGCGTGGTGCCGTGCACCATCTCTGAGACCATCATACCGGTGTGACCGAACATGCGGTAGCTCATGCCCGGTTGTTTGTTTCTCCATTCGGGCGGGTTGGCCGGCTGGGAACGACCAGCTGGGGTTCCCGCGGACGAGGAGGCGGTGGCGGTCGAGGTCGAAAGAGAGGCTCCGGCTGTAGCCGCCAGAACACTGCCTATAAATTTGCGGCGGGTTGCTTTGAGCTCGGACATGATGGGGAGAAACGGGGTTGTGAATCTAGCGGTACCGCGTCGAGGGCAATCATCAGTCACGAGCGGGCAATGAAAGATGGTCAGAAAATGAAGATACGATCAAGCGCTCCGCCACATCAGCCTATTCCACCGGAGGAACGGATCGGAGGCTGGTTTTGTAGGGGGTGGGGAAATCTTCCGGCAGGGATTGCGTCACCTCTCCCGTGGCGGCCCACTCCACCCCGCGTTGGAGCGTGACAATGAATCCCACACTTTGGACCGACGCCACCGTGTGGTCATCCTTCGCCCCCACATGCCCCAGGGTGTTTTGCAGGATTCGTCCCTTGCCGTAGCCGATGGTGAAAATGATCGGCTCATTATGAGGCGAAGCATTTCTCAAGGCGGGATCGGCAAATCCGGTGGCGAGAATACTGATATTTTTGGCCGGCCCCCGCAGATTGGAATAAACTTCATCATGCGCGTGCAGCCATACTTCCGGCAGACCACGGGTAACGGGGTGATCGTAATCGCGCACCGTCACCAGAAAGTCATGACTCGGAGGATGCGTGGCACCCCCGGGAGAGTCATCATGAACCATCTCCCCGCATTCCCAATAGACGCGAGGTCCCCAAGCCTCGTTGCGACTGGCCGCCCGACTCGTGTCGTCAGCATTAAACACAGGGTCATAAAGTCGCTGACCGCCCCATCCGCCTAATCCCGTGATGGCGAGAAACTCCGGCCAATAAGCGAATGAATTGTTGGTCCCGTGCACCGTAACCAGGCCGCCGCCGCTTTTTACATAGTCCACAAACGAGGCCTTGGTGGATTCCGACCACTCCTCGTCAGCGTCGTAGTCGAGCACGACCGCTTGATAGTCAGCCCAATTGGGCGCGAACGATGCCAAGTCTCCTCCGGCCGGAGGAGCGACGATCGTGTCGACATCGAAAATTCCGGCGGCCTCTAAATGTTGCCGAATAGCTGTGCTGGACCCCTGCCAATTGTGATATTTATTGGACCGACCGGTCAGGAGCATGACCTTGATATTTTCAGCGGTGAGACCGCTTTGGGCAAAGACGGTCAAAAGGAAGCAATACAGGAATTTTTTGAGCATTATGAGGTAGGATTGGATCTATCTTGAAACTAAAGCAGACAGGTGATCTCCGCGTAGGGAAAACCTACCCACTCACGGGGACGGGGCAAGCCAAGGCTGGCGAGTTCACTCGTGGCGGACCTCCTGGAATCGGCTACGAGGAAAGGAAACTCCTAGCCCGCCCCCCCGGGATGTCCTTCCGTCTGCCGATGACTCAGATCTGGAAGTCGGCCTGACCGCTGAGCTCGTGCAGTCCGCACTCACGCTTCTGACCGCCGAATCGGGTCTCAGATTCTGTCATGCCCGGCGCCAAAGGAGCCGAACTGTGCCAGTCTCCTACCGAGACGTAGCCTTGGTCCCACAGAGGATGATAGGGCAAGCCGTTGTGGACCAGATATTGGTGCACCTCTCGATTATCCCAATCGATGATGGGATGGATTTTGGTGACTTTGTTTTGCGGCTGAATCACGGGCCGATTTTCCCTCGTGGCGCCCTGAGACCGTCGAAGTCCCGCCAACCAGGCTTCGGCTCCCAATTCTCGCACCGCCCGATCCATCGGCTCGACCTTGTTGAGCAAATTGTAGCGATCAAGCTCTTCGGCGCCCTGCTCCCAGCGCTTGCCAAACAACGCCTCCTGGCGAGCCGCCGAAACCCGCGGATGGTATACCTTGAGGTTCAATTTCAATCTTTCCGTAAGCTGATCCGCAAAACGATAGGTTTCGGGAAACAGATACCCCGTATCGATGAATACCACGGGAATCTCCGGTGCTTGTTGTGTCACGAGATGCAACATAACCGCCGATTGAATCCCAAAACTCGTCGTGAGAATCAGCTTATCACCATATCGTTCCAGAGCCCATTGCACGCGCTCAGCCGCACTCGCCTGCTCAAGGTCAGGCTGAATGGGAACCACAGGTGCGGGTGAAGCGGAGCTCATAACTCCACAATCTGCGCCATTATTGAAGAGAGTAAAGTAAGTATTATAGGTTTATTACCTCATATACCTTACTTCATTCAACTACAGAGCTTTAAGTAATCTCTCAATCTCTTCAGCTTTCGCTTCCTGGTCGGCCAATTGCTTTTTGGCACCTTCGATCACAGCGGGAGGAGCTTTGGAAACGAAGGCGTCGTTGGAGAGTCTGCCTTTGGTGCCGGCGATGTGCTTTTGCACCTGCGCGAGTTCTTTGGTGAGTCGCGCGCGCTCGGCTTCGGGGTCAATTTTGATGCCCGTATCCAGATACAACGTGCCAAACGGCGATACAATCGCGGGCAGCGAAGGTTCGTCACTCGTGCGCGTGATCGACTCGGCTCCAATCAATCGCGCTAACTTCGCCCCGTGGGGCTCGAGTTGCATCCATTCGGTGTCGTTTGCCTGCACATGGAAGGTGACGTCACGTTTTTGCGCGACCGATTGGTCGGCCTTGAGTTGACGGGCTTGAGTCGTGAATTGTTTGAGCCGGTCCACCGTTGCAGAGGCAGCCGCATCCACTGCTTGGCCACGCTGCGCGATCGCCGCTGACAACTCGTCCGCCGTTTCCAGACGGTTGTCCTGGAGGAATTCTCCTTCCCCGCCATAGCCCATGACCTGCCACAACTCCTCGGAGATGAACGGAGCGAAGGGCTCGAACAACAGGAGGAATTGCCGGATCACCAAATCCTGCACGGCCAGCGCATGGTCCTTGGCCCCGGGATCTTGCACGCGGGTCTTGGCGACTTCCACATACCAATCACAAAAATCGTTCCAAAAAAACGAATACAGTTTCTGGGTCGCCATCGCGAATTCGAACTCGGCAAAACTCTTCTCCAGCGTGCGCATGGCATCGAGGGTCGCCGCGATAATCGCGTGATCGTCCTCATCAAACTGGGCGGGATCGAGTCGCGCCAGGATGGCATCGAGCGAACGGTTGTCGCTCATCTCACCGCTCATCGTGCGGAAGCGGCAAGCGTTCCACAGTTTGTTACAAAAATTCTTGCCGCTTTCGATCCGACCTTCGTCAAACTTCACGTCCTGCCCGAGGGGAGCCATCTGGAGCAAACCGAAGCGCACGCCATCGGCTCCGTAGTCTTTGATGAGGTCCAGCGGATCGGGAGAATTGCCGAGTGTCTTCGACATTTTACGGCCTTTTTTGTCGCGCACGATGCCGTTGAAATAGACATGCTGGAACGGGATCCGTTCTTCGACGGGTGCCCCCGGACGGGCAAATTCCAATCCCGCCATGATCATCCGGGCGACCCAGAAGAAAATGATGTCCGCGCCCGTCGCCAAAGTTGTCGTGGGATAGAACGCGTCGAAATTCGATTTCGCCTGCTCGCCTTCATCGGGCCAGCCGAGCGTGCCCATGGGCCACAGCCAGGACGACGCCCAGGTGTCCAACACATCGGCTTCTTGGTCCCAGTTTTCCGGATCGGCCGGACCTTCGAGTGACACGTGGATCTTGGTCGGATCGCGCAGATCGGCCTCGGTCAGGTTTTCGCGATCCACGCCCTTGGCATACCAAACCGGAATACGATGGCCCCACCAGAGCTGACGACTGATGCACCAGTCTTGAATGTTCTCCAGCCAGTTGAGGTAAACCTTGGACCAACGGGCGGGATGCATCTGCACCAAACCGTCGCGCACAACCTGTTTGGCCTCTTCGACGCGCGGATAGCGCAACCACCACTGCTGCATCGGACGCGGCTCGATGGGCACCCCGGCGCGTTGGGAGTAACCGACATTATTCTCGTAGGGCTTGGCCTCGATGAGATTACCACGCTCCTCGAGCAACTCGGCCGCCTTCTTACGTCCGGCGAAACGTTCCATGCCCGCGAGTTCCGGACCAGCGAATGCGTTCAACG
>CBFHXU010000180.1:0-6125 GCA_965659875.1 uncultured Opitutaceae bacterium
CCAACTTCCTCATGTCCCCTCCGCTCGTCGTAGCCTTCGCGCTTGCCGGTCGGGTGAACATGGACATGACCAGCGAACCGATCGGGCAGGACAAAGAAGGCAACGACGTCTACCTCAAGGATCTCTGGCCTTCGCTCCGAGAGATTCGCGATGAGATGGCCGCGGCCCTCAAGCCCGAGGTCTTCAAAGCCCTCTACAGCGACTTCACCGGCCAAAATCCGAAGTGGAACGAAATCCCATCCTCGGTCGGCAACGTCTACGAGTGGGACCGTGACTCCACCTATATTCAGGAGCCACCCTTCTTCACCGACTTCTCTCTCGAACCCGGCACCATCACCGAGATCAAAGGAGCCCGTCCGCTCGGTCTCTTTGGTGATTCGGTCACGACCGATCATATCTCTCCCGCCGGTGCGATTAAGAAGGATTCCCCGGCCGGCCGATTCCTCGGCGAAAACGGCGTCGATTGGGTGGACTTCAATTCCTACGGATCGCGCCGCGGTAATGACCGCATCATGACCCGGGGCACCTTCGCCAACGTTCGCATCAAGAACCTGATGGTTTCCCCGAAAGAGGGGGGCTTCACCAAGCTGCAACCCGAAGGCACCGAGATGTCGATTTACGACGCCGCGGCAACTTACAAGGAACGCAATACGCCCCTCGTGATCATCGCCGGTCAGGAATACGGCACCGGTTCTTCCCGCGACTGGGCGGCCAAGGGCACCAACCTACTCGGCGTGAAAGCGGTCGTGGCTCAGACCTACGAACGCATCCACCGCTCCAACCTCGTTGGCATGGGAGTATTGCCCCTGCAGTTCAAGGAAGGCGCCGGGGCCAAGGAGCTCGGGCTTGATGGCACGGAAGTCTTTGACGTGCTCGGCCTCACGCCCGACGTGAAGCCGCAACAGGATCTCACCTTGCGCATCACCCGCGCCAATGGCGAATCCGAGGACGTCGCCGTGACCTGTCGCATCGATACTCCGATCGAGGTGGAATACTACCAACACGGAGGCATCCTCCACTACGTGTTGCGTCAAATCATCGCCCGCAATTGATCAACTTTTCGACCGGAGAACTTTTCCTGAGTTCTCCGGTTTTTTTTAAGTGGAAACGAATTCACAGTTTTTGGTTAATCCCGACAGCGAACCGGTGGCTATCCGGGTCGAAGGGAAGGCCAATTTCAAAAACTGCGCCGGAATGAAAGATTTTCTGGATAAGATGATCCAAGGCGGGAAGCGTCGCTTCGTAATGGATTTTGATGCCTGCATCGGCATGGACAGCACGTTTCTCGGAGTGATGGCGGGGGCCGCGCTCCAGCTGCGCAAAACCCAGCCGCGCGGATCACTCGTTGTCAGCCATTTGAACGAACGCAATCACGAGCTCGTGCAGAACTTAGGTCTGAATCGGCTACTGACGGTCGATGACGGAGCGGATGTCTCGCGCAGTGAAACCTCGTTTCTCGAGAGCAAAACCGTAAAAGATGAAATCCAAGCAGCCCGGGCCGTCCTGGATGCGCATCGCAATCTCGTGGAGGTCGACGATGACAACGCGGTGAAGTTCAAAGATGTGATGTCCTTATGCGAAAAACAGATCGATGAAGGCGGCTAGTACGCGCCGGGTAGTTATACCGTTCGACAGTCGGGTGATTGACGCCCGAGGGGGCAGGGGGCTATCACTTGGGAATGCCCCCAAAAAATGCGATGAGTCGTCGGACCTTTGTAGGTTCGACTGCCGCGGCCAGTCTCGCGACGTTGATGGCCACTCCTAAAAATGTGTTCGCTGCCGGTAGCTCCGAGCGAATTCGGATCGGTTTGATCGGTTGCGGTGATCGTGGCACGGTTTCGGCGGGGATCGTCGATTGTGTCGAAGCCGATCCCACCATCGAATTGGTGGCGATGGGAGATCTGTTCGAGGATCACCTTAACGCTGCGCCAAAGAACATGGAAGAAGCCATGGCCAAGAAAGGGCTGCCATTTAAGGATATTTACAAGGTTACCCCAGACCGGATGTTTTTCGGTTTCGATGCCTACCAGCGGGTGATCGAGTGCGATGTCGACCTGATCATTTTGGCGACACCTCCGGTGTTCCGTCCCATGCATTTCAAGGCTGCGGTGGCGGCCAACAAACATGTGTTTGTGGAAAAGCCCATCGCGATCGACGGCAAGGGAGTGCGGGACTTCCTCGAGACGACGGAAGTCGCGCGAAAGAAGGGTCTCACCGTCGTCGCCGGCACCCAGATGCGTCGCGCCCCTCACTTGCAGGATGTCGTCGATTACGTGCGCGAAGGAGGCATCGGGGAAGCGGTGGCCGGTCACTCGGTGCGGGTCGGTGGGGCGTTGATGAATTTTCGCAGTACGGAGGCGATTCGCCAAAGCTCCTGGTCGGACATGGAGTGGCAACTGCGCCGCTGGTTGTTCACGGTGTGGGCTTCGGGAGATTTCATTGTCGAGCAACACGTGCACAACCTTGACCTGCTCAATTGGGCGATGGGCGGACCGCCCATAAAAGCCTCGGGTTTCGGCGGACGCCAGACGCGCACCGACTCGATCTATATGAACGAGTGGGATCACATTTCAGTGGAGTACGAATACGCCAATGGCGCCAGTATCACGCACTTTGGTGCGCAGGTGGATGGCATTGCACATCGCAACGACATGCGCATCCAAGGTGACCAGGGGGAGTTGCTCATGACCTTTGGCCGCGCCGAAGTCACGGGTGCCCATGCCAAGAAGTTTGCCGGATCCCGCACGGTCAAACCACCGGTGCAGCAGTATAAGGAAACCATCGATTCGATCCGGAACAGCAAAGCGATCAACGAAGGTAAACGCATCGCCGAAACGACGATGACAGCCATCCTCGGTCGCCAAGCCGCCTACTCAGGCCGCGCGGTCAGTTGGGGGTGGGCGATGAATGCCTCCAAGGAAGATCTCACCCCGGCCGAATGGGAATGGGGTGATCTGCCGCTGGCGCCGCCTGCGGTGCCAGGTAAATTTAAACTGATATAACACCAATCATCTTCGTAGTTTTAGGGTAGGGCGTGCTCGCCGAGCGCGCCAGTTCCAGCCAGGATTACTGCGGGATGAAACAGCGCTCTCGGCGAGACCGCCCTACCTCACACCGGGTGTTTTCAGTATTCGTGATCAGCGCTGCGGTGAGCTTGTTTCGCCGACACTCAAATCGACTTTTTAATTCCGCTTATGAAATATCTCACCCTGCTCGGTATTATTCTTTCACTGACCGGTAACGTTTTCGCCGCCGAA
Source organism: uncultured Opitutaceae bacterium (assembly GCA_965659875.1). GTDB lineage: Bacteria > Verrucomicrobiota > Verrucomicrobiia > Opitutales > Opitutaceae > Actomonas. The sequence goes on from CBFHXU010000180.1 coordinate 3,258, forward strand.
CTCCAGTGGAAACCTCTGTTTAATGGCCGTGATCTTTCCGGTTGGGTGGATGTGAATACCAGTCCGGAAACCTGGTCGGTGGAAGACGGTGAGCTTGTCTGCACGGGCCTTCCGATCGGGGTCATGCGTTCGGACCGACAATACGAAAACTTCATTCTCGAGATTGAATGGATGCATCTGGAAGCCGGGGGGAATTCCGGCGTGTTCATTTGGAGCGAAGGCACGCCCTATCCGGGGAAGAATCTCCCGAAGGGGGTAGAAGTGCAGATGCTGGAAAACGAATTCTATAAGATCCACAATCGCGACCGGGGATATGTGAGCGGCGAGTTGTTTGGATCGATGGAATTGGGGGTCGTGCCGGACAACCCGCGGGGCAAACGCAGTATGTCCACCGAGTATCGCTGTAAAAGTGCCGGGGAGTGGAACAAGTATATTGTCGTCGCGGTGGACGGTGTCGTGAAGCTCTCGATCAACGGCAAGTTTGTGAATGGGCTGCGCGAAACCGAGCGCCGCAAAGGTTACCTTTGTTTAGAGTCTGAAGGCGCGCCGATCCGCTTCCGGAATATCCGGATCATGGAATTACCCGGCGGCGATGCGAGCGGCGATCAAATCGCCCCGGTGGTGGAGTAGGCGCCCAGATAGTTTTGTGCCCTCTTTGCCTTTTGTGGGTATTGATTGGTGGGCTTAGCGGCAGATCTTTATTGGCCACAAAAAGGCACAGAAAGCACAAAAATTATACCGCTGAGTGGCAGATCATACGGAACTCCAACGGACAAGGAACGAGTAAGTGGGGGAGAATTAAATCCTCTCTGCCGCGCCCCATCAGGGGCGCCGCTACCCAATCTTCTTGCTACTTGATACCTGATACTTGGCACTTACGCCCCATTGGGGCGTTACATCTCCCGAATCTTGATATTGCGGAATTGGACGGTGCTGGAGGAGGGGCGCCAGGTGTCGGTTTTAGCGTCGTAGCCGCCGTGATGTTGCAGCGCGATGGGGGCGAACTCCGCGGCCTCGGCGAGGCGGGCTTGGTGGAGAACGGTTTTGCCGTTCAAAACAACCGTGAGGTCCTTGCCCTGCATCGTAATTTCAAAGGTGTTCCATTCGCCGACGGGTTTATCGGCATTTTCGCTCGGCGTGACCGACGCGCGAACTTTGGCGTCGGGGTTGTTATTACGATAGCCGTAGACTTCGCCGGAGCCGATCCCCCAGTTCCAGATATTGATCTGGTGCTTGCTGGAGCCGCGAACATAGACCCCGGAATCGGCGACGGGCATTTCGGTTAACACTCTCTCACCGTTGTCATCCAAAAGGTAGCTGCCGTCGGGCAAGATGGTCGGGATGTTGGACATGCCCTTGAGGTCACTGATGCGCCATTCCAGTTTTAGGGTGAAGTCACCGAAGGAACGCTTGGACCAGAGGTTTTTATCGACGCGGGGTTCTGCGATAGGACTGCAGTCGATGACGCCGTCCTTCACCGTCCAAATGTCGTTCGCGATTTCAGATCGCATCGTCCAGTGCTTGAGGTTCTTGCCATCAAACAAGGTGATCCAATCGCCTTTCCCCGCGAAAGCCAGCGGAGCGGAAAGCACTACGAGGAAGGGAAGAATGCATCGGAAGCGCAGGTAGGAATGAGAGCGTGGGGATAACATGGGGCAGTGGGAAGGGAGGTTCGAAATGAATAGGGTAAATCAGAGTGATTCACTGGTAGGGAGATTTACAAAACTAATTCCTTCTCCATCGGATTCGCGACCCAGCCGTGAAATTAAGCACGGCGCTACACCACGACACCGTCATATGCTTACGCCGTTTCAACCACGACGGAGAGCTGCAGGGTCGAGGGCACCGAGACGGTGCCGGCGTAACTTCCGGAAACGGGTGGTGCGTCCTCGGGATGCCGGGTCACGGCCACGGCGATGTGGTCTTCGCCGACGACGATGCCGCTGGTATTGTCGAATCCTTTCCAACCTGCTCCGGGCAGGTAGACTTCGGACCACGCGTGAGTGCTGCCGTGCCCGTGCACGGTTTCCGGGCAATGGAGGTAGCCGCTGACAAATCGAGCCGGCAATCCAAAGTAGCGGCAGGCCTCGATGAACAGGGTTGCAAAATCCCGGCAGGAACCGGCGCGCAATTTCAAGGTTTTGGCGGGGCGTTGCACCCCCGGCTCTTCACGCATGCGGTAAGTGAAATTCTTGACGATTTCCTGATTGATCCGATCCAACAGCACATAGGTCTCGATCGTTTGACCAGGTTGCCAAAATTGCTGGAGCCAATCGCGCACGACGGCACTGTCGCCGGGAAAGGAGAGGGTCTGAAATGGGATGAGATCGACCCGTTCGGACGGATCGAAATAGAAGGGGAACATCGCTGCCTTTTCATCGACCACGAAGTCGAGGGGTTCGGATTCGTAGTGGCTGATGGTGAGGTCGCTGATGATAGCCAGTTCGGTGGTCGGTTCGGTGAAGGTGACGATCGCCACCGAGTTGCCGTTGATGTCGCGCTGCCACTTGATCGTGTTGGCCGGACTAATCGTGAGCGACGAGTGTTCGACCTGAATGTCGTAACCTGAACGGGGGCGAATCATCAACTTGTGCGGCAGCAAAGTAACCGGCGATTCATAGGTGTAGATCGTGCTGTGCTGGATACGAATTTTTTTCATGCGAGATGCCTGATGGAAGTGTCCTAAAGCCTCCGCAAGTCCAGCGTAAGTGGTGCCCGGTCCGAATTCGTAGTTTCACTAATAGTTGCCGTGGATCCGATCAAATCCGGACGTGGTTTTAGTCGTTCGGCCACCCGGGCCGCCGCATCCTTCGCGTCCGTCGGCAAACCGTCGTAGCCTTCACCGGCCCGTTTCCAGTTCAGAAATTC
>CBFHXU010000181.1:0-6112 GCA_965659875.1 uncultured Opitutaceae bacterium
TGAGCTTGGGCTTCGATGAGGAAGTTGGACAACGATTCCCGTTTGGAGGCATGAACCGCGAGATCCGCGGCGCGATAAAGCTGTCGCGGATCCGTATGCCAGCCGACAAACTTGACCCGATCCCCCAAGTTGAGCTCGTCCACGCGTTGGCGACAGGCCTCGAGGGCGACGCCTTCGCCTGCGAGCCAAAGTTGGCCGGGGAAATCGGTAGGAAGTTTGGCCGCCATCTCGATGAGGGCGATTTGGTTTTTCTCCGGGCGAAACATAGCGACGCAGAGCATGACCAAATCGGTGGCGGAAGCCCCATGCTGCTCGCGAAGGTGCTCACGTTCCTCCGGATCGGGGGTGGCATCGGCCGGTCCAAAAAATAGCGCATTCGCGATGACGGAAATTCGATTTGCGGGGATTTGGTGTTGGTGAATGAGGTGCTCTTCGGCTGCGCGACTGTTGGCGATGATATGACGAGTATGATGGAGCGATCTTCGGAATGCCCATGGCAGTGCTTTGCCGGTGCGGAGAGTGGATATGACGGCGGCTTGCGGAAGTGCTCTCTGCAGGGAACCGCCGTAGCAGTTGGCCATACGCCCCATGCACAGCACGATGTCGGGAGCCAATGATTTTGCGCGACGGATGAGACCGGGGGCCCACCAGTCGAGTTTGGCGTCTCGATTCTGGAGGGAACGGATTTCGAGGCCCTCAATGGCTTCCGACGGATGAAGCGCTCCCCCGGGGCGAAATGTGATGAGGGTCGTGTCATGTCCCGCGCGGGCAAACGAAGAGGCCAGTAAGACGGATTGGCGCTCAGTGCCTCCGCTGCGCAGGAAGTCTTGCACGACGAGTATTTTCATTGCCGGGAACCGTAGGTGAGCAGGAGAGTCAGCAGTAGAGATGAATCACCCGATGATACAGCTGCTGGTGCGGTGGAGTGTTTTGGCGCTGGGAGTCACGTTGGCCACCAAACTGGTGCCTGGCATCCAGTGCACCGATGCATCGACGCTGCTGATCGTGGTGGTGCTGCTCAGTTTCTTGAATGCGGTGCTCAAACCGCTGTTGGTGCTCTTCACGCTGCCCTTCATTGTGTTCACGTTGGGGCTGGGCATTGTATTGATCAATGCGTTCCTGTTTTTGTTGGTTTCGCGGGTGGTGGACGGGTTTTACGTCGTTTCGTTCGGCTCGGCCTTCTTCGGGGCGATCATTGTCAGCATTACGAATATGATCCTTACCAATATGTTGCGTTCCAAGGGGCCACCACCAGGTGGAGGAAAAGGACGCGGGGGGAAAGGGCGCGGGGCGGGATCCCCTCCCGACGTAATCGACGTCTGAGAACGCCGGGATAAGCGGATCCGCGATTCAATTTGACCGAGGTTGCCGGTGCGGCGACGTTGTCCGGCAACACTATCAACTCATGGCTGAAACTCAGGAATACGATCTTATTGTCATCGGCGGTGGCCCAGCAGGTTACGCTGGAGCGATCCGCGCCGGTCAACTCGGCAAGAAAGTTGCTTGCGTCGAAATGGAAAACGCGGGTGGCACTTGTCTCAACTGGGGCTGCATTCCGACGAAGGCGTTGCTCAAGAGTGCGGAGCTCTATGCGAAGATGAAGAAGGCGGATGAATTCGGCTTTTCAGTGGGCGAGATTAAATTCGATTTTGAGAAGGTGATGGAGCGCTCCCGGGGAGTGGCCGGACAAATGGCCAAGGGAATCGAATTCCTGTTCAAGAAGAACAAAGTCGATTACGTTCGCGGCAAAGCGCAGGTCAGTGCCCCCGGCATGGTCACGATCATGGATGGCGAAAAAGAGGGCACATTCCTCAAGGCCAAAAACATCCTCATCGCGACGGGTTGCAAAATGCGCCACATTCCGGGTTTGGACGTCGATGGCGAACGCGTGATGACGTCGCGGGAAGCTCTCGCCAATAAAAAGCTGCCGAAGTCGATCGTGATCGTCGGAGCTGGGGCGATCGGGGTGGAGTTTGCCTATTTCTACAACGCGTTCGGCACCGAGGTAACCTTGGTGGAAATGTTGCCCAATGTCTTGCCGGTGGAGGACGAAGAGGTTTCCAAGACCTTGGAACGGTCCTTCAAGAAACAGGGGATCAAAGTGCACACGGACACCAAGTGTGAGAATTTCCAGGTTGGCAAAAATTCCGTCAAACTCGACCTCGTTAAAGGCGACAAGAAGGAAGAGGTGGAAGCGGAAGTCGTGCTCTCGGCGATTGGCGTGGTCGCCAATATCGAAGGCGTGCTCGCCTCTAACGTGAAGGTTGGACTCGATCGCAACTACGTAAAGGTAGGCGACGATTATCAGACCAATGTGAAGGGGATTTACGCGGCCGGAGACATCATCGGACCGCCATGGTTGGCGCATGTGGCGACGTTTGAAGCCGTCAATGCTGTCAATGGTATGTTCGGCCACCACAAGGCGCGTCGGGTGGGTAATTTCCCCGGCTGCACCTACTGCCAACCGCAGGTTTCCAGCACCGGGCTCACCGAGCAGGCCGCCAAGGAAAAGAAACTCGACTACAAGGTCGGCAAATTCCCGTTCACCGCATCGGGCAAGGCGGTGGCGGGCGCGGCCTCAGAAGGATTCGTCAAGGTTATCACCGATGCCAAGACCGGCGAAATATACGGCGCGCACATCATCGGTTCGGAAGCGACCGAATTGATCGCCGAATACGGATTGGCCATGGATTTGGAAGCGACGGTCGAAGAGATTCACCAAACGATCCATGCTCACCCCACGCTGAGTGAAGCCGTGATGGAGGCCGCGGCCGCGTCGCTCGGTGAAGCGATTCACATCTGATCTTCAGTAAAGAATTATTAATCGATGCCCGCTTCGGAAAATGAAGCGGGCGTTTTTTTTGTCCGCGGGAGGTTGGAATAGCCCCACGGACCTTTCAAAACTGACTACCTAGTTCAATTCTCTCGGGGGTTCGTCTAAAGTCCGCCGTCGCCAAGGCTATGGCGGACAGCCTTCGAAGCAACGGCTGGCATGCCAGCCATAGCTTTAGTCCTTCCGCTTTTCGGAATGACAGCGCGTTGCGCGGCGAAGCACCGGCCTTTCCCCGTCCTTCGCGGCGGGTGTAAACCTCGGTCAACTTGCCGTCCTTCCCGTGGTCGAACTCAAACCGGCAGGTTCCGTCGGGACCCACCGCGTAGCCGACCGAGCGGGTTTCGCCGGCAACGGTGTAGGTGAGCTTGAAGGCCGAATTGCCGTCCCGATCAAAGTCGGTGATCTTCGCTCCTCTCAAGGCTTGCAAGGCCGGTCGCACCGGGGTTGCACGGGGCTGGGGATCGACCTGTCCCTCGCGCTCGGTGACTTCCCCATGAAAGCCGCCCATGACGAATGGGTAGGTGCTTGATGCGTGGTAATGGTATCCGAGACCGGGCGTGCTGTGGCCGTTGAGCGAATCCAGCCCCTTGGGTTTGGTGCCGTCGGGTTCGGTGAGTCCATATACCGGATAGCCGTCGAGCGCGTAGGCGACCGGATGCCCGGGGCCGGTGACCTTTTGCAAGTGGAGCGGCGCGACATGATAGTGGTAGTCGTCCGCCCGGCCGCAGTGCCCACCCCACTCGTCGAGCTCGCCGATATCGAGGGAGATCTCGCCGCGGTTGTTCTGCGGGTTGAAGATGGGGATGCCGTTCGCCGCGATGGCGATGGCTCCACGGAGGAAATTGTCTTTGATCGGGCGCACTTCCTTCGCGGGCACCGGTGCCAACGGAAGCCGCCACGCGTTCGCGCCGGTATAATCCTGCGGGAGGGGCACCTGCTGTTGCCATGCGGTGATGCCCACCATCATGTTGTGCGCGGGAAGGCCGTTGCTTTCGATGTAGAGGAAACGCTCATCCCATCGCGTCTTCACCGCCGGGGCGAACATCGCGAATGCCGCGGCCTGTGAGGGCGCGGGCGTAGTGGCCGGGGACGTTTGCGTTCCGATGTCGTGCTGATGTGGGACGCCTTCCGCTGTTAGATCATGGGCTGGCAGCCGGGCGGAGGAAAGGAGGATGAGGGCTGGGATGACGGAGGTTTTCATGGATCGGCTTTCTTGGGTTTCTTGTCACCCTTCCCGCGTTCGTCGCGACCGCGCTTTGGTGAAGCGGAGGGATCGTAGGCGGGGTTCGCTTCGGTCGGGCATGCTGCGTTCGTTGCGCGCTGCCAGGCATGCAGTTTCGCCAGCAACTCGGCGGCGCGCTTCGGTTCGCTTGCGGCGAGGTCTTTGTTTTCCCCGGGGTCTTCGGACAGGTGGTAAAGTTCGCTCGTCTTTGACTCAAAGAACTCGATGAGCTTCCAGTCTCCGCTGCGGATCGCGCTGCTGGGCCCTCCTCCGCCGATGTAGGAGGGAAAATGCCAGAATACATCGCGCTCAAGCACGGTGGCTTTACCGGTCAGGACGGGCGCGAGATTGCATCCGTCCAACGCCAGTCCTGCCGGTGCCTTGACTCCCGCCAATTCAAGCATGGTGGGAAACCAGTCCATGCTCAGCGTGGTGACACCGGAGATTGCGCCTGCACGGATGCCGGGGCCGCGGATGGCGGCAGGAACGCGAAGCCCTCCCTCGTAGAGCTGTCCCTTGCCTCCACGGAGGGGCGCGACGAACTGCCGGTCTCCGCCATTGTCGGAGGTGAAGATGACATAGGTGCTTTCCCGCAGGCCGGCTTTCTCGAGGGCGGCGAGCAACCTTCCCACATTCGCGTCCATCGCCTCCACGGTGGCGGCTTTGGCGGGATCGATCACTCCCGCCCGCGCCTGGTATTTCGAGAGGAGTTGCGGCTTGGGATCATAGGGAGCATGGACATCGTGAAACGGCAGATAGAGGAAGAACGGCTTTCCTTTTACGGAATCCATCCAATCCAAGGCCGCATCGGTCAGGGCGTCCGGCGAGTATCGACCCTTCGCATCGTGGTAGGCGTCCTTCTCGAAGCCCAGCTGCTTCGGCTCGGTGAAGACATCGAATCCCTGGCCGGTGGGTGTCGTTGGTCCGCTGCGACCGCGCCCCAGATTCCACATGCCGAACATTCCGGTAGCGTAGCCGGAGGTCTTCAATGCTTCCGCCACGGTGATCGACTCGGTGGGCAAGGCCTCGCGACTGGTGGCTGCGATGATCTTGTGGTTGGGCGATCCGGGCGCGTGGCGGTCATCGACCACGGTATAGACTCCGTGTCTCGGGGGATACTGACCCGTCATCAGGCAGGCGCGGGTGGGCGCGCAGTTCGGGGCGCTGGCACAGGCCCGGGAAAAGATCATGCCATCCTTGGCGAGTTGATCGAGGTTGGGCGTGTCCGTGAATCCGTTGCCAGAGAAGCCGACATCGTTCCATCCGAGGTCATCCGCGAGGATGAGGATGAAGTTCGGCTGGCCGGCGGCCGCAAGCGGGCCGAGCAGGACGATCAGGCTGAAGACCAATGCTTTCATCGTTCGATGGCGTTCGGTTTCCTTTTCCTTTCCTTGTCGCCCTTGCGGCCCTTGCGTGGTTCGGGAGCCCTCGCGGGATCGTAGGTGGGGTTGGGTTCCGGCATTGCCGCATCGGCTTCGCTGAGGCGCTGGCGAAGTTTTGTTTCGAGGCGGTCTGCATCCTCTTTTCTAACATCTGCGAGGTCTTTCCTTTCCGAGGGATCGCTGGCCAGATCGTAGAGCCTGCGCGTTTGGCTTTCGTATTCATAGATCAGCTTGAGATTCCCTTCGCGGATGGCCGACTGCGGGCTATCGCCCTGATAATGGGGGAAATGAAACAGCAGCGCGGGGTCGAGGCGTTTCACCGATTCGTTTCCGCCTAACAATAGCGGAGTGAGATCCCCTCCATCAAGGCCATCCGGCAGTCTTTCCTTCACGCCGGCCCAGCGGCAAAACGTGGGAAACCAATCGTAACCCACCACCGGCTGGTGGCACCAGGAACCTTGTTCAATGCCGGGGCCGCGGACGATGAACGGAACGCGGATGCCACCTTCCCCGAGGTCGCCTTTGCCGCCGCTCAGGCCGCCTCCTTTTCCTCCCTTGCCTCCGCCCCCTCCTCCGTTGTCCGACATGTAGATGACATAGGTGTTCTGCTCCAGCCCGAGGGCGACGATCTCATCGAGCAGGCGTCCGACGCCGGTATCGAGATCGAGGGCGATG
>CBFHXU010000182.1:0-6108 GCA_965659875.1 uncultured Opitutaceae bacterium
GCTACACAGCCGGTCATCCCTATAAGCAAGAGAGCTGACAATAATGACCAGGCCGCCAGTCGAGGGGTAATGCGCATGTTCGGATTAGCCGAAATCCCCACCGGTGGTTCAAGCACTTCCGAAATCGAGGAGTCAGTTAAGGCCGCTTGGCTTATCCAGCCGTCGTAAGATCTACCTCCATTGCGGGTTTTTTGTTGCATAAAATTGCATCTTTGTAAGCATCTATCTCGAATCACGCTAAGATACGCCATGATACGCCTTATCTTACCCCTCTTTGCCGCCAGCCTTCTCCTCAGCTGCCAAAAAACTGCCGATCCCGTGGTGGCATCGGCCCACCCTGAACGTTGGAATTTGGTCTGGAGCGACGAGTTCGATGGCACAGGTGTCCCCGATGCTTCCAAATGGACCTACGCCGTCGGCGGACACGGTTGGGGCAATAAGGAGAAGCAATTCTACACCGACTCCCGGGTCGAAAACGCCAAACAACAAGCTGGCAAACTCCACGTCACTGCGCGGCAAGAATCATGGGAAGGCAACGACTACACCTCGGCCCGCATCATCTCTCGTGGATTGGGCGACTTTCAATACGGCCGCTTCGAAATTCGCGCCAAGCTTCCCCCTGCCCGTGGCACCTGGGCCGCGATCTGGATGATGCCCTCCGATTGGCAGTTCAGCGATGGCGGCTGGCCCGACGTTGGGGAGATCGACATCGTGGAACACGTCGGACACGACCGCGGGGTCATCCACGCCTCCGCCCACTCCCGTGACTACCAATGGCAAAAGGGCACCCAAAAAACAGGCACGATCAAAATCCCCACCGTCACGGATGAATTCCATACGTATACGCTGGAATGGTCCGCAGAACGCCTAGCGGCCTACGTGGACGACGAACTCTATTTCGAGTATCTTAACGAGGGCGAAGGCGAAGGAAAGTGGCCCTACAACAAACCCTTCTACCTCATCCTCAATGTCGCCGTGGGCGGCGAATGGGGCAGTGTCGAAGGGGTGGATGGCGACGCCTTCCCTCAAACCATGGAAGTCGACTACGTTCGGGTCTTCAAACCGGTCGACTAAGCCACTCCCTGATTCGGATTGACCAGTCGGGCGGCTCGAAAACCCTGCCAACCACGTAAATCGGATAAACGCACTTGTCGCGTCGGGCTTTTGACGCTCTGGGTATGAATATCCATGAGCGAATCTTCTGTTGAAAATGTAGTTATCGTAGGCACCGGCTGCGCGGGACTCACCGCCGCCATCTACACCGCCCGCGCCAATCTCAATCCTCTCGTCCTCGAAGGCGGCCAGCCCGGCGGCCAACTCACCACGACCTCTGAGGTGGAGAATTTTCCCGGCTTCCCGGAGGGAATCGACGGATTCATGATGATGGACAACCTGCGCAAGCAGGCCACCCGTTTTGGCACCCGCTTTCAATCCACGCTCGTCACCGAGGTCGATTTCACCAGCCAACCACGCAAGCTCATCTGCGGCGAAAAAACCATCCTCGCCAAGTCCGTCATCATCGCGACCGGTGCCTCCCCTCGCATGACCGGTATTCCTGGTGAAAAAGAACTCTTCGGCGGCAAAGGCGTGACCACCTGTGCCACCTGCGACGGTGCCTTCTACCGCAACATGGACGTCGCGGTCATCGGCGGCGGCGACAGTGCGGCCGAGGAAGCCCTCTTCCTCACCCGCTTCTGCAGCAAGGTTTACCTCGTCCACCGCCGTGACTCTCTGCGCGCCTCCAAGATCATGGCCGATCGAGCGACTTCCCACGAAAAGATCGAAATGGTCTGGGACAGCGTGCCCGTCGCCGTCGACGGCGTGGAAGATGACGCCGTCAGTGGACTGCGCATCAAAAACGTCAAAACCGACGAAGAAAGCACCCTTGCGATCAAAGGACTCTTCGTGGCCATCGGCCACATTCCCAACACCGGTCCCTTCGCTCCGCCTCTGGACACCGATGATCAGGGATACTTCCAGCCCGCCGCGGGCTCCCAAGTGCAGACCAATGTGCCCGGAGTCTATGTTGCCGGTGACTGCGCCGATCACGTCTACCGCCAGGCCATCACCGCCGCCGGTATGGGCTGCCAGGCCGCCATCGAAACCGAGCGCTGGCTCGCCGATCAGGAGTAAGCACAAGTCTGGGAGGGTCGACCTCGGTGTCGTCCGCACCTGCCCCTCATTGATACGGACCAGACGGAGCGGGTCCCTCCCCTGCTCCCTCCATCCCTGCATCGCAACTGCGAACGCTCGGATAAGACTCCGCGAGGAGTTCTTCGCCCTTTGGTCACATACCCGATGTGACCGCAACACGGCGAGACTTCGAGATGAATCCCGTCGTTCCCAGGCGCTGGCTCGCCGAATAGCAGGGTTTTATATTGCTCACTCAGGCTGCGGACCGGACAGAGCCGGTCCCTCCCAGAGGACCGCTGGGAGGGACGACCTCCGTGTCGTCCGCGTCCTACGTGGGTCAGACTTTACGCCCCGACACCCTAATTGCGCCCTAACGCTGGCTTATTTTCAGAATCTTTCAACTTGCGGGACCACCCGTGCGCAAACGCACTGGATACATGTCCGATGCTACCCCGAATACCGATGTACCATGGGGATGCTATGAACGCCTCCTTCCCCGCGAGATCGAAGTCATCACATCGGCGCGCTCCATCGCCTACCTTCCATGGGGAGCCCTGGAGTATCACGGTCATCACGCCGCCACCGGCCTAGACGGACTCAAGGCGCACGGCCTCTGCAAAGCGCTCGCCGCAGCCGAAGGGGGTCTCGTATTGCCGCCGGTTTATGTCGCGGCCAATACCATCAAAGTCGCGCCCGATCTGAAGTTTCCTCGTCACTCGTTGGACTTCAAGGAATCGACGCTAAGCCTACTGGCCCGGGAGCATTTTGACCAACTCGCCGACGAGGGATTCCGTGTCGTCTTCACCCTCTGCGGTCACGTGGGCCAACCCCATTACGACTTGATCAAAGCCGAGGCCAAGGCAGCCAACGCACGCCACGCCGAGACCCACTTCATCGCCACCTCAGAAACGGATCTGGTTTCGCCCGATCTCTTCATCGTCAACCACGCGGCCCTCGGTGAAATTGCCCTGCTCATGGCCACGGATCCGGATTGCGTGAAACTCGATCGCCTACCGCAAGAGCGCGAACCCACCCTTGAGCAGGATGCGGTGTGGGGCCCCGACCCGCGTGAGGCCAGCGCCGAACTCGGTCAAAAATTTATCGCGGGATTCGTCGCCGGCGCCCGCGAAGCCATCCACAAGATTTACCCTCTCGACCCATAGATCCTCATCATGAAAAACCGCACTCTCGGACGCACCGGCATTGAAGTAAGCGAAGTAGGCTTCGGCACTTGGGCCCTCGGGTCACCCGTCTACGGTAGCGTCGAATCCGACGACGCCCATCGCGCTGTGCGCGGTGCCCTCGACGCCGGAATCACATTTTTCGATACCGCCCCGCTCTACGGCACGAAAGACGAGGATGGCATCGCGGAAGTCGTGCTCGGTAAAGGCCTCGGTGCCGATCGCGATAACGTCACCATCGCGACCAAATTCGGACGCTACCCCACCCGCGGACACCTTAACACCTACTTCAACGCTGAAGGGGTCACGACGTCCGTTGAAGACAGCCTACGTCGACTCGGCACCGATCGTCTGGACGTATTGTTTTTCCACTCCCCCTTCGGCCCCGACCAAATCGAGGACGATGTGTGGCAGGCGCTGGAAAACCTCAAATCCTCCGGAAAAGTCCGCTCCGTCGGCCACTCGATCTCCCTGTTTGACGACACTCAAGGCATGGCCCGGCAGTGGGCCGCAGAAGACAAAATCGACGTCATCCAAGTCGTTTACAGTCTCATGAACCGCGAAGCCGAATCATTGATCTCCGATCTCGCGAAAACGGGGATCGGCATCGTAGCCCGCGAGTCTTTGGCCAATGGTTTCCTTTCCGGGGCATTCACCCACGAGACGACATTTGCCGAGGGCACCATCAACGCCCGCTACTCCCGCGAGGAGATCATCGAGCGCGTGGATGTGGCGAATGCTTACCAAGAGCTGCTGGTCAAGGACGAGGTCAGCGGACTCGCCCAAGCCGCCTTACGCTGGGTGCTGGAAGATCAAAACGTAAGTCTCGTGCTCTCGGGTTCCCGCCACTTGACCGAGATCACCGACAGTGCCCACGCTTCGGATCTGGCACCGTTTTCAGCCGAACAAATGAATCGAGCCCGTGAGCTGCACGTGAAGGACTACCCCCCCGCTTAAGCCGGGATCAAAGATCTTACCAGCCCACGTAAAAGTAACTTTCGCTGCACGTAAATTAGTGCCATCTTGGAGCGTAAATCCCTCCGATGCCACCCACCGACCGTGATTCCAATCTCTACGACCAGCTTGAGCGTATCGGCGCTAAGCCTCCCGAGGCCATTGAGCTGCTGGACTATGTTGAGGATCTGCTGCTCTGGATGAAGGACGCCGAGGGCCACTACCAGTGGTTCAATCGGGCGTTTATGATGAATTTCAACATCTCGGATCGAGCGGCGATCATCGGCCAAACCGATTTTGAACTCTGTAGTCTGGTCCTCGCCAACCAATACCGGATTGACGACGAACGCGTCTTGGCTGGGGAACGTATTCGTTCGCGCGTCGAGATGGTCGGTCGGTTTGACCATACCTCGCGCTGGTGCCTCACTTCGAAGATTCCGCTGCACAACGAAGAGAACGAAATCGTCGGTACGATGGGCATCAGCCAACCCCTCGGTGAAATTGCCGCCAGCGGAGCGAATGAAGGACCCTTGAGTCCCGCCATCCGCCACATCAGCCAACACTACAACGAAGCCTTGCCGAACCTGAAACTGGCCAAACTCTGCGGACTCTCCCTGCGCGCATTCGAACGCCAGTTCCTAGCCGAATACGGCATGTCCCCTCACGAATACGTGCGAAATCTGCGCGTGCGCGTGAGCTGCCAGGCTCTCGTATTTTCGCGCAAACCCCTCGCCGAAATCGCCACGGAATTCGGATTCTCCGACCAAAGCCATTTCACCAAAGAGTTTCGCCGCATCATGGAAGAGACTCCCCGCGCCTACCGCCTCCGCTACGCCGAGCCATAAATCGTCCCCGAAATCAGGCCGACCGCCCCCCTCGAACTTTAACCAATATGGTTAAAGTCAGGCGTTCGGAGTGAACCGTAGTTTAACCAATATGATTAAAGTTCTTGGCGACGGAACGCTTCCCGATGGAACCGACTAAGTTACTTTGTCGAGTGGCTCGATGCACGGTGAAGCGTCATATTCTGGGATGAAACGTTACGAATTAGGACGTGATTGAACCAAAAATTGTCGGATCTCATCTAGCGAAGCTGTCTTCCCTCCTATATTCTAGCCAGCAACCTGCCGCGGTTTCGTCGCGGTTACCCCTAACCTCTCGCCCCATGCCTTCGTTCCTCCGTGCTCTTCTGTGCTGCGTCGCAGCCCTCGTCGCTTCCATCACCTCTGCCCAGAACCCGCCCAATGTGCTGGTGATCATTTCCGATGACCAGGCCTGGAATGACTATGGTTTCATGGGGCATCCCCACATCGAGACCCCCCATCTCGACCAGTTGGCCGCAGAATCCCTGACGTTCACGCGCGGATATACACCCATCGCCCTTTGCCGTCCGGCGCTCTCAACCATGGCGACCGGATTATATCCGCACGAGCACGGTGTTACCGGCAACGACCCCAGTCTGCCGGAACCCGCCTCGCGCCAAAGCCGCAGCAAAGCCCATCTTGATCCGATTTATCAAGGCCTCATCGGAAACTTCGCCCGCCAACCCAATTTCATTCGTGACCTGACCGGCCGCGGCTACCTCTCACTCCAAACTGGAAAATGGTGGGAAGGAAACCCGAAGGAGACGGGCGGCTTCACCCACGCCATGACCCTCGGTAATCCGGGCCGTCATGGGGACGAGGGCCTCAAGATCAGCCGCGAGGGACACGAACCCATTGAGAATTTCTGGGATGACGCCGAGGAGGCCGACAAGCCATGGCTCATCTGGCATGCGCCGTTCCTGCCCCACACTCCCCACAATCCACCTGCGGAGATTTTAGCCAAATACCTTAAAGTC
>CBFHXU010000183.1:0-6088 GCA_965659875.1 uncultured Opitutaceae bacterium
CACCAGTTGAAGTCCGGACACTCCGTGGCGCGCATTGGAGCAGACTTCAGTTATCAGCGAAATGGACATAACCGAGAGATGGATTTTGCTGCCCGCGCCTTTCACTTAGCCCATCATTACGATTTGAATTTGAAATGGCTCGGGGTCGGGGGCGCGCTGCGTGGTCTCGTCCAGCATCTCCCGGGCAGACTACGCGGCGACGAGGCCGCAGCCACGAGCTTCCAAACCTGCAAAAATCGCTTACTCGGTAAGATTTTGTGGCGCTACTACAATTTCGAGAAAGATAAAAATACGTCGAAATAAGGGGGCCAAAATCTTAAAATAATCACCACTCCAAAACAACCCATGGGAATGGGGAGGAGCCTTGATGTTGGTGGCTCGTTTCGGGATGCTCGCCGTGAGCCCCCGGAAACTATGAAAAATCTTTTTACCCTCCTTACGGTCGCGCTGTTTATCACGACCCTCCAAGCGGCCGAGCAGCGCCCCAACGTGGTCATTCTTTACGCTGATGATATGGGGGTGGCCGATGTTTCCTATGGTGACCCCGGAGCCAAGATCCAGACGCCCCACATTGATCGGCTGGCCGTGGAAGGAATGACGTTTAGGGATGGACACAGCTCCTCCGGCATCTGCACGCCGAGCCGTTTTGCGATGCTGACGGGTCAGCATCATTGGCGGCGGTTTCATGGCATTGTGGGCGCATTCGGCGGTCCCGTTTTCGAGCCCGGTGACTTCACCATTGCGGAGATGTTTCAGCAGCAGGGTTATCGAACGGCAGCCTTTGGGAAGTGGCATTTGGGTTGGGATTTCGATGCCATCCGTAAGCCCGGGGTTAAACCAGGCGACCCTAGAGCGGAATCCTACGATTGGACGAAACGATTTCCGGGAGGTCCGCTCGAACGGGGCTTCGATCATTACTTCGGGGATGGCACCATCAACTTCCCTCCCTATTGCTGGATCGAGGGCGACCGGTTTCTCACCATCCCCACCCAACCGGTCATCAAATCAGAACCTCTGGCTGGCGCAGGCACCTTCCGTCCGGGACCGATGGCCGAAAGCTGGAGTCCCTACGACATCCTGCCGACCATGACTGAAAAGACGGTGGAGTGGATTTCCGAGCAGAAGGCCGATCAGCCGTTCTTCGTCTACCTGGCATTCAACTCACCGCACTATCCGATTGTGCCCAATGCGGAATTCCACGGCACCTCGCAGGCCGGATACTACGGCGACTTTGTCATCGAGACCGATGCCATGGTCGGCAAAGTGCTGGCGGCGCTGGACGCGCAGGGTTTGACCGAAAACACGTTGGTGATTTTCTCCGCCGACAACGGGGCTGAAACCGCTGCTTTCGAAAGACTCGAAGAGTTTGGTCAATGGAGTTCCGGGCAGTATCGCGGTGTCAAACGCGACATCTACGAAGGCGGCCACCGGGTGCCCTTCATCGCGCGCTGGCCCGGCGAGATCGAGGCGGGCTCAATTTCCGATGAAGTGGTCAGTCAGGTGGACCTGGCGGCAACGTTCGCGGACATCGTTGATTATCCCCTAAGCGAGGAGGAGGCCATCGACAGTTACAATTTGTTGCCGGTGCTGACCGGCGAGGACTATGCCCGACCATTGCGAACGGCCACGGTGCAAAATACCTCGGCCGGAAAGTATGCGTTGCGGCAGGGCGATTGGGTGTTGATTGATGCGCCTTCGGGCTCCGCCAAGGTAGAATCGAGCGCTTACTTGCAGCACTTCCAATTGGAAGGTTACGGCAAGGACAATCCTGGCCTGTTGTTTAATCTCAAGCACGACCCCCGACAGTCCAAGAATCTCTATGCCCAACACCCGGAAAAGGTGGCCAGTATGCGCAGCCTACTGCAGCGCTATCTCGACGGAGAGCGTTGCGCGCCCACCAGGAATTAGGGCCCGAGAAAGAGGTCAAACGCATAAGATAAAAATTTATCTTAGAGTTTTGCGTTCGACCCCGTCAAATCGGGCGAAGGTTCTAAATTAGGATTCCCGTCCCAAGCTCACTTCGAGTGGCAAGACAACACGGGTTTCAATCGCGACACCATCGCGGGTAGCCGGCGCAAACTCCCATTGGGAAACCGCTCTGGTAATCTGATTGATCAACATCTCTTCCATCGTATTCATCGCCCGGATACTTTTAGGCCGACCTTTGGAATCAATCGTCAGACTGACCTTGATCACGCGTCCGGCATGTCGTTCGGAAATTTCCGGAGCGACCGTGACGACGGGTTGCGGTGGCACGAACATTTCGGCTTCGATGTTCGAACGTTCTGGATTGGGGATAGCGAATGCGGAAGTGACGAGGAGCAGGCTGGCTGCTAAGGTGCAAATGGATGATTTCATGGATTAGTTTTCTGAGGATTGGTAGGACCGCTAAAATTTGCGGTTGTTAGGAGAACCCCCGACATCACCTCAAAGTTACAGAAAACTTCTTCCCTTTTTTTCAAACGCTTAAAATCAACCTTTTCCAAATTCACATTACCCTGGAACCAATACATGTTTATTTTAAGCGCTGAACCCCATCCCCTCTCCCGGCGCCACCGCGAAAAGGCGTTTCTGATCAGTAATCAGTCCATTTGATAGACTTCGACAATGGCTTTGCCGGATTCCCCGTCAGCACCGACGACTTGAACCGTGTAGCCTTGGCCCGCTTCAAGTAATACCACCATGGCCGCATCTTTGCTTCCAGCTGTCAGGCTGAAGGCCCCCAGCTCGTCAAACGTCGACGCTAACCCAGCGTCCCAGTCATCGTTCTCTTGCAAGAAGGTGCCATCCGCCCGGAAGAGCCGAATGCGGGGGTCCGACAACATTCCCGGCAGATTGTAGGCCGCCGTCAGTTCCGGCCCCACCCCACGAATCAACAGCCGAATCTTACCACTGCCGCCCACGTAGAATCCCGCGGTCAATACGTTATCGCCCGAGCCGGTTTGGTGCAGGGCCGATACATTCACGAGTTGGGGTCCGGAGGAACCGAGGGAGACATCGTATACTTCCCCCAGGACGATTCCCGCCGCGTCTCCCGTAATCTCCGAGGTATGCGGACCATTCACGGCGACAATCAAAGCGGCGTCATTGCTGCCCACAGCAAACGGATAGGCGCCCAAGGTGGAGGCGATGGTTTGGATGTCATCCGCCACCCAGGTGCGATTGGATCCTTTCACCACTTCCCCAGCCCGAATTTCCAGTGCGGGATCGGGGACGTAACCCAATCCGAATTCTCCCAGCACCGGACCGCCCACTCGCGCCAGCACCTCTTTTTCGCCCCCTTCCACGACAAAACCGAGTTTGAGGGTTTCGCCTACCGCCAAGGGAGCGCGCACGGACAGATTGGACAAAAAGCTGGCCGAGGTATCCACCGGCGTATCGTCAACTTGGAGTTGAAAGGTCTCATCGGCATTCAAGGTCCGCACCAATTGGGTGGTATTGCCATTGATGTTCACGGTGATGCGGTGCCGGCCTTTGAACACGGTGTCCGAAAATTCCCCGCTGGTTCCGGTTGATCCTGCCACGTCCGTCCACCACGTGCCTTTTACCCGGTCCAACCAGGCCTGACCCGAGGGTTTGACCACCCAATTGTCCGGATCCGAGTCATCGTAGAGAATGGCATTATCGCGCCAGTGCCTACTGTCACGCATGCCCCACATGGTGATCCCCACCACCGCCGGATGCGCAAACGCCGCATCCATGATATTGGCGGTGACGGTGGCTTGATCCGTCGGGGTCGCCGCGGTCCAAAACTCCGTATTAATGTCCAGTTCCGTAATCTCGATCTCCAGCCCCGGCAGTCCATCCGGGTGGTTGGTGGTCGGAGCCATGGGGGCCGACAAAAGATCCAAGCGACGGGTCACTTGCTCGCGGGTCAACATGCGACCGATGTGGGCCTGCAGTCCGATCCCGCCCACCTGCCCGCCGGCATCCCGAATCGCATCAACCAAGGATTTGTAGGCTGCAACATCGTCATCATCCTCCCGCCAAAAATCGATGATGTTGTAATCATTGATATAAAGAACGGCATTGGGATCGGCTTCCTTGGCGCGGTTAAACCAGGGAGCCACTTCGGAGGCGTGTTGCGTGAAGCTGTCGGGGTCATCGATCAAGCGATCGATGATGAGTTCCGTTTCGTGGAAAGGTTCATTGTAGAGATCGAAGGTGATGATGCCGGTGTCCTTGAAGGCGGTGTGATAGTCCCTGATATGATCGAGCAACCGAGTGCGCATCTGCGTGCGATCGGTCATGTTCTTGAAGTCGGTCGGAACCTGGTAGGACGCTCCCCACAACGTCGCATGGCCGCGTAACCGCAGGCCGACATCGCTGTTGAAGGCACGGAGCGCCAGCGCGCGTTGCACCATCTCCTGGGACTCCGCGACGGGGCGTGATTCAAACGGTCCCCACTTCATGTAGTTCCCGAAGGTGGTCGAATTGAAATTACGCTGAAGAGCCTCAATCGCCTGGGCACTGTAGTTCGCGTGTCCGGGCGTCAACTGATCCACGGTGATCGCCGATCCGAATCGAAACACCGGATCCAACATCTCAATCTGCACCGCCGCCCCTGCCACAGGATCTCCCGCCAAGTTCACCACGCGCACGGTCACGTCATTCTGCCGATGAGATAGATCATTCTGAGCCCACAGCAATGCAGGGCAAACCAGAACAAGCACCGCCAGAGTTAGAGGGGATTTAAATAACATGGTGGAAAACGATTCGAGGCCATTCACGGCTCCGCGGGGTCATCTCCATCGGACGCCTCATTGCTCCCGGTGCCCACCCCCGGCGACAGTCTAATACTAGAACTCGATTCGGGGCCGAGGAAGGACGTCAAGGCCTCAAAAAGAGCCGCGAAAGCGGGGGAAACGCCTAAAGTAAACATTTGTCCCCATTTTTGAAATCGCAACACTGGCAGCATGACGCGTTTCCCCCTCCTCTGCATTCTCTCGGTTGGACTCATGATTTCGGCTGCCGCCGCGGAACCGGAGATCACGGAATGGTCGGAGACCGGCTTCGTCGACTTGTTCAACGGGAAAAATCTGAACGGATGGCAAACCACCGGCAACTGGGTGGTGGAAGATGGCATCGTGACGCTGCGCCCCCGCCCCGGGGAGACGGGCTGGAAACGCTACGATGCCTACCTGACGACCAAAAAGACCTACCGGAACTTCGTGCTCGATTTGGAATTCAAGTTTGTGCCCGAAGGAAACTCCGGGGTCTTTCTGCGCGTCGGCGATTTGGCCGACCACGTGACCAGCGGATTTGAAATTCAGATTCTGGATACCCACGAATTGGCCAAGCCCGGACACCACGACGCCGGCGGCATCATTCGCACCGCCGCGCCCTTCGAAAACCGCGTGAAGCCCGCGGGAGCGTGGAACCATTATCAGATCGTCCTGATTGACTCGAATCTCGTGGTCTATCTGAACGGCGGACTCATCCAAGCCCTCGATCTCAGCAAATCAGCGGTGGCCGACCGGCCCATGAGGGGCCACATCAGCCTCCAGGATGAAGCCAAAGTCGTGTCTTATCGCAACATTCGGATCAAAGAGCTCAAATAGCCGTCGAGGCGGTGTATAAAGGAGTCAGGTCGGGAAAAGTGAATTACGGCTCCGCCTCCATTAACATTTCAACGACACTGACCCCGTGGGCTTCGGCGCCTCACCGCCACCGACACCGGACACCATCTCTCACCATCCTTTACTCGCCGTGAAACACCGACCAACATCATTACGGCCACTGAAGCAATCAGCGCAAAGAAGCCCGTGGCGGCAGGATTGATCCGCCCTTCGACTCCCGGTTTAACCAGCAACCAAGTCACCGCGATCGCCGGAATGAATCGCCAGTAGGCGATCAGCAATCGACCCATGCGCTCACCGTTCGATGCCCCCCCGGCATTCGATTTCAACATCGCAGGACACCCCTCCTCGCTAGAATACTCTACTAAAATGACTATGATTTTGGATGAAACCGCTGACTACCGTTTGAGTGGTAATTACGAAACGGTGGTTATATTGAACAAAATCACCAGAAAAGAGCGTGCGCTTAAATCTCACTATGGGGATCCCGCACGAGGCATCATTTCTCC
>CBFHXU010000184.1:0-5983 GCA_965659875.1 uncultured Opitutaceae bacterium
ACGCGCGCGCAGCCAAAGTGTTTCAAGATCCTTGGCGGGTTTTCCAAGCCTCGACAATCTGGCGGATGGTTTCCTCCAGCGAGACAGAGATATCCCAGTTTGGATAGTGATCCTTCATCTTACGCAGATCTGAATAGTAACAGATGTGATCGCCGATGCGGTTGTCGTCTACGTAGGTGTGAACCTGCTCTTGGCCCGAGAACTTTTCGGCCCACGTGAACGCTTCCAGAATTGAGCAGGAGTTATCTTTACCGCCGCCGAGGTTATACACTTCGCCGGCCCGCGGATTTTCCACAAATGCGGCCATAAAACGGGCGACATCCAAGGAGTGAATGTTGTCCCGGACCTGCTTTCCCTTGTAACCGAATACGCGATATTCCTTCCCTTCGAGATTACATTTAACGAGGTAGGAGAGGAATCCGTGGAGTTCGACCCCGGAATGGTTTGGTCCGGTCAAGCAGCCGCCTCGCAAGCAACAACAGGGGAGGTTGAAATAGCGCCCATACTCCTGGACCATGACATCGGCTGCGACTTTGGAGGCGCCGAACAGCGAGTGTTTGGATTGGTCGATGGAGAAAGTCTCGGCGATGCCGTGCTGGTAAGCGGGATCGGCATAGTCCCAGCGGGTATCCAGCTCGGTCAGTTCGATCCGATTAGGGGCATCACCGTAAACCTTGTTGGTGCTCATATGCACGAACGGTGATTCCGGACACGCCTGCCGGGTGGCTTCCAGTAGGTTCAGGGTCCCGACGGCATTGGTGTCAAAATCATCAAATGGAATGGCGGCAGCGCGGTCGTGGGAGGGCTGGGCCGCGGTGTGCACGATCACGTCGGGCTTTACGGATTGGATGAGCTCGAGAACGCCCGCCCGGTCACGAATATCCACTTCATGGTGAGTGAAGGACGAAAGGTCTTCCGAAAGCCGCTGCTGATTCCAGCGGGTGTCCCCTTGTGGTCCAAAAAATACCGCCCGTTGATTGTTATCCACGCCGTGGATATCAAAGCCCATTTCACGGGAAAAATACATGCAGACTTCGGACCCAATGAGTCCGGAAGAACCGGTTACGAGAAGTTTTTTAGCCATCAGAAAATTCGTGAAACCCCGAAAGAACCAGTCCGTGGCCTCGCAAGCAAGTGTGACTTGCAACAGCGATTTGCTCTAAATCGAAAGGGTTAGGTGGACCCGGAAGAATTTCCTTCGGCGGGGGCTATTCTGGCCAGAAAGCCTCCGATCACAAAAAGAAGCCCCAAAGTGATCGCCCAAAAATGGTGTTTGATTGTCTTTTCAGCCAACCAGGAAATGACTCCGAGTTCCACGGGGGAGGTGATCGCGATCTGGTCGAGACTGTCGTTATCTTCAATTTCAAGCCACCACTCTCCGGGCGGACGGAATACGTTGATGGTTTTCCATCGGTTCCGGGCTGAGCCGTCAGGAATTATGTGCACTGAGGTTGCGTGAGTCACCAACCGCAAGTGGAGGGCCGCCTCCGGATCGCCCAGACCGCCCGTAAATTTGAATCTGACGAAACGAGCGGAATCTTCCGGTTGAGGGCTACTGCGCCAGATCCACGCTGACGTTTGAGGACCGGTCGGCGATGCCGCAGCCACCATCAGGCCCGATTCGGGAAGTAAATGAGCAGAATCATTGATCTCGTATGGCAGTAACGGGGGGCGAACCGCCGCGGGCATGACGGCGCGGATACTCTCGTGTTTCCAATATCCGTGCAACGCGAGCGCGGACGGGTAGGGAAGCGAGCGTGGATCCGCTGTGGTCAATACGGTGGCGTCTTTCGATCGAAGATAGTCGCGCACCACGTTTTCATTTTGTTCCCGGCGCAACGCGATAGGATCGAGCTTTTGTTTCGTTAAGTCATCGAAGGAAGCAACCAAGGCGATGACCACCACCGCCGCCCAAACCGGGATACCCACCCGGCTCCAGCGAGGTCCGAATATTTTTATCCACGCGATGCCTTGAACGATGACGAGCACCGTATAACCGGTGAGATAGCGGGAAATCAGCGGTGAATTTTGTCCTCGAAAAACAGCCGCGGCCAAAGCGGTGAAGACGGTCCAGACTACGAGCGCGACCCACACCCGATCAAAGCTGCTGATGTTCTCTCTTTTTAAGTAACGGAGAGCCAAGCCCACCGCCGGCAGGGCGAAGAGAAATCCGAACGGGATATTCTCCGGCAACGGCCACGAGGAGATGAGCTGCAATGAAGAGACGACCTCGCTGAGGTTGTCGGCCCGGAGAATTTCATGCCCGGGCACGGAAGTTCGCGTGAGCAGACCAACGAATAACCACAGGGCTGAATACGCCGCCGTGATAAG
This sequence comes from uncultured Opitutaceae bacterium, assembly GCA_965659875.1. Lineage (GTDB taxonomy): Bacteria > Verrucomicrobiota > Verrucomicrobiia > Opitutales > Opitutaceae > Actomonas. The sequence continues at coordinate 2,332 of CBFHXU010000184.1, forward strand.
GTGGAATCGGGTGCGTTCCGCCGCGGTTCCACACCGAATGAGGAGAACTGTCAGGATTGCAGCCGAGGCAAAACTGCCTCCGGCCATGGCCCCGAGGGCCAGGAATCCGCAAAATTGCCCCGCCCACCAGCGTACATCGAACCGACTCGCTCCCAGTACCCAGATCAGCTGTAAGATCGAGAATGTGAGAACCAAATACATCTGCGACTGGAATCCTTGGAGGGTGTTTTCCCAGTCGAATGGGATCGTCCACAGCATGATGGAAACCAAACCTAGAAGGTGAACTTTCCAGCCTTCGATGTTGCGATATAGCCAGTTCAGAACCACCAAGAGCAGGCCCGTGTGAATGAACGCATTTATGATGACCTGAATGTAAGCATCCCATTGGCCGTTGGCCGCGACAACTCCCAGCGCGATAAGCTTGGTGAAAATGATCCGGTGTTCGTTGTGCGGAGCAAAAAGCGCCTCCCATTCCCATCGATCTTCCAGCCAGGGACGGATAACGGATTCGCCTTCAGCATCTATCTGATCCTGGAAAGGTAAACTGCTGCCGGCCTCACTGATCACCCAAAGTTTCGCGCCCACCACAAACAGAAATACTCCGACCGCATAGAAGATCCGAATTGACGGGGTGAAGTGGTTCATCGGGGCGCGTTAGAATCGCGGCGGGACCGCCAGCGAGAAGTCTTCGAATTCGGCGGTCAGATTGGGGTTGTAGGCCGGATCTCGATCGAGAATGGCGGCCCAACGCCCGCGCATGGTGGCGATCTCGGCCGCGAAGCGTTCCAATTTGTCCGGCGAGTCTTCGATTCCGCGACTGGCGGATTCGTGGTGATATAGTTCTGCGAAAGGCGTCCACAGGTTCCGATATCCGGCTTTCAATACGCGCAGGCAAAAATCGATGTCGTTGAAGGCGACGGCCAATTTTGTTTCATCGAACCCGCCGACCTCCTCGAATATCTCGCGGCGAATGACCAAACACGCCGCGGTGACGGCGGAGAAATTTTGCACGAGGCGAAGCCGGTTGCGTTGACCCTCGCTGCCGCGAGGCGCGTCCTTGAATGCGTGGCCGGCCACGGATGGAGATCCGTTGAGGCCACCGATGCCTAGAATGACTCCGGCGTGTTGCACCGTATCGTCTGGAAAATGGAGAAGCGCCCCCACTGCGCCAATTTGCGGCCGCGTTGCTTGGGACACCATCTCCGTGAGCCAATCGGGTTGGATCGCCTCGAGGTCGTTGTTGAGAAATGCCAAGATCGATCCCGCGGCGTGACGCGCGGCATAGTTGTTGATCGCCGAAAAATTGAATTCGCCTTGGAACGGGATCACCTTGACGCCCTCGGTTTCGAGTTCCGTGAAATAATTTAGACAGGTGGGATCGTCGGATTGATGGTCCACCACAATGATTTCGTAATTCGGATATTCCGTGAGACTGCGAACAGAATCCAGGCAGGTTTTCAGAAGCTCATAACCATTATGGGTGGGGATGATCATGCTGACCTTGGGAGCATTGCCCGGGAGCGGGTATTGGATCCGCCAATGGCGACCCTCGATGGGCAGAAGTTTCCCTTCGATATTCTGCTCCGCCAAATGATCCGCCAATGCCTTCTTAGCGGCGATGAACGGATAGTCTTCCTTCTGATCGATAACCAGCGCAGTGGAACCTGGAATGGCTCGCCAATGATAAAGCACCTTTGCGATATGATGAATCTGGCGGTCGTCGATTCTGGCGGTGGCCCGCAGGGTCAGATCCCAATCCTGACTGCCTTCCAGACCTAACCGGAATCCTTTGATCTCGTTGAGGAGTGACGTCCGAAAAACAGAAAAATGGCAGGTGTAGTTCTGACCGAGCAGGAGATCCGGATTCCAATCGGGCTTGAAGTAGGGGTCCGAGCGATAACCGGCTTCATCGATCTTGTCTTCGTCAGAGTAGATGAACGCCAAATCGGAATTGGCTTCCAAGGCGAAGATTACTTCGGCGAGAGCGTGAGGGGCGAGTTCGTCGTCGTGGTCGAGAAGTCCGCAGAAATCTCCGGTGGCGATTTCCAAGGCGGAATTTGACGCCGCGGAAATATGACCGTTCTCGGTTCGCGCGATGATCTTGATGCGGTCATCGCGTTGGCTGTATGCGGTGAGCACGCGAGCCACGTGGGGCTCCGTGCTCGCGTCATTGGCGATGCACAATTCCCAGTTGGGGTAGTATTGATCGCGAACCGATTCGATGGCCTTGATTAACCATGGCTCCGGGGTGTTGAAAACCGGCATCAGGATCGAGATCAAAGGTCGATCGGTTTCCATCATCTCTTCGATTCGTGCCCGGTGGTTGATCGTGTCCGCCAAACTGAGGGTGTCGTATTTCTGCACCCATTCGCGGTAGTTGTGACGCAGACTTTCGAGGGTGCCCGTTGCGGCTTGGGTATGACGTGCAGCGAATCGGCGCCATTGTCCGTCAGCTGTTAAAGCCTCGAATACAGTTTCTCCCTCCCAGCCGGGGGCGAGTTCATAGTCGGCGGCAAAACCGGCGGTTGCGGCAAATGGATTTTCGGGATGGAGGGTGGCGACGTCGGGACGCGAGATTCCCAGATCAACCTCGATCAACCGTTCTCCGGCGAGGATACGCATTTGCACAATTTCCTGATTGTCGGCTGCCACGACCCAACCGCGCATGAGTCCCTTGGTCGGAACCGCGGCCCAGTCGGCCGGTTCATCCAACGAATGAGGCAAGCCGGGATCCATCGGAATGGCTGCTTCGATCGGGTCGGGCTCAGGAGCGGAAGTGTCCTCGTTCTCCTGCCGGGTGAAGGGATCAAATAGTTTTCGTCGGATCGCCCGGAACGGTGCCGTGAACACCCAAGATCCCGAGCTCATGATGCGTCCGAGCTTGGTCTCCAACGCGGCCACGCGTTCGGTATGCACCCGCTCGTTGTGCGCGTTGAGGTCTCTTAATTCGGATACCTCTTGTTCGAGACGTGTTACCAACGGGGTGAGCTCCCTGGTGAGAGCGGAAAGTTCGCTACGCACGTTCTCGGTGACGTGGCGTTGGGCCGCGACCTTTGCCTTTTGATAACGCGCGGCGGCGGATTGTTTGCCTGCTTCGGTTTTTGCATCGCGCAGTTGTTTTTCCAGTTGGGCGATTTGTTCGGTCAGCCCCCGCACGCGTTGCCCCAGGTCGAGGTCGATCTGATCAACCAACACGGGCACCTCATGATTTGCGGGGGCATGCTCACCAAAAACTCCCGGTCGGTCTCGCAGACTGTCGTAAAATCTAACCAACCCGCCGGTATTCGTTTCGATATCGAAATGAACCTGCGCGAAGGTTCGGGCCCCCCGGGCCAAGCGACTGGCCAATTCGGGGTCGGAAAACACTTCCTGACAGCGCCGCACAATTTCCTGGGGCGTGGGGGACTCCAGTAACAGGGCCTCTTGACCTGCGCGGATGATGGCCCCGATGTTCGTCGCAGGCATGAGGGTCGGTCGACCCGCGCAGAGAAATTCCGGCAACTTGGAAGGAAGCCGGTAAGCGTTAAAACTGTCGGCGGCTCCCGGTTGCACCAACACATCGGCAGCGGCGAGGAGCAAAGGAAGCCGTTGCTTGGGGATAAAACCAAGGTCGGTTATGAAGTCGCCGCCTACTTCGGCTAAGATTACCTGG
>CBFHXU010000185.1:0-5772 GCA_965659875.1 uncultured Opitutaceae bacterium
TCCTCAAACTCGATCTCAAAGCCATCCGGCAAGTCCTCGGCGATGCGATAGCCAAAGCACTCGATGAGGAATGCCGCGGTTTTTTCCCGGTCCGCAACCCGGTAGGCGATGTGGTCTAATCTCATGATCGGCAGGAGGAATGTTCAGCGTAAGTGAACATCCTCAACCTTCGGTCTCCTGCCCCTCTCTTCAACGCTCAACTCTGGCCTCAAGCCAGACGGGAATGGTTTCGAACACGGAACGTAATTTCTTACACTGACTCACTTCACCGTTTGCACCACACCCACTCGATCCAACACGTGCTGGGGCGGGCCATCAAACGACGGCAAAGGCATATTGCCCACGTAACCGATGGCTTTCCAACCGGCGGGGGTACCGTAGTAAGCCCCCATACAAAGTGAGGTGAAATCGTGCAAAAAACTGGCGGCGTTCTGGGCGAGGTCATCGCCGCCAGATTGTCCCATGGTGGCATCTAGGATCGCGGTGCCTTGGGCGGGAGAAAGTTCGGTAAACTTCCGACCGAACTTCTTTTCACTGAGTTTATCCATGAACTCCAACCCGGGCAGAATCCGTTTTCGGGTCGCGCGCTGTTTCGGGTAAGGCGCACTCACCCATTCATCAATGAAGTCCGGCACGCGCAAAGCGCTCGCCGCCGGACCATACTCGTCCTCCGGTAGAATCAAATCGGCCAAAAACGTGACCAGCCGGCGCTGGGAGTCGTCCAAGGTGAGCGGCCAAACATCACCGCGCTCATAGATCGCCGCGACCTTCGGATCAGAGCCGTAACCCGGCGGCAACGCGCCGTCTTCAGCGCCCCAGATGCTGTTGGGGCCCAGCTGAGCCGCCGCGGCGGCCGTCGTGAACCACTTAATGACTTCGCGGCGGGAAATACGGGCGGGACGGTGATCGAAATTCATGGGAGCCTTCACGATTTAAACATTTCCTTTCGCGGCTTCAGCGATGATGCGATCAGCACACCGCCAGGCCATCGCCATGATGGTAAGGGTGGGATTCTTGTCGGGATTGGAGGTGAACGATGAGGCGTCGCACAAATACAGATTCGGCACGTCCCACGTTTGGCTCCATTTGTTACACACCGAGTCGCTGGGATCATCACCCATGCGGGCGCCGCCCACCTCGTGTTTCACATTTCCACCGGGTCGGATGATATCGTAACCGGTTTTAGCCATTTTACTCACCACGGTGCCCCCCATCTCGTTGATCATCTCCGCGAAGGTCTCCTGACCGTGCATCACCATGTTGAGTTCGTTCTCCGTCCACTTCCAGTGCCAGCGCACCACCGGCACGCCCCATTTGTCTTTCACCACCGGATCGATCTCCGCGTAACAGTGTTCGTTGGGGATCATTTCTCCGCGACTGGCCAAACTGATGAATGAACCGTAGTAGCGGCGGGCTTCCTCCTTGAGTTTGGTGCCATAGAGACCGCGCAGATAACTCATGGATACCGGACTATTCCCTCCCGGCATACGCCGCGTGGCTCCGATTTCGATATGATAGCCACGGGCAAAGTTTAACTTCCCCTGGCGCTGGTCGCCATACGCCCACCACGGGCTGTAAACGTGGGAGCCTCCCGTGCCATCTTCGTTGTGGGGCGGCAAATTTTCCAGCGCGGGTATCTGGCCCCGCAGACTCATGGCCACCGTATCCATAATATACTTACCCACCTTGCCGCTCGAGTTGGCGATACCATCGGGAAAGCGATTGCTTTTGGAATTGAGCAGGATGCGCACGGTTTCACCACTGCTGGCGGCGAGGACCACCGCCTTGCCCTTGACCCGCTCCTCGCGGCCGGTGGTTTTATCGATAAACAGCACCCCGGTGGCCTTGCCGTCTGGTCCCACCATCACTTCACGAACATGGGCGTTGGGAATGATGTCCAGATTACCCGTATCGAGCGCGGGAGGCAGGTGCACGGTGGTGCTTTGATAGGTTGCCTTGATGCTGCAACCGCGATTGCAAGGCGTGGCCCAAAAGCACGCCGCGCGGGCGCGCATGGATTTTGCCACGATGTCCTGCGCCCACTTGTTGCCGGGATGTAGTTTGGCCGGAATCGTATCCGCATCGAGCCGCTTGGTGAGCACGGCGCGGTGAATTGAGACCACGGGCACGCCGACCTTCTTGCCCGCCTTTTGGGCCACCAAATCGCCGATCCGCGCCTTCGGCGGCGGTTGCAGCACACCGGGAGGAGAGTCCGGCGTATTTTCCATGCCTTCATTGGTGCCATGCACTCCAATCAGCATCTCCACTTTGTCGTAATAAGGTGCGACCTCTTCGTAGGAAATCGGCCAATCAAAACCAAGCCCGTCGTAACTGTAGGGTTTAAAATCGTAAGGACCATTGCGCAGCGAGATCCGTCCCCAGTGATTGGTGCGACCGCCCATCATGCGCGCGCGCCACCACGTAAATTGTTCGTCCTTATCGGTGCTGCCCTGGGTATAAGGCTCATCCGGCATTTCCCAACCGCCATCGATCGTGGAATCCCAGAATCCCAAATCCTTGTCTGGGGTCGAAGCTCCGCCCAGCGGAGCTTGGTCCGGCCGATTAAACATGGGGGTTTCGGTAACCGGGTCGTAGGAACGACCTGCCTCGAGCATACAGCATTTGATGCCGGCTAGCGTTAAGGTGTAGGCCATTTGGCCGCCGCCGGCTCCGGATCCGACGATCACTACATCGTATTCATCTTTGGCCTGATCGATTGAAATGGTGGGCATAACAGGGGTAATGGGGTCCTCCGCATTCGCGGGCGGGGTTGAAGGGTCCTCGGGGTAACACCGCCGATCACGGTAACTTTACGATCTCATTTCGCGCTGGAAGGACAAACGTAAATTCACCCCAAGTGCTTCCGCAGCGTCCGGATACTGCGCTCAAATTCAGCGCGTTGATGCTGCTGGTCGAATTCGCGCTGATTCTGCCCAGCGGCGGGTTGATCGACCGGGATGGGACGCCCTTTTCTGACCAGCTTCAAAAAGTCCGCGATATCCGCGGCGGCCACATGCGGAAACCCTTCCCACCATTCGTCGGTCAGGAACGGGAGCGGACGTTGGGAATTCGAGATACTCTCCACAAATAACGGCACTTCCGGACAATGCTGGCGCAGCAATCCCGTGAAAGCGGGCACGTCCATCATGCCTTCGCCGATGGCGGTCCACTGAAACATGGCTCCGTCCGGAGCGGCCCACACCGTATAATCACGAATACTCATGCAACGCACATGCGGCCCCAGAACCTTAAGGTGTTCCAGGGGATCTTCCATCGACCACAACGCGTTGCCCGGATCGAGCATGACGCCACACAGATCGGCACCGACGTCATCAATCAGGGCCAGAATCTCGTCCGACCGGGTATCCGCGGCGTGGTTCTCAAAGGCAAAGGTCACTTCGGCATCCTCGGCCCGACTGCGCGCCGCTTTCATGGTTTTCGCGACTTCCTCGAGTCGCGCCTCGATCCCCCCCGGACAATAGCGATCCACAATCGAACCAATGCGGCAATTCACGGTGGGAGACCCCAGAATCGTGGCAACTTCGATGCCTTTGATCAACGTCTCGACCGGTGAGCCGTGATCATCCCGATACTTCTCCGCCCCAATACTGATCCCCCCGGCACCAATCCGAATGACCATGTCGTTGCGCTCGGCCCGCTCTCGCACCTCCCGGAGATGGGCGGGATCCAAGCTTTCAAAATAATGGAAGCCATTGAACAACACCGCATCGAGATCCTGCGAAGCCGCATAATCGATCAATTGCGGCGCCTTCCACTTCATTCCCCGCAGGGAGTGGCCGTCCAGCCCCAGCCGCGGTGGCGGGGAAGTGCGACTGGCCGCACGACTGATCGAGCCGGTTGCAGCGGCACCGGCGATGAGCGACATCCGCGCCAAAGCGTCGCGACGAGTAAGATTGGGGTAAGGCATCGTTTTAATTCTTTGGGGGTAAGCTAAAATCGTCGCTTTCAGCGAAAACGGGTTAACCGGTTACACCAAAAATCCGGTTAAACTAACGAAGAATATTCTCCGGATTTCAATTCCTTCGCTCTCTGGAGCCATCGCCACGATTTACTTTATCGGAAACGTTAAGAACCATCTGAATTCGGCGTGATACTTAGTCCTCCTTCGCCTTACGATATGAATCCCATTTCCCCCTCCCCTCGTTTCGTGCTCCGTCCCCTCCTCATTTCGCTCGTTGGCCTGCTGCTAACTCAACTCGCATTTTCGAACCCCGACTCGGATCAACCCAACGTGGTTCTGATCATGGCCGACGATCTCGGCTACGGCGACCTCTCCTGTTACGGACAGGAGGCCTACGAAACCCCGCACATCGATCGCTTGGCCCGCGAAGGCGTGCGGGCCACCGACTACTACGTGCCGGTCCCCTACTGCGCTCCTTCCCGGGCCGCACTTTTGACGGGTCGGTTTCCCTTCCGGAACGGGATCGTGAAGAACCCTCACCCCGACGGCCATGAGCTTAACGATCACATCGGCCTCAGCTCCGACGAGATCACCCTCGGTGAGGTTTACCAGGCCAGGGGTTACCAAACCGCAGCCATCGGCAAATGGCATCTGGGACACCAGCCCCAGTTCTTCCCCACCCGTCACGGCTTCGATGAATATTACGGCATCCTTTATTCCAATGACATGTTGCCGATCCAGATCATGGATGACGAAGAGGTCGATGAATACCCGGTCGACCAGCGCCACCTCACGGCCAAGTACACCGCTCGGGCGATCGACTTTATCGACCGCAATCATGACCAACCCTTCTTCCTCTATGTGCCTCACGCCATGCCCCACAAACCGCTGGCCGCTTCGGAAGACTACTATACCCCGGATACTCCCGACGATCTCTACCACGATGTGATTCGAGAGCTTGATGCTTCAGTCGGACAAATCGTCGAACGATTGCGCAAGCACCACATTCTCGAGAATACCATCGTAATATTCACCTCCGACAACGGCCCCCACTTCGGCGGCAGCTCTGGAGGATTCAAGGGCAAGAAGGCCACCCCTTGGGAAGGCGGCACCCGGGTGCCGTTTGTTATCCGTCATCCCGCGTCGCTGCCCACCGACCAAACCATCACCACCCATTTTTGGTCGATCGATCTGTTCCCCACGCTGCTGGCCATGACCGGAATTTCCGCTCCCGCGGGCATCCACTACGATGGTATCGATATTCGAGAAATCCTGACGGGGGACCGCACCTCTCATCCGCCCATTTACTCTGCGCAGCACAACAAGATCATCACCATCCGCGACGGTGACTGGAAACTCTACGTCAACAAGCCCCGCTACCTTTCCGCGCGGGACTTGAATCCGGATTGGGTGGATCCCAAATGGCCGAACGGCACCACCATCCTGGCGCAGGCTGAGCAACCCAACTCCATGGCCTATCCCGGTATCGTGCCCAAACCGTTCGCCAATCCCCTGCCCCTTTTCAACTTGGCCAAAGACCCGACCGAATCCACCGATGTCGCCGCCAGCCATCCTGAAATCGTCAAGCGTCTCACCCAAACGTATGAACGCTTTCTCGCCTCCATGCCGCTCGCGGGCCCCGCGAGCGAAGTAACCCTCCGCCGCCAAGGCTTCGGCGGGCAGGCAAGTATCAAGTAACAGGTAACAAGAATCCAAAATCAGAAACCACGACCGCAGGGGTCAGGTCGTAGACACGTTCTACGGATCCCGCGGAGCGGGAGTAGTAAACTTATCACGACCTGACCCCTTCCCCACCGCGACCCTTTCCCAGCTCCCCCCCCGAAAACCTC
>CBFHXU010000186.1:0-5707 GCA_965659875.1 uncultured Opitutaceae bacterium
GCCTTCTCGCTTTTTAATCTGGGTTACTTGGATCTGGAGAATCGTGCCGCGGCCGAATCGCTGTTCTGGCAAATTTGTGAAGAGATCGCCCACGACGACCGTGACATGGGATTCATTCCCGAAGAGCTGCTCGAACTCACCAGTATGTTGGCCGATCAATACGTCTGTAATTTTTCAGTCTTCCAATCGCTCCTCGACCACTGGGCGCTCAAACAACTGTTCCCCATTGCGCCGCTTCATCGCCTCGGCGAAAAGCCCACCGTCAACGCCACGTTGGTCGACATCACATGCGATTCCGACGGTAAGATAGACTCGTTCATCGATCTGGCGGATACCAACCACCACCTCCCCCTTCACCCCCTCAACGGCGAACCCTACTACCTCGGCGTATTCCTCACCGGTGCGTATCAGGATATCATGGGTGATCTGCATAATCTGTTCGGTCGCGTAAACGAGGTGCACGTCTTCCTCGAAGACGATGAGGAGAACGGTTTCTATATTGAGGAGACCTTGAAGGGCTCACATATCCGCGACGTCATCAACGGCGTGCAATACTCGCACCACGATCTCTCCCGCCGGATCAAGAAACTGATCGATGCCGCCACCAAGCGGGACGAAATCAAACCGCGCGAAGGCATCCGTTGGCTCGAACTCTACGAGAGTCTGATGGAAGACAAAACCTACCTCAACATCGACCGCAGTTCGAAACGTAAACGCCGAACGAAAAAGAGCTAGGGTGTGTGAAGAGAGAAGCAGCTTGGATGATGAGCTTTGATCTTGTTACTTGATACCTGATACTTGGGACTTCGCACGGGAGTGCGCATCGTGCCACCGCTTCTCTCCGGCGGTAATCGCCAGATCCAGAAAATCCTCCTGCCGCGGAATCGCGCAACCATAGGCCGGTGAATACGAACAGTAGGGACTGTAAGCGCCGTTAAAATCGAGCGTGTAGACGTGCTCCGGATCATCGGAGAGTTCAAAATCCAGATAACGCCCCACTTCATAAGTCGAATCGCCGGTGGTGCGATCCGTGAACCAAATCCCATAATAAAACCCCTTTGAAGCCTCCATACGATAAATCCGCACCACATGGGACTTCCCCTCATGTTCAAACGCGAGCGAACCATACAAATGACCCTGCCGCTCCCGCCCTTTGGTATCAAATATGGTTACGGGCTCGGGATCCGTCCGCACCGTCAATTTACTCTCAAACACCCACGTTGAAGTTGGGGCAAAATATTGCAACGGGGAGAATTCCACCGGGTGCTTCTCATAATTGAAGGGCGAGCTCGGATCATCTCGCATCCAAGCATCCTTCTCGGCTCGAGCTTCCCGGACGGAATCGACCGAAAACTCGGCCGCCATCCCCCAGCCTGAAAAGCATAACAGCCCGGCCATCACGACCCGCTTATTAATTTGAAACCTCATACCTCGAGCAAAACCACCGCCCACCCCAGGTCAATCACGCCGCTCGATGAGCGAGCGTTTGCACTGCAACCCACGCGACCGTTCAACGCTCCTTCACCGAACGCAACGCAGAGAGCAATTCAGCCAATCGAATCGGTTTCGCGATGAATCCATTCATGCCCGCTTTTTCGCAGCGTTCGCGATCATCCAAGGATGCGTTGGCCGTAAGCGCACAAATGTGGATCTGCTGATTGAGTTCCCCCGCTTCGCCGGCGCGTAGCTTTACGGTCGCCGACACTCCATCCAAGACGGGCATGAGCATATCCATGAGCACGAGATCAAACTTACGCTCCTGCAACGCGACCAAGGCCAACTCACCATTCACCGCGGTCGTCGGTTGATAGCCGTTCGATTTCAAAATCTGGGTAATCAATTTGAGGTTCACCGGATTATCCTCCGCGACCAAAACATCCAAGGGATGTGTTTCGGCCAATTTCACCTTGGTGCTGGTTTTCTTCGGCGCATCCTGAGCCGATCCGGCGCCGGTGAGGGTGCGCGCAATCAACATCAGGAGTTGCATGTTCCGCACCGGTTTACTGGCTTCGGCGTCGAATAACTTCGGCGGCATGCTCTCCGGAGAAATCGTCATCGACGAGACCAGGATCATCAGGGGCGCGGGTTTCGCCAGCGTTTCTCTGATTTCCTGAGTCAACGTGATCCCATCCACCTGGGGCATCACGTAATCCATGATTATCGGATCAAATTTTTGCTCAGCCAAGGCACGTCGAGCCGAGCTCGCTCCGTCAGCCGCGACCGTTTCGGCGCCGTGGGCGCTGAGCAATTTGACCATCAACCGACGATTCGCCTCCGCATCGTCGACCACCAAAATTCGCCGCCCTTTCAGCACGCCATCAATCTCCGACATCGGCAGGGCAACCCGCTGCTGCACCTGATCAGCCACATCCGCCTCCTCAACCGGCAACGTGAAATGAAAGTCGCTCCCCTGCCCCAACTCACTGGTCACCCCAATCTCCCCGCCCTTGAGTCCGACCAAGCGCCGGCAAATCGCCAGACCCAGGCCCGTGCCCCCGTGCGTGCGGGTCACGGATGCGTCCACTTGGGTGAATGGCATAAACAGTTTGTCCACTTTATCGGCCGGAATGCCCGCCCCGGTATCGCGCACGTGAAACGTAATCCGGTCCGAATCCGCCTCTCGCTCGACCGCGATTTCGATTGATCCGGTTTCGGTAAACTTCACCGCGTTACCGCCCAGGTTCAGGAGAATCTGCCGCAAACGCGTCTCGTCGCCGATGATTCCCTCCGGCACCTCGGGAGCCATCCAATACAGGAGTTCCAATCCTTTGGTATGCGCACTGGCCGCCAACAAATCCAATACATCCTCAATAACGTGGCGGACCGCCACCGGCCGCCGCTCGAGGTCGACCTTCCCCGCATCCAATTTCGAGAAATCGAGAATGTCATTAATGATCGCCAACAGGGAATCGCCCGAGGAGATGATCGTTCTCACATGGTCGCGTTGTTGTTCATCGAGCCGGGAATCGGACAATAGATTGGCAAATCCGATCACTCCATTCATCGGCGTGCGGATTTCGTGACTCATCATGGCGAGAAATTCGCTCTTCGCCCGATTGGACGCCTCTGCGAATTCCTTCGCCTCACGGGCAGCCGCCTCCGCGTCTTTGGTCGCCAGCAACTCGGCCATACTCAAATACCCCGAGTGCACCACCATATAGACGAACAACGCTCCACTGCAAAACACCACCCCGGTCAGAACTAGAATCCACGATTCCAATTCAAATATTACCAGAGTCGCGACGCCCGCATATCCCACGAGAAAAACCCCATCAGCATTTGCAGGACTTTCCAAACCCGGTGGTATTTACTCCCTTCCAGCAGCCGCAATATTCGCCGCGCTTCCCTAATCGAAAGCAACATGATCACGGCCCCCAGACCGATTAACGAAACGGTTAGCAACGAATTCATGCTAGATTCTCAGATTGGTTTAATCCTCTCATTCCGGCTCCAACCATTCGCGACAAATTCAAAGATGCAATCGAAACGCCACGGTGGGCCCAAAGAAGCAACGAGCCTGACCCGCCCGACTTTGCGGGCAGCACTCAACCGGTCGCAGGTGGCCAGTGGTGCTTGGGGTAGCGACCCGCGAGTTGTTTGCGCACTTCGCCATAGGCTCCGGTCCAGAATCCGTCCAGGCTGTCCGTAAGTTGAACGGGCCTTTGATTCGGCGCCAGAATCTCCCATTGCACGGACAACTTTCCCACTCCGATTTTAAAGGCATCGGTGAGACCGATCAGATCCTGCAGCCGCGCCGAGAGAATGGGTCGACCCGAATCGCCATACCGAATTCGCGCGCGCCGCCCACCGGGAAGTTCTACCCGCTCCGGCACATAATCGTCCATCACCGCCAATTGCTCCGGACGCAACCAGTCCTCCAGCACCGGCATGACCGGTTTGTCCTTCAACTCCCGCGCCCCGCGCGAACCCAAACAGATCTGCTCGAGCAATAACTCATGGTCCGAGTCCTCCATGGGACTCACTTCCAATTCCGGAAAGAACTCGGCCATGCGATTGACCCGTGTAATCCATCGGTCGACGCCTTCCGTCCAGTGCTTGAGTTTGATTTCGCCCTTGCGCACGCGGCCCGCCAACAGCCGCGCGGCATCCTCTTCCGGCGGTTCCGTCGCAGTCGGTTTCTCTCGCAAGACGAGATCTCGAAATCGTTTTTGCTGACGCATGATGACCCGTCGCGTGTCCTCATCGTAGACCACGTATTCGCCAGTCTCAACATCCGCCGGAAACAGTTCCTCCAACCACGCTTCCTCCACCGCTGTGGCCAATGACAACAAAACATTCACTTCACCGCCCCGCCCCTCAATTTCACTGAACTCGGCCGCAACCAATATCCGCGCCTCCTGGACCACACTTTCGCGGGCCAACATGCCTTTACGTCCATGCACCACGGCACAACGCAAGGTTCCGCGATCCAACCGCAGCGCTAACTGATCGGAGAATCCCGCGAGCACACATTTACAGATTTCCGCGACGGGCACCGCTTCGTTCAGATTGAGTCCTTCGCCTTCGACCACCTGCAGCAATTGGCGAAAAATTGCGCCCACTTGGCGGGCACTCTGAGCGTGAATGCCCAGCCGACGGCACGCCTCCAAATCGAAACGTTTCTGATGAGCGTATTCCCACACCTTGGCCAGCCGCAGAAAATCGCTGATGGCGTCGTCACCCCATTGAGCCTCGCGAGCCTTCTCCACGTCTCTGCCCACGCCCCTCAATAAAAACGGACGCGCCTGAGTCATCGCCGCCATCAGCGCCACGATCCGGGCACAACCGCGCCGGTCCGCCTCCAACAGCATGCGAGCATAGCGAGGATGCGCGGGAAAGGCCATCATGCGTTGACCCATCAGAGTGATAGCCCCCTCCCCCTTGCTTTCGATTGCTCCCAAATCCTGCAACAGCGTGACCGCGCCGGCCAGAGCGGTCCGATCGGGAGCATCAAACCAGGCGAAAGACTGCAGGTCCGTGATTCCGGCTGCCTTCAAGGTCAACACACTCTCCGCCAAATCCACGCGATGTACCTCCGGCTTTTCATGTTCCAATCGATCCGCGTGATCGCGCTCGGTCCACAAACGCCAACAGATTCCCGGCGCCGTGCGACCGGCTCGTCCCGCCCGCTGTTGAGCACTGGCCCGCGAAATCTTTTCGATCAGCAGCGTGTTGATACTGCGACGAGGATCGAAGCGCGCAATGCGAGCCAACCCGGCATCAATTACCCCGGTGACCCCATCAATCGTGAGCGACGTTTCCGCCACGTTGGTCGAAACAATAATCTTCCGACGGTCACTGCGGCCCACCGCTTCATCCTGTCGCTCCGCTGGCAATTCACCGTGCAAAGGCAATACCCGCAGATCACGTAACTCGCGTCGCTCCTCCAACGCCCGCACCGTGCGACCAATCTCAAACGCACCGGGCATAAAAACCAAAAGATCACCGGGCGTTTCTTCCACTGCCTGCAACACCGCCTGAGTCGCCAACTCCCAGACCGGCTCTTGGTCAAAATTGGGCGTACGCGGCCAATAACGCATTTCCACCGGATACGTGCGCCCGTCCGACTCCACCAGCGCACACGGCTCCAGATAACTTTTCAGCGCGGCCTGCGCCAGCGTCGCCGACATTACGATGATCTTAAGATCCGGCCGCGTGGTCGCTTGGATCTCCCTTGCCCGGGCCAGCGAGATATCGCCGTCGAGAT
>CBFHXU010000187.1:0-5668 GCA_965659875.1 uncultured Opitutaceae bacterium
GCGGGTTTTTTGAAAAGGAGCGGATAGCACGATGGCGCGAATCAAAGCGGAGGGACGGCCCTCGGCCGCATTCAAGGACTGGACCAAACGATCGACGGTTTCGATATCGTAATATTCCAATCCGCGTCCGAGTGCATAGGTGAGAAGTTTTTCACTGAAACAGTAATAGAAGTCCTGAAGTCGATCTGTGGCCAAAATGTGTTTGAATTCCTGGACGGAGTCAAAGGTCTCTCCGGTCACAAGTTGACCCGCCATATCGATCGGTTGGTTGAGTTCGGCGTCGCGCCAGATTCCGAGCGCATTGAAATTCTCCAAGGCGAGCCCGAGGGGGTCCATGCGTTCGTGGCACGAGGAGCACAGCGGATCCTCCCGATGGAGGGCAAGGGTCTCACGGAGACTGAGTGCATCCAAATCGTGCGGATCGGTGATGTCCTCCAACGCGGGAATATTGGGCGGGGGTGCCGCGGGCGGGGTGCCGAGGATGTTTTCCAGGATGAAAACGCCGCGTTTGACGGGAGAGGTGCGGGTCGGGTTGGACGTGTAGGCGAGTAAGGTGCCTTGGGTCAGCACGCCGCCGCGGGGGCTGTCGGGGGGCAGTTCGACCCGGCGCATGCGGCCTCCTTTCACTCCTTCGATCCCGTAGTGTCCGGCGAGGTGTTCGTTGAGAAACGTGTAGTTGCTATCGATGAACTCGGCGATGGGGCGATCGGACCGAATGACGTGTTCGAAGTAGCGTTCGGTCTCCTGGCGCATGGGCGTGGTCTCCCGGCGCTTCAATTCCGGTCGGTCCATGTCGTAGGTGGCCCGCACGATGGCCCGGGTGCGGGTATACGCTGCCTTTTGTGCGGCGGTGCGTTGGCTCTCCGGAATCTCCCGCAGTTTGCGATATTCCTTTTGGGCGGCGAAGAGTTTCGGGTCCGGATTTTCGCGCAGCCAGATTTCCAATGAACTTACATTGACCGATTCAATGTCCCGGGCGTGCAGCCATTGGCCGGCGAAGTTGTGGATAAAATTGTCCGAACGCGGATTGTGCAACATGCGGGTGATTTGACGATCGAGTTCCGCGCGAAGTTGCCGAGTTTCCGCCAATCCAAACAGTTCATCGTCCGGCATGGTGGACCACAGAAAATAGGACAGTCGGGAGGCGAGGGCAAAGTCGTCGATGGCCGGATGCTCCGAACCGGTTGGCGTGGATTCTTGAATTCCTTCTTCACGAAACAGAAAACGGGGGGAGGCCAATACGGCCGTCATGGCCTGCGCGATGCCGGTCTCGAAATTGAAGCCGTCTTGGGCTGCGACGGTTTCCGCAATCTCGACCAAGCGATCGAGGGTGTCCGCATCCACGGGGCGTCGAAACGCCCGCGAGGCGAACTTGTTCAATAAATGATGGGCGTAAGCATGGCGGGCCGAGGTGGATTCGGGCACGCCGCCGGGAAAGAATCGGGTGTAGTTGGCCGGACGCACCCAATGGGACCGGTCCAACGGTCCGCGAACGGTGACCTCGTTTACCCGCATCTTAAGTTTCTTGATGCGTTCGGGATCGATTGAAACCGGCGTGACTTCGAACGTAATCTCGTGATCCCCGGCGCTCCAATCGTAGTCGAAGGTGTATTCGAAAACCCGACCGGAAACGTTCTCAAATTCTTGCTCGATTTTGACCTCCCCGTCGATGCGCACGACGAGCTGACACTTGCTGTAATCGAATCCTTGGAAACTGACGAAACTCTTGGGGGCAATCTTCAGCCCGACCTGATACTGGCCGGACTTTTCAATTTCGATTTGGCCGGTGCGGATGGAGGGCTCGTAGAACGAGAGTTGCAGGTATTCGTCGGACTCATCGCTCGATATGGTGGCGGGAGAAAAGGCGTTCACCAGCTTGCGCCCGGATAGGGTATTTTCAGGTATGACCCAAGGTTCAGTGGGCACGGCCTGTTCGATAATGTTGATCGCGGCGTCGAAATATTTCTCCAGCAGCATCGGCGACAAGGTGAGGATATCACCGATATTATCGAAGCCCTCGCCGGTATTATCGGGCGGAAAGGCGTCGCGGGTGTCATAGTGCACGCCGGTCAGGTCGAAGATGGTATTTTGATACTCGGTGCGGTTGAGGCGCTGGACCGTGAGGTGACCAGGGTCGGGGTTGGTGGGGTCGATACCGAATGGCCCGGCCTTGATCCAAGTCAGCAGCTGCTGGCGATCCTCGTCCGAGGGCAGAGCCTCCTCCCGCGGAGGCATGATATGGCTCCGGGTATTGCGCAATACCCGCATCCATAGGTCGGTATCGGTGATGGTATCGGCGGTAAACTCATCGAGCGTTACGCCGCCTTTGTTCGTGCCGACCCCGTGACAATCGTAGCAAAACTCATCCAGGATGGGTTCAACCTGATCGCGAAATGACTGCATCAGATCCGCGGCGACCAAAAGGGAGGGAGATGCGATGATCCCCACCAGCATGAACGAAACCGGAATCGAAGTCCTCATGGCTCGTTTCAGTTGGAGGCTTTCTCCCCGATCACGTGGGGACGCCAGGCGTTGGTGGGTTGGTAGTCGGTCTCGCCATAGTCGCGGCCGGTGTGACTCAGGCGGACACTCTCGAAAAACTGCACCAACTCCTCCCGCATACTCGCGGCCAGTTGCGGATGCGCGGCCGCCAGGTTTTCGCTTTCATCCCGGTCTTGCGAGAGATCGTAGAGTTCGCCCGCGGGCAACAGGTATTTAAAGTTGTCCTTCACCAGCGACGAGACACCTCCCTGAAACCGAAACGGAATCGAAGTGGCGCGGGCGGGGCGTTTGCCCTGCAGAATAGGCAGAATGTTTTCACCGTCGATCGGACGCTCATCTGGAAGGGTGTAACCCAGGAAAGAGGAGATCGTGGGAAAATAGTCCAAAGTCGATAGGGGACTCCCGGACTCCGTGCCCGGAGTGATTTGGCCGGGCCAAACCGCGAATGCGGGAACTCTGACGCCGCCATCGTAAAGCGCGCGTTTACGTCCACGCAATCCGTCGGTGGTGCCCATGCGTCGTCCGCCGACTGCTTTGCCCTCGGGGCCATTGTCGGAGCAGAAGAAAATGAGGGTATTCTCGGAGACGCCGGCGTCGTCCAGGGTCTTCACCAGACGTCCCACCTGATCATCCAGCTCAGTAATGCACCCGTAGTAATGGGCGGCATCACCGTGACCTTCGTAACGCGCGAGATACTCGGGACCGGCTTCGATGTTTTCGTGCGGAGCATGAAACCAAACGATGCTGAAAAACGGCGTATCTGCCGCACTCGCTTTTTTAATGAAGGGCACCGCGCGATCCATGACGACCCGGGCCGCGCCTCCAAGCAGGCTGGGGTCGTTGCCATCGACGGGAATGCCGTCATCGAAGAAGGGATTATTGACGGCGCGTGGACCGATGCCGGGGTTCCAGGTGGTGACGGCGGATTCGGTCACGAAGGACCGATCGTAACCGCGTTCCCAAGGTGGAGAGTAGTTGAGATCGGGGCGGCGTTTCTCGCCCTTGGAGGACATGGTGCGACTCAACGTGCCAAGGTGCCATTTGCCGAAATGGCCCGTGGTGTAGCCCAACGACTTGAGCATGATGGGCAGGGTGATCTCCTCGGCCGGAAGATGGCCCGCGTTGGCGGTGAATACACCGAAGCGATCATGGTGTCGGCCCGTGAGAACAGTGCCTCGGGTGGGCGAGCACACCGAATTTCCCGCGTAGAAGTGGGTGAGCTTTACGCCGCGTTGAGCCAGGGCGTCGAGATGAGGCGTCTGGATGATTTTGTTGCCGTTGAAACCCGTATCCCCGTAGCCGAGATCATCGGCCATGATCAGGATGATGTTTGGCCGGTTCGAGTCAGCGGATAGGACCGCGCCAGCGCTTACCCATAGACCGAGGCCTACGGTAATGAGTCGCATGGCTCGGTGGATGTATTTCATGAGCTTAGGGTGAAGACTCGGACTTACCGGAATTGGTCATACTCCGGGTTTACGTCAGCTTCGGAAAAGATTTCGCGCTGAATCCAAAGATCGTAGGTCGCTTTGAGTTGGACGGCGGCTTCCTGGGATTGACCCTGATCGCCGGTCTCCTGGATCCACGTGTCCAAGATCGCGCGGTGGCGGACGAGCTCGGTTTCAAACGCGGGATCGGCGGCGAGGTTGTGGATCTGATGGGGGTCGGTATTTAGATCGTAGAATTCCTCGCGCGGACGTTCACCGAACCAGTGTTCGGCGAGGTAAGGGGAGAGTTCGCCGGCATCGTAGAGGCGCTTTAGATCGGCGACGGTGGGATGGTTGTCACGGTATTGCGGCTGCAGCATCGCGCGGTCGGGATAGCCGTTGCGGATGTAGCGATAGCGGTCGGTCCGCACGGTGCGGATTTGATCGATGGTATAGTCGCAACGATCGCGGGCGGAGATCATGTAGGATCGCTCAGGATACTTGGGAGAGAACAGATCGTAGCCATCCAGATAGTCGGGCATCTCGGCTTTACCGAGTGACAAGGTGGTTGCGGTGATATCGAGCGCGGACACGAGTTCGTCGCGCACGATGCCGCTGCCGATTGCGGAGTGATTGCCTTTCACCATGAGCGGAATGTGCACGCCGCCTTCGTAGCAGAATTGTTTATGGCGCAGGGACTGGTTGTTGCCGTGATCGGAGAAGAAAAATACGATGGTATTCTCCAGCTCTCCATCGGCCTCGAGTTGATTCATGATCGTCTCGACCCGGGCATCGGCACCGCGCACGGCGTTGTAGTGTTGGGTCCAGGCCTTGCGGTGGGCGGCGGTGTCGGGGAAGTAAGGCGGCAACGGGACCTCTTCGTCCGCGAGCTCTTGCCCGGGGCGCACCCAACGGCTGTTGGCCTTGCCGCCTTTGATTTCGATTTGACCGAACCAAGGCTGCGATTTGTCCGGTCGCGAGTTCCACGTGTCTTCCGTGATGGAAAGGTTGTGTTTGGCGTGGTTGCCCTGCCAGCCATTCATACCGGGTACGTAGGTGTCCTCATTGCCGACCGAGTAAAGGTCACCACGATCGTAGTGGAAATTGTAGTCGTCCTTGCCGCTGTTGAACGTGAAGTAACCCGCATCGCGCATCAGTTCAGGCAAGGTGCGGATGCCGTCGGGGAGATGGATGCGCAGCTCCTCGGGAACCACGACACCATCCGTGGTGCGGCTGGAACGATGCTGATGCGTACCGGTGCTCGTTTGCATGACTCCGGTGATGATGGCGGAGCGGCTGGCGGAGCAGACGGGAGCCGTGGAGAATGCGCGGGTAAAGAGCACGCCCTGAGCGGCGAAATTGTCGATGGTCGGGGTATAACCGGCATTGATGGGATCGCCGTAGCAACCCATGTAAGGGGAAAGGTCTTCGGAGAAAATCCAGAGAATATTGGGACGACGCATATCGGAGGCAGCGGCGACGCTGATCGAGATTACACAGAGGAGGAGGCGTAGTAGGGGCATGGGGTGAGAGGGGGGAGAATGAGGGGCGAACCAGACTGGAGTGTCAGGTCGGCGGGGACGAGGAATTCAACATTCCTATTTAACCAAAAGCATATTGGGTCGTGTGACCCAAGGCGGAATGTCGAACTAGTTGATGCGTTCGGTGCGTTTGATCGCCCAAAAGAGTCCGGCCGCAATCGCCAGCAGGACGCCGGCAAATCCAACCAGGGTTCCGGC
>CBFHXU010000188.1:0-5608 GCA_965659875.1 uncultured Opitutaceae bacterium
AGATCTACCATGGCCGGGAATGGAACAGTTCGGGTATTTTGGAGTTTGATGTGGTGGCACGGACCGAAACCGGATTGCGACCCAAGACGAGACGGGTGCAGACCCCGCGTGGAGGTCCCGGCATGGATTGGGCGGTTTATCCTTACGCGGAGTCGGATCACAAGGACTGGAAGACCGCGAGTTGGGCGGTCGAGCAACTGGAGGCCGAACCTCAGGCCCCGTTCTTCATGGCCGTCGGGTTTTCCCTCCCGCATGTGCCTTTGTTCGCGACCCAAGAGTGGTTCGATATGTATCCTGAAGATGAAATTTCTCTTCCGCGCATGTTGTTGGATGATCGGGAAGATACGCCCCGGTTCAGTTGGTATCTGCATTGGAAGCTCCCCGAGCCCCGTCAGAAGTTTTTATTGGAAGAAGGTGAGCAGTATAAAATCGTGCAGGCTTACCTCGCCAGTGTGAGTTTTATGGACAGTCAGGTTGGGCGCGTGTTGGAGGCGCTGGAACGGAGTGGGTTGGCGGATAATACCATCGTGGTGCTGTGGTCCGATCACGGTTACCATTTGGGTGAAAAACAGATCACCGGAAAGAATACACTCTGGGACCGATCCACCCGCGTGCCCTTGGTTTTTGCGTGACCGGGAGTAGGGGCAGGCCAGCGATCTGGGCGGTCGGCCGAGCTGTTGGATATATATCCTACTTTGAGCGAGCTGTGTGGCTTGGACGTCGCCGAAGACTTGGAGGGATTGAGTTTGGTGCCGCAATTGTAGGACCCTGCGGCCCCGCGTGATCGTCCGGCCATCACCACGCACAATCGCCATAATCACGGCGTGAGAACCGAATCGTGGCGCTATATCCGTTACGCCGATGGTTCCGAAGAACTTTACGATATGGTCAATGACCCGAGTGAGTTCACAAATTTGGCCGCCAATCCTGCTTACGCAGAACGGAAACGCGCATTGGGAAAACACCTTCCGTCGGTCAATCGTCCCGCCGTTCCCGGGAGCGCTAAGCGGGTATAACTTTATGAAAACGGGGTAGCCAATTGGGAAGGCGAGGACATCGACCCCACCGAAGCGATTCCGGATTAAGGGTCGCGTGTGGGTAAAGCGGACGGCTTTTTTGCGCTTTCTTGCGGCAAATCGAGAAGCGTAGTGCGGTGCCCTGGTCGCCTCCGGCGCCGCCAAAGGCGGGTGAACTTTAGCCCGCATTCAGAAACGTCGGCAGGTTGGCACGGTATCTGAATTGATTAGCCGCAAAAAGGCGCAAAAGTTCGTTGCGGCGGAGGAACGGTGCTTGGCGCCTATAGGCGCGCGGGCGTTGTGTGCATAGAGCGGACGGCTTTTTTACGCCTTCTTGCGGCAATCCAAAATTCGGATTGGGCGAAGGAGTGGGTTGCGTTGAAACAACTCAGCACCGGCCGGGACACGGCGCTACTTTCTAGTCTGCCAGCGTCAGATTGATGCCGAGATCACGGATCTTTTTCACGAGCTCGGGATCTGCCTCGGAGTCGGTGATGATTTCCGAAATTTGATCCGGCTCGGCAAAGAAATATTCGGAGCGGGCGTCGAGTTTGCTGGAATCCACCAACAGCACGACGTTCTCGGCGAATTGGACGAGGCGGGTTTTGAACGTCGCTTGCTGCTCAAAACTTTCACTGGCCCCGCGCACGGGGTCGTAGCCCACGCAGGATACGAAGGCGGTGTGAATATTGTGCCGGCTCAAAACGTCGATACTTTCACCGCCGACAAAAGTATGGGTTTTGGGGTGGTAGCGTCCGCCCACGGAGATGATTTCCACTTCTTGTAAGTGAGTGACGGTTTCCAACACCGCGAAGGAGTTGGTCACGATGCGATAGGGAAGGTCGGGCAGGGTGCTGACCAACGCGAAGGCGGTGGTACTGCTATCGAACGCGTAGGTCCGGCCGGGTTGAATGAGGCTGCGAGCCTTGTCCGCGATGGCGGTCTTGCGGTCGACATTGAGATTCTGGCGTTCGTTGAAGGACTGCAGGCGAGGGCGTCCGGTCAGGCTGCTGGCGCCGCCGTGAATGCGCTTTAACGGATGGATTTCGGCCAATGACTGGAGATCCCTCCGGATCGTTTCATCCGTCACCCCAAACTCTTGCGCAAGATCAACCGTGCGCACCGTTCCTCTATCTTCGAGGAGCGAAAGAATGAACTGTTGGCGTTCCTGGGCGAGCATCTGTGACGATTACTTTGGGAAAATTTGGGAAAATTCAATATATATGTTGACTTAATGTGGGAAAATCTGGGTTTTTAAGGCTTAAACCAACAAAATTCCAACTTGGTTGCATGAATTCTACCCTCAACAGAGCCCAAATAGAGCAACTCGTTCGAAAAAGCCTCGGTCGTCAGTCCGGGGTTGTCGCGCCGACCGCCAAGGTGGGTCCCAATCCGTTGATCGTGAATTCGAGTGCCCGGCACTGCCACCTCTCGCAGGAGGCCGTGGAGATCCTTTTTGGTAAGGGGCATCAATTGAAGCCGATGAAGATGCTCTACCAGGAAGATCAGTTTGCGGCACAAGAATCCGTCACCCTGATCGGTCCCCGTAGTCGCGTGATCTCCAACCTGCGTATTCTCGGACCTTGTCGGGATTTTAATCAGGTTGAGCTTTCCTTTACGGATTCCATTTCGCTCGGATTCAAAGTTCCGGTCACCAACTCGGGTAACATCGCGGGCACGCCCGGTTGCATGCTGATGGGCCCTGCCGGTTTTCTCGAAATGGAAGAGGGCGTGATCCGCGCAGCTCCTCACGTGCACATGGCCCCGGAAGATGCCGCGTTCTACGGCGTCGAGAACAAGAGCTACATGAAGCTCCGCGTCGGCGGTGAACTGGGCGTGACGTTCGATCGAATTTTTGTGCGGGTCGACCCGTCCTTCAAACTCGAGGTGCACATCGACACCGACGAGGCCAATGCCTGTGGGCTCGGCCCGGATGTGAAGTGTGAACTCATCAAGTAACTTTCCCGGAAACGATATTTCCAAAAAACCAAACGTTAGAAACCCAAACCCAACAAAGTAATGAGTGAATCAATCGGATTGATCGAAACCAAGGGCCTCACCGGCTCAATCGAAGCGAGCGACGCGATGGCCAAGGCTGCGTCCGTCACGCTCGTAAAACAAATCTCCATCGGCGGCGGCTTTCTGACCGTGCTCGTCAAAGGAGACGTCGGCAGCGTCAAGGCCGCGGTGGAAGCCGGGGCCGAAGCCGCCAATCGGGTGGGGGAGCTGGTCTCCTCCAATGTCATCGCTCGTCCCCACGACGAACTGCTCAAAAATTTCGGAGCCTAACCCTCAGCTAAGGACCTATTAAAATGGCAAAACAAGCAATTGGAATGATCGAAACCAAGGGGCTCATCAGCCTCATGGAAGCATCCGACGCCGCCCTCAAATCAGCCGATGTCTCCATGACCGGCTGGGAAAAGATCGGCTCGGGTCTCGTAACCGGATTTTTCACCGGTGATGTCGCGGCCGTTAAGGCTGCGGTCGAAGCCGGCTCGGAAGCCGCTTCCCAAGTCGGCGAAGTCGTCTCCGTGCAGGTGATTCCTCGCCCGCACGACGACCTCAGCAAACTCGGTAGCTGGATCGGATAACCGTCCCTTAATCTGCGAATTCGTTTTCCGTCCGGATGAAGATCCTCGTCGCCAACCTCGGTTCCACCTCCTTCAAGTATCGCTTGTTCGATATGACGGAGGCGGGGGCCTCGATGCTCACCAGCGGTGGGTTCGAGCGTGTTTCCGAGTATTCCCCCTGCATCGAAAAGATGTTGGAGGATCTGGTGGCGGAAGGTCATATCGGCTCGGCCGACGAGCTCGATGCCGTCGGTTTCAAAACCGTCCTCGGCAAGGACCTCAGCGGCTGCGTGGACGCCGATGATAAGGTCCTCGCCGCCTTGGAAGGTTTTAAGGAAGTCGCCCCGGCCCACAACCCCGCCTACGCCGAAGGTATCCGTTGTTTCCAACAACGTTGCCCCGACGTGCGGAAGGTCGCGCTCTTCGAAACCGCCTTCTACCAGTGGGTGAGTGCAGCCGCCGCGAACTACGCCATCCCCGCCGCCTGGCGTGATCTCGGTATTCGTCGCAACGGCTTCCATGGCGCCAGCCACAAGTTCATCGCCGAACGCACCGCCGAGTTGCTGGAGCGCAACGACGTCGCCGAGCGCGTGCGTCAGCTTTATGTGCAAGGACCCGGTGAATTCGACGGTGCTCCGCTGCGGGTGATTTCCTGTCACCTCGGTGGCAGCAGTTCCGTCACTGGCATCCACAATGGCGTCGCGATGGGCACGAGCATGGGATTCAGCCCGCAGAGCGGTCTGCCCCAGAACAACCGCGTGGGTGATCTCGATTCGATGGCGATCCCATACGCCTGCAAGATGTTGGGACTTTCGGTCGAAGAGGCGGAAACCCAACTTACCCAACACAGCGGTTTGCTCGGTCTTTCCGGGGTCAGTAATGACGCTCGGGATATCCGCGGCGCCGCTGCCGCCGGTAATGCCGACGCTCAGCTCGCCAACGATGCCATGGTCGATTCGATCCGGCATTGGGCGGGTTCATTCTTTTTCAAGATGGGTGGTGCTGAGGTGATCAGCTTCACCGCCGGTATCGGTGAAAACGATGCCACGCTGCGCGCCGAAGTTTGTGCCGGTCTGCAGGGTCTCGGCGTCGTCATCGACCCCGACGCCAATGCCGCGATTCGAGGCGGCCAGGAAGGCATCATCAGTGCCGCTAGTTCCCGTATCAAAGTGGTCGTGATCCCAGCCAACGAAGAGCTGGTCATCGCCCGCGAAGTCTTTCGTCACGTCGCCGTCGGCGACGCTCTTTCCTAAATATCAACAACGGCTCCCCGAGCCACTAATCCCAAACAAAATCATGGCATCTCAAGCAATCGGAATTCTCGAAACCAAAGGCCTCATCGCCCTCGTGCAAGGCACGGACGCGATGCTTAAATCCGCTAACGTGGATATTGCCGGTCCTATGACCGGAGTAGGCAGCGCCCTCGTCAGTGTGACGATCCGGGGCGACGTCGCCGCCGTCAAAGCAGCGATTGAATCAGGCGCTGAATCCGCCAGCCAACACGGCGAAGTGGTCAGTGCGCACGTCATCGCCCGTCCTCACAGCGACACCGAAACCATCATTCCTCACTCCAAGCCAGCCGCCAAACGCGCCGGTAAATAACGTCATGTATCTGGCCAGAGTAATCGGCTCGGTCGTATCGACCAAAAAGGACGAGAGCATGCGCAGCCGCAAGCTGCTCATGGTGCGCCCGATGTTGATCGATCCCGAGGACCCCGGAAAATTTAAGCCCGGGGCCAATACCATCGTCGCCATCGACACCTTGGGTGCAGGTGAGGGTGAGTTGGTGATGATTGCCCAAGGCAGTTCGGCCCGTCAGGCCGAAGGATTAAAATCTCTCCCGGTCGACGCGGCAATCGTCGGCCTGGTGGATACCGTCGACGTCCTGGGTAAAAAAACGTATACCGCAAAGGACAGCTGAAGGCTGTCACCGGAACCCCTTAAACCATGACTCAACTCAGCGAAGCCGCGATCCGTAATGTGGTCGCCGAAGTCATCTCCCAGTTGCGCGTCAACGGGAGC
>CBFHXU010000189.1:0-5605 GCA_965659875.1 uncultured Opitutaceae bacterium
CCCGACAACCCTGCCGCTCCGCCCCACCCCGCCACTCCACCGCGGACCAAACAGAGCCGGTCCCTCCCATCCGACGTCGGGAGGGACGACCTCCGTGTCGTCCGCCCTGCCCCTCAGCCGCAACCCAACGTAACCCCCAACACCACTGTAGCCGGGGTCGTCCTGTCCGACGAAGCTTTAGCGAAGTTGGACGACCCCGTTCATTCTGCCTCTCCGCCCGCCTATACCTTTACTCCCCGCGTCCTCGACCGGTGGAGCCGCCAGAATCTGCACTACACACCCGACGAGGAAACCGGCGGCGGCCAAGCTCAGTTCCGCTTTCACGGCAGCACCTGCGGCAACATCGAGTTTGATCTGCTTTATCACGTCAAAGTCGGCTCATCCACGGACGGTTGGCCTATTCTAGTCCAGCATTGCGAACCTGCCCCTCACGGCGACGGCCACACCCGCATGTGTTGCTGGCGCGAATCCTCGACCATGGTCGAAGACTGGATGACCCGCGAGGCCCCACTACTCAATCAGCCCTTGAGCAACGCGCTCACTTGGGCTCCGGCCAAATCCGCTTCCGGTTGCCTCTGTCACGTGGATGGCCGCATGCACAAATGGAACGCCGTGCTGCAGACTCTTCACTTCGCTTTATCTAAAAACACCAACCCATCATAATCTCATGAAAACCGAACTCGCTCCCCTCAATCCCGACGTCGAAGAAGCCCTGCGCCCGGAAAAGAACGATCGCTCCGGTGTTGGCGTGCACTACGCCGACGCCTACCTCAAACCACTCAAGAAGCGTATCGCCCTGCCCGACGGCTCCAAGTTCTCCGCCAAGCGTCGCGGCCTTAAAATTACCCTCGCGCTGGGCACCGAAAAGGGCGAAGGCCTGCTCCGCCGCCTCGAAAAGGGACCCAACCCCGTCGACATGCTCGCCGCCGCCCTCGAGGAGGCTAATGCCAACTTCGCTGCAAAACTGATCGTGGAAGACGGCAAATTCTGGTTAGAACACGAAAAAGCGAGTTAACCTTTCTCCTCCCCCGGCTGTTTAAACTCAAATCCCTCTCCCCATGTCTGAACCTACTCTCGTTCTCCAAGCCAATCTCTGGAGCCTGACCAACCAACAAAATGCGGATGGCACCGATTGGACCGCCAGTCAAAAAATTGAAGCCATCAAGGCCGCCGGATTCGATGCCTGCACCACCGGCATCAACGTCCCCGACCTCGCCGAAGGATTGGCGGCCACAGGTCTCCGCTACGGCGGCTTCTTCGATGCCGGCGCGACCGAGCACTTTGCCCCCCGCATCGCGAAATCACTCGAACTGGGCGACGGCCCCATCAACTGCCAACTCGCCGATCACGACACCACGGTTGAAGACTCCGTTGAACTCACCGCCGCACTCATGGCCGAGGCCGAGAATCAAAGCGCCGAGGTTTACCTCGAAGTGCACCGCGACACTTGCACCGAAACTCCGGAAAAAACCTACGCCATCGCCGAAGGGGTGAAGGCCAAGACCGGCAAATATCCTCGCGTAAACTTCGACTTTTCACACCCGGCCTCCGTCAAGCATCTCGGCCCCCAAAACTACGTGGAGCGCTTGTTCGAAAACATTCCCCTCTTTCAGGCGTCTCGCCTCTGGCACATGCGCCCCTTCAATGGCCACCACTGCCAAGTTCCCGTGACCGACGGGACCTCTGCTCACTCGCCCGAATACATCGAGCTGCGTCCCTTCATCCGCAAAGCCTTCGATCTTTGGCTGGCCGGACCACGTCCCGGCAACGAGTTCTGGGCCTGCCCCGAAGTCGGCCCCAAGATTGGCTACGGCCTAAGCTGTTTCCCCGACAGTTGGCACGAAGCCCAAGAGCTCGGCAAAGACCTCCGTGTCCTTTGGTCCGAAGCTCTGGCCGAGGCGTAATGCCTTCTCCCGACGAGACCGATTGCCGGAAGAACCCTCACGTAATTTGGTCTGCCGCTGGCTTAACTAATTAACACCCTGCGCACTGCCTTTCGTGTTATAAGTGTTTTTCGTGGCTCGTGCACCTCAGGCGCATTAACCCAAATGTCTGCTTCCAATTCCACGACCGTTCCTGATGCCGAGCCGCCCCGAAAGCTGCTGAAGCTGAGCCGCGGCGCTCCTGCCGAGAAAGCCGTCGGCACAACCGCGGTGGTGAATTCGATGAAGCACATCCAGGCCCAGGCGGGTCTGGCCCGCGGCACCTCTGCGCTGCTCAAAGCCAATCAGAAAGGCGGCTTCGATTGCCCGAGCTGCGCGTGGCCCGACCCCGATAGGAAACGGTCGAGCTTCGAATTTTGCGAGAACGGCGCCAAAGCGATCGCCACCGAGGCGACCAAAAAACGTGCCAACGCGGAGTTCTTCACCCGTCACTCCATCGCCGAACTCGCCGAAATGACCGATTTCGAGCTCAACGATGCCGGTCGCCTGACCGAGCCGTTGTTGCTCGATGTGGACGCCACTCACTATCAACCCGTTTCGTGGGAAACCGCCATCGGCCTGGTCGCCAAGGAGCTCAATGCCTGCGCCAGCCCTCACGACGCCATTTTCTACACGTCCGGCCGGGCCAGTAATGAGGCGGCCTTTCTCTACCAACTTTTTGTGCGGCAGTTCGGCACCAACAATCTGCCCGACTGCTCCAATATGTGTCACGAGTCCAGCGGCGCGGCTCTGAACCAAACCATCGGTATCGGCAAAGGCACGGTATCATTGGAGGACATCGAGCACACCGACTGCGTGATGGTCATCGGGCAAAACCCGGGGACCAACCACCCGCGCATGCTCACTTCGCTGGAGCAAACCGTGCTCAACGGTGGCAAAATCGTTTCCGTAAACCCTTTGCTCGAAACGGGCGTCAAAGCCTTCGCTCATCCACAAAAAGTCTCCGGCATCCTCGGTCAAGCCACACCCCTGCAATCCGTCCACGTGCCCGTGCGGATCAACGGCGACCTCCCCTTCATCAAGGGCCTGCTCAAGTGCGTGCTCGAAGCCGAAGAAGCGAATCTCGGCACCATCGTCGACCAGACATTTATCGCGGAACATACCGCCGGCTACGCAACCATGATCGCCGAGCTCGCCGCGGTCAGTTGGACGGAAATCACGGATCAGTCTGGTGTCACCGAATCACAAATCCGGGAAGCCGCCGCAGTATTCATCGAGGCGAAGGAATGCATCAGCTGTTGGGCCATGGGACTCACCCAGCACCACAACGCGGTCGAAACGATTCGTGAGCTGGTGAACCTGCACCTTCTGACCGGCAAGGTCGGACGACCTCGCAGTGGCCTTTGCCCGGTGCGCGGCCACAGCAACGTGCAGGGCGACCGCACGATGGGCATCTGGGAACGGCCGCCCACCGCATTTCTGGAAAAACTCGACAAAGAGTTCGGTTTCACCGCTCCGCGCGAATTCGGCTACGACACGGTCGAGGCGATCGAAGCCATGCACGCAGGCAAAGGAAGGGTATTTTTCGCCCTCGGTGGCAACTTCCTCTCGGCTTCACCTGACACCCACTTTACCGCCGCCGCCCTACGTCGTTGCAAACTCACCGTTCAAGTTTCGACCAAACTCAATCGCGGTCATTTGGTGGCAGGAAAGCGGGCGCTGATTCTGCCGTGTCTGGGACGCACCGAAATCGACCGACGCGGCGAGCGGCCCCAATTTGTGACCGTCGAAAATTCGATGGGGGTGGTGCACAGTTCGCAAGGAAAGCTCACCCCGGCCTCGGATCAGTTGCTCAGCGAAGTCGCCATCGTGTGTCGACTCGCCCAAGCCACCTTGGACGGCAAAACCACCACGCCGTGGACAGAGTTTGAACAGGACTACGACTTGATTCGCGAACGCATCGAGCGCGTGATTCCGGGCTTCGATAAGTTCAACGTGCGCATCCATCAACCCGGCGGATTCTATCTACCCAACGCAGTAAAAGAACGCCGCTGGAATACCAAGAACGGCAAGGCCAACTTTACGAGTAATCCCCTCAAGCCGTTAGCGGTCGAACCGGGACAAATGCTGCTCCAAACGTTCCGCAGTCACGATCAATTTAACACGACGATCTACGGCAACAACGACCGCTACCGCGGCATCACCAACGAGCGCCGCGTGATCTTCATGAACCGCGAAGACATGGCGGAACGAAACCTCACAGCCGAGCAGCCGGTCGATATTACCAGCTACTTCAAAGGAGAAACGCGAACGGCTGAACTGTTCCTCGCGATCCCCTACGAGACCCCCAAAGGCTGCGCAGCCGCGTATTACCCGGAGGCCAACGTGTTGGTCCCCATTCACGCCACTGCCAACATCAGTCGCACCCCCACTTCAAAATCAATC
Source organism: uncultured Opitutaceae bacterium (assembly GCA_965659875.1). Taxonomy (GTDB): domain Bacteria; phylum Verrucomicrobiota; class Verrucomicrobiia; order Opitutales; family Opitutaceae; genus Actomonas. The sequence goes on from CBFHXU010000189.1 coordinate 4,329, forward strand.
GTGATCACGGTGGCACCCCACATTGCCTGAACTGGGACTACTTCACTGCTGTTCTTTTTATAGAAGCAGACGAAGGAAGATAACAAAGCCTTAAGCTCGGCCTCTTCACGACGTTTACTAAGAGCCACGAAGCCACCGGGGCATGTCGTTAAAAAGTAAAATGAAGCCTTGTCTCGCCGTAGCCTTCGCGAAGGCGGAGAAGCGTAATTCACATTTTGCGATGTAACCCCCTTCCCCTCCCCGAAATGAAAAACCACCTCCGATGCGTAACTCTCATAGTCACTACCCTCTGTCTGGTTGGCTGCAGCACCCCGCCACTCGAAGATCACGGCCAAACGCGTTTCGAACAGAAGCAAAAACAGGGCCGGGATCTATCTGGCGGCGAGCGGTTTCCTTGAACAACTCCTCTACCGTTTTGTCACAGAGAAGATCCGGAGAGCACGGAGCCGTCAGCCAGGGAACCAATTTGATCCAATTAGCGGCCTGAAATCCGCAAACTAACACAAATTGGGATTTGCGCTAGCTCCACGTTCCCCACCCCAGAAATAAAGCAGGCTGACAGCTCCGAGATCTCAGTGTCTCCTCTGTGCACTCTGTGACAAAAATAGACCTGCCTCTCCGTCACGCCTGCCGTGCGGCATCAGCCATCACTTGAGCTTTGAGGGAGATTTCAGCGGACTTGAAAATGTGTTCCTGCGTCATCGCTTTGTCGGTGCCGTTGAGCAGATCGAGAATCATTTCGCCAAAGAAAGGAAAACCCACTTTGTCGGCACACTCGATGAGTTGTTGGTCTTCTCCGTTCACCAAATAAATCCGATCGCGGGGTTCGCCGGGTTGGAGCGGATCCCAATATTTCCGGATCTCCAACGTGCCTTTGGTGCCGACGACAAAGGTCCGACCATCTCCCCACACCGGAGACGCATCGGGCGTGAACCAATCCAGGCGATAGTAACCCGAGGCTCCGCTGCTCATGGTGTAGGACACTTCCCCAAAATCTTCGAACCCGGGATGCTCGGGGCTGGCAAAATTGTCCACGCGGGCGAAGTTAATCGTCGCGTCATCCGATCCTGTCAGTACCAAGAGTTGATCGCACTGGTGTGATCCGATGTCGGTGACGATTCCGCCGTAGCGCGCCTTATCCCAGAACCAGTCCGGACGGCTCTCTTTGGAGAGGCGGTGGGGCGCGAGGTTCATCACGCTCACGACATCCCCCACCGCTCCATCCTGAACGAGTTGGGTCGCCATCACGGCGGACTCCACGTGCAGACGCTCCGAGA
>CBFHXU010000190.1:0-5603 GCA_965659875.1 uncultured Opitutaceae bacterium
CGCCCTCGAATAGGTTGGTGGCGAGTTCCCGGGCCAGTTTGCGCGCGTGCCGCAACTTGTCGGGGCCGAGGGCGGCGATGTTCCACTCCGGCGCAGACGTATCCTCCGGGACGAAGGTGGGTTCGCCTCCTTGCGTGAGAATGAGTTTTTGGGCGGCAAGTTTGGCATCGGCCAAACGACCTTGCGTATTGAAGAGTTTGTTCAAGAGGCGGGAGAGTCGGAGGGTGGGTGGGCGACCGCTTTGATCGCAACTTCCATGCCAGCGAAGAGGGAACCGTCGCCGAGATAACTGCCGCGGATAGGCGTGGCTTGATCGGGGTTACGCGTGGCGGCCACGCGCACATGGTAACCGGCGGCCAGAATGCCGGATGTTGGATCAAATCCCTTCCAGCCGGCACCGGGTAAATAAATTTCGGTCCAGGCATGCGTCGAGTTGTCGGCGATCTCTGGAGCCGATTCATCTTCGGCCGAGCTGCAAAGGTAACCGCTCACGTAACGTGCCGCCAAACCCATGTGGCGGGCGATCTCGATCAAGAACAGGGCGAAGTCGCGGCAGGTGCCGGTGCCGAGGCGCAGGGTTTCGGCGGGTGACTGCGTGCCGGCTTCCTCGCGGCGTCCGTAGCCGAACTGCTCGGCGATGGCGCTGTTCGTGGCGAGGAGGAAGTCCAAGGTTTTTCCCCGACCCTCGGCGTCCAGAAAGGGGCGCAACCACTCCCGCACTGCGTCTTCGTCGGCGGGGTATTGGGGCTGCATGAAGGGCTGTAGATCCACTGCGTCTTCGCCTTGGTAGGCGAAGGGCAAATCGTTGGTGTAAATCTCCATCACAAAATCGAACGGATTCAGGTTAAACTGCTCGAGTTCGTAGCGACTGGTGATGGTGAGTTCGTCGGTCTTTGCCGTGAAATTGAGATGGGCAACGGAGTTGTCGAAAATGTCGTGTTCCCAACTAATTTGGGGGACCCCCGAAACATCGAGGGATGAGCTGAGGATTTTCAGCCCATGACTTTCGGCCGGTCGCAGCATCAGACGGTGTTTCGTCAACTCGACGGGACGGGTGTAACGGTAGCGGTTGGAGTGTTCGATCGTGATACGCAACGCCTCAAGGTAGGGGACAAAAACCATGGGGCACAGTTAATTCGTGAAGCTTCGCGCTTGTGTTTCGAGGTCATGAACCTGAGAGAGCTGGGCGTGGAGCCAATTTCGACAACCAGTTCAGCCCAAGCCGCCCGCGATCGGAGGAATTACTGGGTCTTCCTTTTCGAAGGTGGATTTTTTGTCTTCGGCATGGGTTTTGTGAATATGCAGAGCCTCCTGCCCGCCCTCATTCTCGAGGAAGGGGGGCCGAGCTGGGTCGCTGCCTACATGCCCACCATCATGGTGATCGGGATGTTCGGCATTCCGATGCTCAACGCCGGCTGGATCGATCGCCTGAAAGAACTCAAACCGTTCGTAAAACTCACCGGTTTTTTCCAGCGCATCGTCTATCTGGTCATTGGAGTGATACTCGTTTGGGGGGGGAGTCACCGGTTCGGCAGTCTGGATGCTCCTCGCCGCCGCGCCGCTGTTGTCGGGAATTCTGGGCGGGTTGGGGTTCGCCGCTTGGCAGCGGCTCTACATGAAAGCGGTGCCGGCCGGGAAACGGGCATCGAATCTCGCCTATCGTTTTCTGATTGGCGGCATTTCCGGAATCATTGCGGGGGCCTTGATCAAATGGACTTTGGCTCTTTACCCGGGGACCACCGGGTATGGGCTACTCCATTTTGGGGCCGCTTTTTTCCTTTTTGCCTCATGGGGAATGCTCTTCGGGGTGAAAGAGGACTCTCCCGAATCCGGTGCATCGGCGCCGCCCGTCGAGCGGGGTCCTGCTCCTGGCGGGACTTCGTCTCCCCCCAAGGAGGGGGTGTGGGCGGTGCTCAAACGCTATTATGCGCCCGGACCTTTGCGGCGATCGCGACGCAGTTTTGTGGGGGCGCTCATCCTGATGCATGCGTTTACCTTGGTGGTGCCGTTTTATGCCGTCACGCTGCTCACGCGTTTGGATCTGCCGAAGAGTTTTCTGGGCGTGCTCGCCATGTGGCAGATGGGGGGGCAATCGGTAGGCAACCTCCTGGCGGCCGCCGTGGGTGATCGCTGGGGTGGGCGGGCCACGTTTGGCTTTGGCTTGATCGCGGTTTGTGTGACGCTGGCACCAGCGCCGTTTTTAACGGATCCCTTTCATGCCCAAATTGCCTACGCGGCATTCGCGATGAGCATGATGTTGATGTTTATCGGGAAGGATACGTTGCTGATGGAGCTGAGTCCGGAGAAGGGCCAGTCGAGCTATTTGGCCGGCATGGCACTCATCACCATGCTTTCGCTGGTCGTTTTCGGAGGAATTTCCCAACTGCTGTGGAGCGATTTGGGTGGATTTGAGGCGTTGGTCGCCGGCGCGGTGGGGTTGAGTGTGCTGGCGTTTGGATTCCTGTCCTTCGTCGAAGATCCCCGCGGGAAGCACATCAATCCGTTACTGGCCATTCGACGGGGAATACTCCGGGTATTCCGCTAAGTTGAAATCCGGTTTGCCAGCGACGGGGTAGCCGCGGCATGTTGAGCGTACCATGGCTGAATCCAGTGAGAGTTCCTCTGCAACCCTAGATCGTTTTTCCCTGCCCGACGACGGTGGTCACTTCGGAGATTACGGGGGTGTGTTTGTGCCTGAGACGCTCATGACCGCGCTAAAGGAACTGGGCGAGGTCTACGAGGAAGCCCGTAAAGATGAGTCTTATTTGGCGGAACTGCGTGGTCATTTGAAGGAATTCGCGGGGCGGCCGACCGAGCTGTATTTTGCGGAACGTCTGACCCAATATTGCGGGGGCGCTAAAATTTATCTCAAACGCGAGGACCTGCTCCACACGGGAGCCCATAAAATCAACAACGCGATTGGCCAAGTGTTGTTGGCGAAACGCATGGGCAAAAAACGGATCATCGCCGAAACCGGGGCGGGTCAACATGGTGTGGCCACGGCCGCAGTCTGCGCGAAGTTTGGTCTCGAATGCCGCGTTTACATGGGCGCCGTGGATATGGAGCGCCAAGCCCTGAACGTATTTCGGATGCGGCTGATGGGGGCTGAGTGTATCGGCGTCGAAGCCGGCCAAAAAACCCTCAAGGAAGCGATCAACGAAGCCATGCGCGACTGGGTGACGAATGTCCGTTCCACGCATTATATTTTGGGATCCGCCTTGGGCTCGCACCCGTATCCGATGATGGTGCGCGATTTCCACCGCGTGATTGGGCAGGAGACGAAGAAACAGCTGCTCGAACGCGAAGGCCGTTTGCCTGACGAGATGATCGCCTGTGTGGGCGGCGGCTCCAACGCGATCGGGTTCTTCTTCGATTTTCTGGAAGACGAATCGGTGCGCATGATCGGCGTCGAAGCCGGTGGTCGAGGCATCACGCGAGGAGATCACGCTGCTCGGTTTGAAGGGGGTAAACTGGGTGTGCTGCAGGGCTGTAAGACGTATATCCTGCAAGATAACGATGGCCAAATTGAGCTGACCCACTCGGTGAGCGCCGGCTTGGACTATGCCGCGATTGGACCGGAACACGCCTACTACCGCGACCGCGGTCGCATTGATTTCGCTCACGCGGAAGACGACGAAGTGATGGAAACATTCCAACTCTTCTCCCGCCTCGAGGGCATTCTGCCCGCCCTTGAATCCACCCATGCGTTGGTCCACGGCATCAAGCGCGCGAAGGAGATGAGCAAGGACGAGATCCTGGTCATCAATTTGAGTGGGCGCGGGGACAAGGACGTAGCCCAAGTCCAGCAGTTGCTGGACTTGGAAGTAACAAGTTCCAAGTAACAAGTATCAAGAGACTGAGAAGAACTAAGTGGCACGGCCTTTGGGCCGTAGCTCAAAAATACAATGAATAAAATGGCAGCACCGGGTGGCGAGTTGAGCGAACGTACTTATTGGTTCGCGCGGGATGTGCGGAAAGCGGTTAACCAGCTGTCCCGATCGCTGTCGGTCGCCGAAGATTCAAAGCAGGTGATCCGTTCGTCGGGATCAGTTGCGGCAAATTATTTGGAGGCGCAGGAGGGGATGAGTAGAAAAGATTTTTTCTACCGTCTGAAGGTCTGCCGCAAGGAGGCTCGAGAGTCTCAGCTGTGGCTCGAATTACTTACCGAAGATGTGGATGCATCCCTCGCCGAAGAAATGGATCGATTGATCGATGAAGCCAATCAACTCACTCGTATCTTCTCGTCCATTGTGAAAAAACAGGATGACGCTGGGGATTGAGATTCTTGGAACTTGATACCTGATACTTGGAACTTCGCGCCACCGGCGCGCGATCGACTGATTGACAAATCCAACCAACTCACCCGCATCTTCGCCTCGATCGCGAAGAAACAGGAAAATGACGATTAGTCTCTCAATATTTGGCGGCCCACGGGTCGCTTCTGACCAGTCTTCTTGATACTTGGAACTTGTTACTTGCTACTTCAGGGCGAGATACTCTCGCCATGCGAAGTATGACCGGATTTGGGCGCGCTACGGCTGATGTCGATGATGCGTTGATTGTGGTGCAGGTGAATTCCGTGAATCGGAAGACGCTCGATCTTACCGTGCGCCTGCCAGAGGCGTGGGCGCCGATGGAGTCGAAAATTACCGAGAAGGTTCGGGAATCCGCGAACCGGGGGAAGATTTACCTCACGGTGGCGGCCGAGGCCCAGGGGGGCGCCAAAGGGCAAACTGCTGCCCACCTCCGCCGTCTGGCTGATCTCGCCACGGAAAACAATGTGCCGTTTGAGCCGGATGCCCGACTGCTCTGGGACATTTCCAATGATCGCCGTTCTCTCAGTGAACCTGAGCTGACCGAGGCCGTCGAAGTTGCCATTTTGGATGCGACGGAAACCGCGTTGCGGGCATTCGTGGCGATGCGTGCGCAGGAGGGCGAAGCGCTGTTGGTGGATTTCATGACGCGTGTGAATGCGTTAAAACAACACGTGGCAGCCGTGGCCGAACGGGCTCCGGCAGTGGTGGCGGATTATCGGGAGGCGCTGTTCAAGCGTCTGCAGGATGCCAATCTGGAACTCGATTTGGAAGATGAACGGGTGCTGCGCGAAGTTTCCGTTTTTGCGGATCGTTGTGATATTACCGAAGAGCTAACCCGGTTGGACAGTCACTTGCAGCAGTTTGAAGATCACATCCGGGGTGACGGTGAAATCGGCCGCAAAGGCGAATTCATCCTACAGGAGATCGGTCGTGAAATCCACACCATCGGCAGCAAGGCCAACGATCTTCAGATTTCTAAACGCGTCATCGAATTGAAGAACGAGCTGGAACGCATCCGCGAACAAATCGCGAATGTTGAATAATCGCTTGGAGGCAGGGTGATGGATGGCTACAAATAGGCGCAAAAGCGCGTTGGGGATAGCGGACGGTTAGTGGGCTCTTATAGGAGCCGCGGACGTCGTATTAGTCGGATCGGAGGTGAATCCTGTGGATTAGCTTTTTGTCGTTTTTTGCGCCTCTTTGCGGCTAAGAATTAGAATCCGAAGCCGGCGGTCTTCGTTTGGATGCGCACCAGATACATGTCGGCGGTGATGTAGAGCACGGAAC
>CBFHXU010000191.1:0-5594 GCA_965659875.1 uncultured Opitutaceae bacterium
ACATTTACGGGCCTTGATCTCAGCGGGCGAGCGGGGATTCTCAAGGACTGAGTTTGCCCGAGGCAGGAGATTGAAGATTGCCCTTCTGGGGTGAGCAAGGCATCCGAATCAAAGCTGATGGACGCCGCTGAATACGAAAATCTCGCCCGAGTGGAAAAGGAGCATTGGTATTACGTCGGTAAACGGGAGTTTGTGCGCCGTTGGATTCAGCGAATCCGTCCCCCCGCCCGGAGCGACCGATTGTTGGATTGCGGGGCCGGCACGGGAATTTTTGCAGCGGAAATGAATGAACTCTGCGACGTCACCGTGATGGACACCTTTGAGGAATCGTTGGCGTTGTTACGGAAACGTTTTCCGAGTGATCGGGTTATCACGTTGGAGGGAGGCGAGGTTCCGTTGCCGAACCAATCGATCGAGTATGTCACGGCATTGGATGTTCTGGAGCATGTGCCCGATGATCGCGGAGTGGTGAAAGGCTTTGCGCGAATGGTTAAGCCGGGTGGACTGGCGGCAGTGACCGTGCCGGCGAGCATGTCTCTCTGGAGCGATTGGGATGTTGGATTACAGCATTATCGGCGTTATGACCGGCCGCAGCTGGTCAATCTGTTTGATGAACAGGAGTGGGAATTGGTGCAGGTAAACTATACGAACGTGTTGGTGTTTCCGCTGGTGTGGTTGATTCGCCGCCTGCAGAGTGGTCGGAAAACAGATCAGACTGCCGCCCGGGCCGAAGATAAGTTGCCGCCCGGTTGGTTGAACGGGTTGCTTAAATGGCAATTTATCCGCCTTGCCATGTCTTGGCTGCCCATGCCGTTTGGTGTCAGTCTGGTATTGGTCGCGCGTCGGCGCTGACGAATTACTCGATCAACACTTCCGCCAGAACAGCCCCTGCGGCATCTTTGATCACGATGCCTTTATGATGGTATATCCAATCGGTGGCTGGACGGTCCGAAACAGCGGTAAAGTGATAAATCCCCTCAATATATTGGCCCGATTCGAGAGGGTATTTCTCGGCCATAATGGCTCCGTCACTACGAACGGGGGCGATATTTACACGGATCAATCCCAGGGAACAGGGATGGGCGTTTCCCGCGGCATCAAACTCGACCACCTCCACCGTCGCGGGGACACCCTGCAGCATCACATTGAACCAAACTTTCCACGGGTCGTCCCTGGCGTCGCCCGCCACCGCTCGATCGTCGGTCAGAAAAAACGCGGAACCGATCAACGCGATTTCGCGATCGTGGGGAATGCGGATGTCGAATCCCCGAATCTTAAGGGCCGACTGATAATTTTCTTCGATATAGTCCTGCAAGGGACCCGCGACTTCGACGTCGATTTCATCGAGGAAAGCGTCAAGGGGTTCGTTCACTATCACCGTCGAACGATCGGTTAATGCGAGGCGATCAATAATCTCCGTTTGCTCCGATTCGTCCAGTAACCAAAACCAATGGGTGGCATTGCGGGCGGTCGGGGTGGGAATCTCGCTCCAAATATTGAGGCTATACATGCCTTGGCGTGTAAACAGCATGTCGCTCTGCACGATCGCATTCTGCACGACGGCGGTGAGTGCGATTCGCGTGCGATCATCGAGTCGGATGTCACCGGCGCCGGCAAAGGGCAGGGGGCGGGAAATTTGATAGCGATGCCAACCGGTTTTCGTGAGCGTCACCGTGCCCGAAACGGCGGCGACCAAGGCACATGCACCGATGGCGAGGGGAAGCCATCGGTTGGTCGTCTGAGCCAACCAGGAGAGGTCGCGTTGGATTCCGCGGGCAATGATAGCGATACTCAGAAAACAGCCCCAACCAATCTGGCTTCCGGCGACGGGATAGGCGTGTAACACTTGGGTGACCGAGATGAACGCCAACAGGCCGATGAATACGGGGGGGCTCGATTTATTTTCGCTGGGCTGAATGAGCCACAGCGGCAGCAGCGGCAATATGTAGTCCAGATAGGTGAAAACCCCCCAAGGCGCTGGCCAGCGGGTGGCGAACCATACGAATCCGCCGACGAGCAGTAGCCGTGCCGCCATCGCGGTAAAGTGAATCCAAGGACTTAGTTTTCCCAGCCGGCGCAGATTCCAGCCAGCCAACGCTACGATGAGGAAAATGATCCCGGCCAGAAAGGCAGAATGACCAGTGTTGCTGGGGGGGACGGTGAAGTGTCCCGGTTGGCGGATCGGATCAATAAATACGGCGGCTAAGAGCTCGGATGGACTCGTGCCTTTCACCACGACAAATCCGATGATTCCCAATGTCCCCAGCAGAAACCATCCGATCCCATGCAACCAAGTTTGGGGTGGTAGCCGCGAAGCTTGATCCGGCCGGGGAATGACCCACCAGATGCCTGCACCGCCAAGCGATGCTTTGAGTGCAAATCCCAACATGGCCGGGTCGTTCAGGTTTCCGGTCATCAACAGCCAAGGGAGCAGCAGCAGCCCCCACAGCGCGATGACGTCCGCGGGTTTGCGCCCCCGTTCAGGCCAGTTTGTGTGGCAAAGCGCGAAGGCGCCGGTTCCGGCGATAAAAAAGGCTCCTACGTTCACTTTGGTGAAAACCAAAATGGCTCCCGTTAATCCCAGGATAATGGGCCACCAGTGGGTCCGCGATGACTGAACCTGTCTCACCAGAGCCGCGGTCGAGACCGCCAGGATCGCTGCGATCATGCTGCCCGGATGAGACGGCTCGGCGATCATTTGCCACAACAGATTAAATGACAAAATTGTGGCGAATGCCCCGGTGGCGAATCGGTGTTGCTCCACGATTCGACTGGCGACCCACCCGATGCTGAGCGCACAGATGACCCAATGCATCAGGGTCACGAGACGACCGAACATATGGGTGAGTTCGATGGAACCGGCGACGGTCAAGAACCAGTAGTAGAGATAGGGTGCGGGACCGTATTGGGAAAATACTTCGTCGTAGAGGACTTCTCCGCCCAGAAAGCGCCGCAGGCTCATCAAAACAAACCCTTCGTCATCGTAGATCATGAACGTGGTCATGATCATCAGATAGGCGGTGGCCATCAGGCCGACCGTCCCCGCGGCGACTCCCAACAGTTTGAAGGGTCTCGCGGTCATTCTTTCCCGTCGCGCTTCTTTACGAGATAGAGCGGCCGCTTTTTTACCTCGTCGTAGATCCGCCCTAAATACTCCCCGAGCACGCCGATTCCGATCAGTTGAATGCCGCCTAGGAACAGCACAAGGGTGACGAGCGTGGTGAAACCGGTTTGCGCGACCTCGATCCCGACTAATCGACGAAGGGTGTAAAATGTGCCGAGGCCAAACCCGATCAATGCGACGAAAACTCCGACGTAGGAAACTGCCCGCAGGGGGAGGCGGGAGAAACTGAACAATCCGTCGAGGGCGTAGCTCACCAAACGGCCGAATGATTGTTTGGGTTGGCCCGCGGTCCGACTGTCCCGGTCGTAACTCACTTCCGCCACTTGATAACCGACCCAGGCACGCAACCCGGGGAAAAATCGATTGCGCTCCGGAAGACCGCGGAAGGCATCTGCCGCCTCCCGGCCCATCAGTCCGAATGTGCCGGCATTGTTGTTGGTGAGTTGTTGATCGGTCAATTTTCCGAAGACCGCGTGAAAAGCGTCCATCCCCATTCGCCGCAGGCCGGTTTCTTGGCGGGTGCGGCGCACGGCCAAAACGACGTCGGCACCGTCGCGCCACGCGCGGATCAAGTCCGGCACTACCTCGGGTGGGTCCTGCAGATCGGCATCCATGGTGATGACGGCATCGACCTCAGCTGCCGCATCGATCCCGGCGGCGAGGGCGGATTGGAAGCCGAAATTGCGTGTCAGGGTGACTACCTCAAATCGAGGATCCGCTCCTTGTTGTTGATCCAGTAGAGCACCACTGGAGTCTTTGCTGCCGTCATCCACCAAGATCGCTCGCCATTGGTATTCGCGATGCTGTTCGAACAAGGCGGTGAGCCGGGAAAACGTCTCCGTCAACACCGCTTCTTCGTTGAAGACGGGCATTACGATGGCGATTGAAAGGGCGGGGGATTCCATACGGCTTGGGTAAGAGCGAGATAACGGCTTGCAGGGTCGTTATGAAGATGAAATCGCCGGGGGCGAGCTCAAGCTGCGGAGGGATCGGCGAGTTGCTTGACGCGATTGTGGCTCCCCGCGCATGGTCGATTGATGGAATCCTCGGTCGACAGACCCAAGTCCCGTCAAGGACTCATCATTAAACTCGCGGTGCTCGGTGTCGCGGGCGTGGTGGTGGGTGGACTGATGCTGCGGGGATTGGATCTACGCGGCCTGATCGATCAGGGACTGGCTCTGGTGCGCGATGCCGGCCCGTTGGCGTTTTTCTGCGGCATGGCAGTTTTACCCGCGGTGGGATTTCCGTTGTCTCCGTTTACGCTGACGGCGGGTTCGGTTTTTGCGCCTACTTTGGGATGGCCGGTTGTGATCATGGCGACCTGGGCAGCCTTGGCCGTGAATGTTTCGATCACTTACGTGCTCGCCCGCTGGATTGCTCGTCCCGGGCTGGAGAAACTCACTGTGCGACTGGGTTACCCGTGGCCGGAGGTGCACGCAGATAATTATTGGGATATCACTTTGTTGGCGCGGGTCACTCCCGGACCGCCGTTTGTATTGCAGGGTATCATGCTGGGTCTGGCGCGCGTTCCATTCCGCATTTATCTGATCGGCTCGGCTCTGGTAGCCTGGACTTACGGCACGGTCTTTGTGGTGTTCGGCGACGCCTTGTTGGCGGGTAAGGGCAAGATGATTATTTTTGGGATCAGCGCTTTGGTTGCACTGGCGCTCGGAACACATCTGTTGCGTCGGCATTTGGCGCGAAAGAAAAAGGTGGCCCTCGACTAAGCATGGCGGGTTGGCTTGATGATATGGAACCCACCAAGGGGGTGGCGCAGGACGAAGGGGTGGAAACCGTTTCCAAGGTTACGCGGCGGATAAAATCGTTGCTCGAGACGGGAGTTAATCCCGGCTGGATCCAAGGCGAAGTTTCCAATCTGCGGCGGCAATCCAGCGGTCACACCTACTTTGTGCTCAAAGACGCCGGCGCTCAGCTTTCGTGCGTGTTGTTTCGAGGAGATGGTGCCCGGCAAACGGTGAAATTACAGGACGGACAACAGGTCCTGCTGGCGGGTCGGATCAGTGTTTACGAAGCGCGGGGGCAGTATCAGTTGATTGTTCGTTCGATTAAAGAAGATGGGGTCGGACGGCTTCAGCGGGAGTTCGAGGCGCTTAAACTCCGTCTCGCAGAGGAAGGCTTGTTTGATCAAGACGCGAAGAAGTCGCTACCGCCGCTGGCGCTTAAAGTTGGCATCGTGACGTCGCCGACGGGCGCGGCGGTGCAAGACTTTGCCCGGATTTTATTGCGCCGGGGGTGGCGAGGAAAACTCACGGTGATCCCAGCCAAAGTGCAGGGGGGGGGAGCGGCGGCTGAAATTGCGACCATGATCGCGTGGGCCGGCGACTATGGGGAATTTGACGTTCTGGTGATTGGTCGGGGAGGCGGGTCGCTGGAGGATCTGTGGGCCTTCAATGAGGAGCGATTGGTGAGAGCGGTGGCTGCATGCCCGATTCCGGTAATTTCGGCGGTG
>CBFHXU010000192.1:0-5561 GCA_965659875.1 uncultured Opitutaceae bacterium
CAATATACAAACGCGTGCCGATGTGAAGTTCCCGCATGGCTTCCAGCAGATGCAACGTGGCCATGCCGTTCTCCAAGCAGGTGACCTCCGGAATCTCGAAGCTGAGACCGACGTGACTCTGTCCTGCCAAATGATAAATTTCGTTCGGCTCAATCTTGTGCAGCAAGCGATGAAACGAAGTCAGGTCGTTCAACTCTCCATAGTGGAGCGTGAGTTGGCCGGATCGCAGATTCTCATCCGTGCGCAAGTGATCAATTCGACTGCGATTATACGCACTGGCACGTCGCACCAAACCATGCACAGCGTACCCCTTCTCCAGCAATAGCTCCGCCAAGTAAGACCCGTCTTGGCCGGTGATACCGGTGATAAAAGCTTTCTTCATTGCAGGTAGTTATCAGTCGTCAGCTGTCAGCTGTCAGCTAGAAACTAGTGGTTAGTAGCTAGTAGCTAGAGGCTAGTGGCTAGGAACTAGAAGCCAGCAACTAGAGACCAAAGTAGCTTTTTACATCGCTGAGCGTTCGCGTATTCAACACGTGTTGCGCTTCCAGCCACCCTTTGCGGGCGGCATTCACGCCGGCGGCGACGTGCTCCAGACCTGCCGTTTCGTGGGCATCAGGGTTGATGGCGCACATCAGCCCGCGCTCCGCCGCTTTGCGCCACCAGCGCCAGTCCAGGTCCAACCGCCATGGGCTCGCATTGAGCTCGATAATAGTGTCATTGGCGATGGCCGCATCGATGACTTTCGCGAGATCGATCGCGTAAGCCTCGCGTCTTAACAAGATCCGCCCCGTCGCGTGGCCGAGCATGGTCACGTGTTCATTCTCAATCGCGCGAATGATACGCTGAGTCATCGTCGCTTCGTCTTGAGAAAACGCGTTGTGCACCGAAGCCACCACGTAATCAAGTTGGCCCAAAATCTCGTCCTCAAAATCGAGACGACCATCGGTCAAGATATCGACTTCCGACCCCGCAAAGACATGCGTCTTGAAAAGACCCGATTCATTCTGCTCACGGATCGCGGCGATCTGTTTCAGCAACCGGGCCTCATCCAATCCATTGGCCTGGAAGCTGGCTTTCGAATGATCAGCGATGCCGAGATATTCCCAATCCAGCGCCTCCGCAGCGGCCGTCATTTCTTTCAACGTATTCTTACCATCGCTCGCGTCGGTGTGATTGTGAAACGCTCCCCGCAGATCCGAAAGTTCCAGCAGCTTGGGCAGTTCATCTTTTTCCGCAGCTTCGATTTCACCCCGACCTTCCCGCAGCGGCGGCGCGATAAATTGTAGATCCAACCTAGCAAACAGTTCAGTCTCATCCGCCACCCGTTCGCCTTCGCCTCGTTCGGCTTTTTCCTTGGCGGTGCCTTCTCCCTCGACCGGCACGAGCCCCCATTCCGACATACTTAGCCCGCGTTCCAGTGCCCGTTGGCGCATCGCCACATTGTGGTCCTTCGAGCCGGTGAAGTGATGGAGCGCAAAAACAAATTGATCTGCGGGCACAATGCGCAGATCTGCCTGCAATCCGCTCTCAAAGCGGACACTCGACTTGGTTTCACCCCGCGCGGTCACCTCTTTCACGGCGGGCAACTCACAGAACCACGTCATGACCGGTTCCGGTTCCGCCGAGGCCACGATAAAATCCAGATCTCCCACGGTCTCCATCCCACGACGCGAACTCCCCGCCGACTCCGCCCGAACCACTTGAGGAAGATCACGCAGACCGGCGACGATGGGTTGGCCCACTTCCTGAGCCAACCACCACAGATGTCGTTTGCCGTAAGCTTCCCGGTTGCGGATTCCTTCCGCGATTTTGTCCTGTGATTTGGCGCCGAATCCCGCGAGCTCTGCGACCTTTCCGTCGGCACACGCCTGGGCCAGACCTTCGATCGTATCGACGTCCAACTTACTATGGATCGCCTTGATTTTTTTGGCCCCGAGTCCCGGGACTTCGAGCATCTCAACTAAACCAGGCGCAATCGAGGCACGTAGTTTTTCCAAAAACTCCAGTTTCCCTGTGGCATGTAATTCGCCGATTTTTTGAGCCAGCGCGACTCCGATTCCCTTCACTGAATCCAGATTGTCTTCCGACAGAAGCTGATCGACGTCTTCCTGTTCCATGGATTCCAGGATGCGCGCTCCGCTGCCGTAAGCGCGGATCTTAAAGGGATTCTCGCCCTTTAACTCCAACAGGGTGCCGATCTCCTCCAGCACTTCAGCGATCTCGTTTTTTGTCATGAGGTAAGCTATCAGCGATGAGCCATCAGGCGTCAGCTCTATTCTGGAAACTGCTGTTTTCACAGGAGAAAACATCTAAATAAAAGAGACCTTCAGCCTGATGCTATTAGCCACAGAATGCGCAAAATCCGTCAGCCTGCTAAAACTTAAGGCGAAGCCAAACAAGGACTACGGAATAATAGCCACAAGAAGGCACATAAATCACAAAAAATACTGGAAAAAATCTGCGCGGGAACCCTGCGCAATTCTGTCCGCACTTGCCTCAAAGAATTAGAAATCCGCCCCATCCATCCTGCCCCACTCCTCTTGTGTTTTTTGCGCCTTTTTGCGGCGAATCCAAAAAACCATCCACTTGCTCATTTTTCAGGCAAAGCCGAAAAAGGACTTCGGAGTCATAGCCGCAAAAAAGCGCAGAATACGCAAAAACCTTCAGCCTGCTAATTCTTCTTAAGATCCCGAACTGGTGCAGTGAATACTGGGGAACTAGTATCTAAAGGCCAAGCGCGAGTTCTCGAGGACTGGGTTTGGATATTTTTTTTGCGGCTTTTGTGCCTTTTTGCGGCCATCAATTCCCCATGCCCGCTTTTCGTTACGACCGCACCATTCACTTCTCCGACACGGATGCCGCCGGAGTCGTCTTCTTTGCCCGTTACTTGAGCATGGCGCACGAAGGTTACGAAGAGGCGTTGGCGGCTCATGGAATTCCGTTGGGAAAATTCTTCGCCGATAACGGGGTGATTATTCCCATCGCTAAAAGTGAGGCGTCTTACTTGCGGCCGCTCACCACCGGTGAAAAAATTTCGATCGAGGTAAGACCAGCGGCACTCGACGCATCCTCCTTCGCTATCGAATATACGATCTGGAAAACAGGTCCGACCGAAAAACGGGCAGCTGTCATTCGCACGGAGCACGTTTGCATCGACTCGACCACGCGCAAAAAAATAGCCCTCCCCGATAGCATCCTCAATTGGATCAAGGCCGAAAGCTAAGCGCGATCCCCACCCAACGTTTCGCGCACGCTCTCGGCCACCCGCCGGGTATTCAATTTCCCCATCGCATTCACCGGCCACGGTGAAACCGCGACAGCTTGTTTGGGCCACTTATATTTAGCCAGGCGATCGGCGGCCTTCGTCCACAGCTCAGGAAGTACCACCTCCAATTCAGGCGCATGGGCCACGATCACGCACTCGCCCCATTTTTTGTCGGGAATGCCCACGACCTTGATGCGTCTATCGGCCAAGAGCTCAGCCAGCACCGACTCAACTTCCACCGGATTCACTTTTTCCCCGCCTGTATTGATCAGTCCATCCGCCCGACACCGGACCGACACTTCCCCCGTCTCACTGATCTCGCCCAAATCACCGGAGCTCCACGCGGCTCCGGGTTCGCGTACTTTCGGCCAATATCCGCGAAACAAAGACGTGCCACTCCACAGCAGCTCCCCGCTCGGCCCCACCTCCGCGGCTATGTGGGGCAGGACGCATCCCACTCCCCTCGCGCCCTTCAAAAACTCGTCCGGACGCAACGCCGCCGCCATCGCGGCCGTCTCCGTGGCACCATAACAGGGGCTGAGCCGGATTCCTTCCTGGCGGGCCCATGATCTCGTCGACCGGTCCAAAGCCGCGCCCCCGACCATTACGAGCTCAAATCTCTTCAACCATTCCGTCCCCCCTTCGATTTGCCGTAGCCGCGAGAGTTGCGTCGGCACCAACGATACGGTCGTCGATTGATCCGGCACACTCGGAAAACCGCCTTCGGCGATGCGGCGCCACGATGCTTCCAGATAGGTTCCACCCGTGAGCTTGCAGCGTAACCAGGCCATCAATCCTCCCACATGATAGCGTGGCAACGCGCCGACACTGTGGAAACAGGATATGCCAAAATGCTGCGCTGCTCCTCGAATCGCAGCCATCAGTGTCATCTGATCATGACGGGCCAGTTTCATTTCTCCGGATGAGCCGCCGGTGGGAACCATCAGCCAACCCACTTCCGTATCCCAATTTTCAGGACGCTCCTGACAAAGCACCGCGAACTGTTCCTTTTCCAACGATCCCCAATCAGGATTGGCGAGAAACACCGGTCCCTGCCCCGCTGCCGCCCGAACAAACGAACGACACCAATCATCCGACGACGAGCCCGCAACGACTTGGGGCTGATGATCAAGATGCGGCTCTCCACCCAAAATTTTCGCGAATTCCGTGCGATTCATGAGTTTTTCATTTCATATTCAATCCGCTCAACGGAGAGGCCTTGCAGATCCGATTTTCGCACAAAAGGAGCAATCGACGGGCCATCAAAACCCTCTCTCTTAAATAACGGCCACACCCCCGTGCCCAATGCCCGCGTCCCTTCACCCAGCGCGAACGCAATCGCTAAGACCGTTCGTGCACCGACGACCGTTTCGAGGCCTGACGAGATCACGACATCCGCCCCGGAGCGCTTCAGGGTGGCCACTACATCCGCCGGATCTCCCCATAGGATCGGTTTGATCACATACACCCCCGGCCAACCCAAATCCCGCCAACGCTCAAAATCCTCCCGACCGCTCACCGATTCATCCAATGCCAGCGTCACCGGAAAATCCCCGGCCAGACCGAGCAACAAATCGGTATTCTCCGCGGCAACCGGCTGTTCGACATATTCAATCATCGCTCGATCTGCGCACAGCGACAACCAACGCTCCGCCGTCCTCCGATCCCAGGCCCCATTGGCATCGAGCCGCACCCGTGATCGTTCCGGCAACTTTGCCAGCACATCATCCAACATCACCATCTCGTCCTTGGGATCCGCGACACCCACTTTACATTTAAACGTGCGGAATCCCATTTCCAGTCGTGAATCGACCGCCGCAAAAACGGCCTGTCCTGCCGGCAACAATCCCGCCACGGGTAAATAGTCCGGGCCTCCCTCCACCGCCGCTCGCCAATCCCAGTAAGTCGCGCCCACGCCAAATGCCACTTCGCCACCCCTTTCACAAAGCTCGCTGATGACATCCGGACTCGGCTGGGCCCCCAGAGCGGCCAAATCCTCCCCACAACCCGACATACCCCGCCCCGCAAACCCCGGAATCGGCGCTACTTCGCCCCAACTTACGTCCCCTTCGGCGGTCTCCCGCCGGATCCACCACCCCTCACGCTCCGCCCACATCCCGTGCGCCGTGCGCAGCGGCGCGCGGAACGGCAGGCGATAGGGATGAATCGTGAATCGATCACTCACACCTTGAAGCTGGTCATGATTTGGTCCTGAGCGAAAGCCATTCCCGCCAAAATTCTGCCCAAATTTTCATTCCCTCGAGATTACGTCTTGCGCGTCTCATTCAGGCGCTTA
>CBFHXU010000193.1:0-5490 GCA_965659875.1 uncultured Opitutaceae bacterium
CACCGCCGGCAACGTGGAACTCGAGGGCCAAAACCTCACCAATAGTTCACCGGAGCAGGTGCTAGAAATCCGCCGGGATTTACAGATGATTTTCCAAGACCCTTACGCCTCGCTCAACCCGCGGAGCACCGTGTTCGCCACGCTCGCCGAACCCCTGCTGGTGCACAAGGTCTGTAGCAAAAAAGAAGTCCATGCTCGGGTGGGTGAACTCATGGAAACCGTCGGCCTCGCGCCACGCTTCATGCAGAAATATCCGCACGAATTTTCCGGCGGCCAGCGTCAACGTATCGCGATCGCCCGGGCCCTGGCCTTGCGGCCCAAGGTGGTTTTGGCCGACGAACCCGTTTCGGCCTTGGACGTTTCGATCCAAGCGCAGATCTTGAATCTGTTGGCCGAACTCGTGAAAAAGATGGGACTCAGCCTGATCTTCATCGCCCATGATCTTTCGGTGGTGAAACACATCTCCGACCACGTCGCCGTAATGTATCTGGGCAAGATCGTCGAACTCGGAACCGCCGAGCAAGTCATCGAGAACCCGGTTCATCCCTACACCAAGGCACTGGTGAGCGCGATTCCGACCGCGAATCCTGACGATGAGCGTAACCGCAAACGCATCATGCTGCCCGGAGACCCCCCTTCCCCGATTAATCCTCCATCCGGTTGCCCGTTCCATCCTCGGTGCCCCTCCGCCGCCAATGCGTGCAAATCCACGGTGCCGGTCTTGGAGCCCTTTGCCGAACGCGAGGTATCCTGCCTGCGCAAAGCGGAACTCTGATCCCAATCAGTCGCCCGAAAATCCGACTTGGCGAATCGCTTCATAGGTCGCGATGCCTGCAGCCGTGCTGAGATTAAGTGACCGCAGATTCTCATTCTGATGCGGAATGGTGATCCGCTGATCTTCACCTAATTCTTGGTGGAGCCAATCCGGAGCGCCGTGCCCCTCGTTGCCAAATACGAGACCATCACCATCCTGATACCGAGCATCCCAGTAGGATTGCTTGGCCCGGGTGGTCAGGAGCCACAAACGCGCCGGTTTCACCGCGCTCTCCATCAACGCCGACCAGTCCGGGTGATGATGCACATCAAGTGACTTCCAATAATCCATTCCCGCGCGTTTAAGATGGCGGTCGGTGATTTCAAACCCCAGCGGATGTACCAGGTGCAGCCGACATCCGGTCAGCGCACACATCCGCCCAATGTTACCGGTGTTTTGAGGGATCTCGGGTTCAAACAATACGATGTGCAGCATGGGAGTAGAAATCACCGTAGGTAATACCACGCAGCGTCAAGAGAACGTATGGGAATTACTACCCGAGCAAATTAGGTAATTTCTCCCTCTTCACTTTTTAAAAGCCACGGGGTTAACTCTCTTCACTCCCATGAGTCCCGCCTCCAAATCAAATGCAATCATCGTAGACGACGAACCGTCCTACTTGTATCTCTTGGAGACAATTCTGGAGGGAATCCTGACCTGCCCGATCAAGGCTTACACCCATCCCGAGGCCGCTTTGGACGACCTCCCGGATCTGGATGTGGGTATCATCGTCTCAGATTTCTATATGCCCAAAATGGATGGCGTGGAGTTCTTGCTCAAAGTCGCGGAAATCAAACCGGTAGCGCCTTGCATTATCATTTCCGGCCACAAACAGCTCCTCGATAAAATGGACCTGTCGGACCTCAAACAACTGAAGTCCGGGATGGCTAAGCCGTTTAAAATCGACGCGCTCGCCCGGGAGATTGCTCACTATTGGCCCGAAGCACTCGCGTGACCGTCAGCCGGATTAGTCCGACTCGATCGTGAGGCCATCATTATCCGCGCTAAGAATGCGGACATCGCTTTTCGTCTCCGCAGCCTCGAATGCCGCCTGCATCGCCTGGGCGACTTCATTCGCCTCGGAATCGAGGGCGACACAGAGCACACTCGAACCACTTCCGCTTAACCATCCGGTCAACGCCCCAACCCGCAACCCGGCTTGAATCGCATCGGCACCACCTTTGATTCCCGGCAGTCGATAAGGTTCATGCATAAAATCGAAAGCGGCTCCCCGTAGTTTCGAAAAATCACTGGTCGCCATCGCCGCCGTCAAAAATGCCGCACTGTTGATACTCCGGGTCGCGTCTCCGTGGGAAACTTGTCGGGGTAAAACTTCCCGGCTGCCCTTGGTCGCAACCTCCAAGTCCGGGGAAGCAACCACGAATTTCAGCGACGCCGGAATCTCCACGCGGACAATTTCTTCAAAATCCGCGGCCGTCTGACCGCACAAAGACACACAAAATCCTCCCCAAAAACCCGCCGTCGCATTGTCCGGGTGCCCTTCCAATCTCGTCAGCAGTTTCACCAATTCACGTTCATCGATCAGGTCGCCGGACCAATGATTCAGTCCCGCCAACACTCCGGCCAACACCGTGACACTCGAGCCGAGTCCGCGGCTAATCGGAACATCTCCCTCTATCCGGAAGGAAAACCCCGGAATCGTCGCAGCGGCGCTCTCTTCAAATTCTCGCACCACGCGTTCGACCAAGGACAGCGCCCGGCCATCGCATTCCCGTTCCGGCTGAATTCCGTCCTCTGCCCGCGGGTTCATGGTCATCGTATTGTAGATCTGCAAAGCCAGACCCAAGGTATCAAAACCCGCGCCACAATTAGAAGTGCTGCCCGGAACTCGAACTTTGATTGATTTTAAATTACGCAATGCCGGATCCTTTAGCCAATCGACTGGCTTTGACGGCCCGATCAAGTTC
The DNA here is from genome assembly GCA_965659875.1 of uncultured Opitutaceae bacterium. GTDB lineage: Bacteria > Verrucomicrobiota > Verrucomicrobiia > Opitutales > Opitutaceae > Actomonas. The sequence continues at coordinate 2,743 of CBFHXU010000193.1, forward strand.
TCGGTCCACGATCTTCTTTTTCAAATCATCGCGCTTATCGTAGAGTTTTTTACCCGTGCACAAGGCCACTTCGACCTTCACCAACGCCTCTTTGAGGTAGAGGCGCAGCGGAATCAGGGACTTTCCGCCCTGATTGAGCGCTTGATCGATTTTTCGCAGCTCTGATTTTTTCAGGAGCAGCTTGCGGCTGCGCTTGGGTTCGTGGTTCGCAAAATTACCGAATCGATATTCATCGATGTGAGCATTCATCATCCAAAGCTCACCGTTCTTCATGCGACCGAAGGCATCATTAATTTGCGCGCGGCCCGACCGCACGGACTTAACTTCAGTGCCCTTTAGCGCGACGCCCGCTTCGAATCGCGATTCCACGAAATAGTCGCGCAATGCCTTGGCATTACGGATTTCGGTAAATCTTTTGGCGTCTTTGGAGCGGGCGGCCACAGGTGAAAGGGTTTCGGCGAAAAAAAGGCGGCTCCGTGAAACGCGGGCCGCCCGGAAGCATTTTGGACTCAGGCGGAGGCTCAGGCCTCGGCGGTCTCAAAGACAATCTTGCCTTCGATAATTTCGCGTAAAGCGACATCCTCGGGCGCGAGCTTTTCGAGCGACTCTACCAACGGACGGCTGCCGTGTTTGAGCTGCTTGACGCGTCGGGAGACAACGTTGATGAGCAAATTAGGGTCGGGCACAGACTTAAGTGCCTCTTTGATGTAATCGTCACGCATGGAACGGGGAAGGTTTGAATCGGCAGAAACCGGCAAGAGCATGCCTCGGCCCTAGCTCCGTCAAGGTCAATCTTGCCGCGGCCCCCTATCATAGTCCATAACTACCGGTATGTTGATGCTTGGATGGACCACAATCGGAACCGAAGTAGCCGCTAACGTGTTGGCTCGCAGCTTGATCGAGAGCCAGCTCGCGGTTTGCGTCCAGATCGACGGCCCGATCTCGTCCGTTTACCGCTGGAACGACGAAATCCAATCTGAGCAAGAATTTCGGCTTAGCGTGAAGTTTTTGGCCGCCCAAAGTGAACTCCTGGAAGCTCATCTCCACAAGGCTCATCCCTGCGAAAAACCCGAGTGGATGACAGTCGAGGCGACCCACGTGACGGAAAAATACTTGTCATGGGCGAAGGCGAACTCTAGCCAACTTCCCCTTTAACGAGTTCCAAGCATCCATTTTATCTAAACCACCATGTCCCAACACAAAAGTCTCCAAGGTCCACGCGGCCTCGTCGTGAAACGTAACGTCCTCAAGCGGTTCGAGCGGGTTGAACTGCTCAAGAAGCGCGGCCAATGGAAAGAAGGCGACCGTGTGGTTGGCTTGAAAAAAACCGAGCCAGAGGTCTAAACAGCTTTTTACAAATACTTTAAGGCAGGTTCGCATTTGAGCGACCTGCCTTTTTTTGGACCTCAATCTAGCCCTCGGGCCTCACTTTAACGAATCATGTCGAACCTCCTTACCCACCTCCGCATCGCCTTGGTTGGATTTCTCATGGGCTGCGCCGATGTGGTTCCCGGAGTGTCCGGCGGGACGATTGCCTTTATCTGTGGGATTTACGAAAGGCTGCTCAATGGCATCAAATCTTTCGATATCACCAGCCTGAAGCTGGTGCTCAAAGGGGACCTTAAAGGGGTTCGGGCCAGAATTCCGTTCCCCTTTTTTATAGCTTTGGGCATCGGGCTGCTGACCGCGATTGCGACCCTGGCGAAAGTGCTCGAGCACCTGATGACCCACCATCCGGCCCAGCTCTGGTCGTTTTTCTTCGGCCTCGTCCTCGGGTCGATTCTACTACTGGGGAAGAAGACGTGGTCCTGGAAGCCCGTGGATTGGGTGGTATTCCTGGGATTCGCCGGCGGCACATTTATATTGGTCGGCCTGCAATCCCTCCAGACCCCGGAAGGACTGCCATTCGTATTTATCGCGGGCGCTATCGCCATCTGCGCCATGATTTTACCCGGCATTTCCGGCTCCTACCTGCTCGTGATCATGGGCAAATACGCCACTATCATCGAGGCGGTGAACGATCGAAACCTCGTTACCTTGGGAGTATTTTGCGCGGGAATCGCTACCGGGATACTTTCGTTCGTCCGGGTCGTAAGCTGGCTGCTCAGCCACCATCGCCACGTCACGTTGATTGCGTTGACCGGAGTGATGGCCGGTGCCCTGCGCACCCTTTGGCCCTGGAAAGAAACGCTGACGACTCGAATCAACAGTTCCGGCGAAGAAGTCCCCCTCACTCAGGCCAACATCATGCCAGGTGCAGAATCCAATTTTCTCGTGGCCATCGCCCTGGCCGTGGTGGGTGGCGTCGCCGTGCTGCTGATCGAACGCTTGGCCAAGGCGGAAGAAGCCTGATTGCGCAGCGGACATCGTCGTCGAAAAACCTCTCGACAGCCTCCGCCCTTCGCGAACAACTTTGCTCTCCTTCACAGTTGTGAATGCTCCCGTAGCACAATGGATAGTGTAACGGTCTCCGAAGCCGCTGATGTGAGTTCGATTCTCGCCGGGAGCACCAGCCGTCTAGGTAAAACTAGGGTGGGAACTGAATGGGAACAGTATTTCGAATCCCCATGGTCTCGGCATGGCGTTGCCCCTCCGCGTCGTTAGCCAATTGGCTGCAACCAGCAAAACTCGGGATTTTCAGTTGATCGTCGGCTCAATCGTCCCGATTTCCTCACCTATTTCTATAAGGGTCGCGGCGTGCCGGTCCATCGCACACCCGATGGATGGCGTCCTCCTCTGCTCAGAGAA
>CBFHXU010000194.1:0-5399 GCA_965659875.1 uncultured Opitutaceae bacterium
CGTGGATTATGCTCCGTATTGGCATACTGCTCCGCGGCGGGGAGTGTGCGGAACGTGCCGCCCTCCCCGAGATGGCCGTTATAGGCCCACACCCGGTAATGATAGAGTGTGCCGGCCTCGAGGCCCGCCACCGTAGTCCAGCCCGTGAGGTCATCAGCAATAGCCGTGAAGACCGGATCCGTTATGCTCGATTGAGACCAGTCCGCTTCGCCCGCGAGGTCGACCGCCACATACTCCACCACAAAGGCTCCGGCTTCCGACGTGCGCGCCCAGACGCGAACCGAGTCAGAGGTCACATGGCCCAACATCGGTCCATGCGTGATGGTGATGGCAAAAACACTACGGGTTAACAATGCGGACAGGAGAACCAGAACGGCCCCACGGAGTAATAGACGACGCATGGGCAGGATCTAGAGGCAAACGCTGTCGGGCGTAAAGTTTACTCGCCTCCGGCATCGCTCACCTTCCATGGCCTCTCAGCCGTAGCGCCGTGCTTTAGACGGCGTCTCCTGCGCCTCAGATGTGAGTTGGGCTGCGCCAGAGGCGAGTAAACTTTACGCCCGACGCTCCTTGCCTCAACGTTCGTCCCTCCCCCTTTCGCTTCACACCGCCCCATGAATCCGTCCTGCTTTTTCGCTCCTCTCCACCGAGGACTGACCACGCTGCTGCTTGCCGGCAGCATTATCTCACCTCCTCTCTGCGCCGAGGCCTCGCTCGATAAGATCGTCGATTGGGGCATCTACAAAGGAGACAGCAAGGGCGTCCAATACTCTGACCTCAGTCAGATCAACGCCGCCAATGTCGGCGACCTGGAGCCGGTATGGACCTACCAAACGGGCGACGCCACCGAACGCAGCACCATTTACAGCAACCCGATCATCATCGCCGGGCGGATGTTTTTCACCTCCCCAAGCCTGAAGGCGATCGCCCTCAATGCGGCCACGGGCGAGGAGTTGTGGCGCTTCGACCCCGAAGCGTTTCCCGGCGCGCCCAAGTCCGGCACGGGCCGCAACCGTGGCGTCACCTACTGGGAAGAGGGCGATGATCAACGTATTTTCCATTTCGTCAAAAACCGTGTCTATGCGCTGGACGCCCGCACCGGCGAACCGGTGACGGCTTTCGGCGAAGGGGGGTTCCTCGATCTGCGCGAGAATCTCGACGTCGATCCGGCTACCGCTTCGGTGGAGGTCACGACCCCAGGAATCATTTTCGAAAACAACCTGATCATCGCCTCTCGCGTGCCCGAAGGTTACCGCTCCACCCCCGGACACATCCGAGGCTTCGATGCCAAGACCGGTGCGTTTCGCTGGATCTTCCATACGATTCCCCAACCGGGAGAGTTTGGCTACGACACGTGGGAATGGCAGGACGGCCAAAGCTACGGCGGAGCCAATGCATGGGGCGGCTTCACGCTCGACGCTGAACGCGGTTGGGTCTTCGCCGCCACCGGCTCTCCCAGTTTCGATTTCTACGGCGCGAATCGCAAAGGGATGAATCTTTTTGGCAACTGTGTGCTCGCGCTCGATGCCCGCACCGGCGAGCGCCAGTGGCACTACCAAACCGTACATCATGACTTGTGGGACATGGACAATCCGTCAGCCCCGGTCCTCGTCACAATTAATCGCGAAGACGGTCCGCAGGATGCCGTCGTCCAGATGACCAAGATGGGACTCATCTTCGTGCTCGATCGCGACACGGGGGAACCGATCTTCCCCGTCGACGAAGTTCCGGTGCCTCCCTCCACGATTCCCGGCGAGGAGGCCTGGCCCACTCAGCCCATCCCCCGTCTGCCGGTTTCCGTGAGCAGGACGAGCATGACGGTGGCGGATCTTGACGACACCTCACCGGAGCGAGCCGCTCGGGCGCTGGAAGAGTTCAACCAACTGCGCAACGTGCCCATGTATGCCCCGCCCTCGCTGACCGAGAGCATCATGATTCCGGGCACGCTCGGCGGCATCGAATGGCAAGGCGCTTCCTACGACGCCAACAGCAACATTCTCTACGTAAACTCCCACGACTCGCCCTCATTGATGAAACTCGTGCCCGAAGGCGAACCGTTGGGCGACGACGCCTCCCCCGCCCAGATTGGACGACAGCTCTACGTGCAAAACTGCGCGTCCTGTCACGGGCTGCAGCGCGAGGGTGTGCCTCCAGTATTCCCGGGTTTGCAAGCCAGTCCCCGATCCGACGAAGAAATCGAAGAGCTAATCACGAACGGCAAAGGATTGATGCCGGCGTTCGCCCAATTTTCCACCGATGAACGCACCGCTTTGATCGCCCACCTGCGCACCGCACCCTCCGAAGAAGATCTTTCCAGCGAAGGCATGCCTGAGCGCTACGTCATGGCAGGCTATCGTAAATTTACCGATGCATTGGGAGCACCTTGGATCAAGCCCCCGTGGGGCAAGTTAAATGCCATCGATCTAGGCACCGGCGAAATCCGCTGGGCCGTGCCACTCGGGGAATACCCTCACTTGGTGGAGCAAGGCATCCGCAATACCGGCTCCATGAATTTCGGCGGCGTGGTCGCCACCGCCGGTGGGGTGATTTTTGTCGCCGCCACCGCCGACGAAAAGATACACGCGTTCGCCAAAAACGGCGGTCGACTCCTGTGGGAACACAAACTGCCCTATGGCGGCTACGCCACGCCGAGCGTTTATGAAATCGAAGGCCGCCAATTCGTGACCATCGCCTGCGGTGGTGGCGGCAAGATCGGCACGCCCTCGGGCGATACCATCATGACCTTTGCGCTGCCTCAGAAATCGCGCGTGGTCGAACCGGACGGCGGATGGATCGAGCTTTTCAACGGCAAAACGTTTGAGGGTTGGGCGCGCCTCAATGGAGCCCACGACTACACCATTGAAGACGGCGCCATCATCGGACGCACGGTTGAAGGTAGCCCCAATTCCTTTCTTTGCACCACTCAGGAATTCGCCGACTTCGAGCTCGAGGTGGAGGTATGGATCGACGACGTCACCAACTCCGGCATCCAATTCCGCTCCGGTGTGCGCCCCGAAACCATCGGCCGCCGCAATACCCAATGGGCCGGTCGCGTGTGGGGACCTCAAGCTGAGATTCGCCGCAACCTCGGGCCCAAGTCTCCTGCCACCGGCGTGCTCTATGCCGAGGCGATCGGTTCCGGCTGGATGAGCTCGCAAGAGACGGTCGAGCGCGGCCACGATTACTCCGATCCCACCGGTTGGAACAAGCTCCGTATCGTCGCCCGAGGACCGCGCATCCAAACCTGGGTAAATGGCAACCTCGTGGAAGATCTCGTCAACGAAGCCGTCTATGAAAGCCACCCGAGTGGATTCATCGGCCTGCAGGTGCACGGTATCAAGGACGCGCGTTCCTTTAAGATGGGTTGGCGCAATATCCGCATCCGACCACTCGGCCCCACCCACGAGGTTAGCGATACCCAAGGGACCATCTCCAACGCTTCATTCGAGCAATCCACCAACGAAGGAATCACCACGAATTTGACGGGCTGGGAAGTCGTGTCCGGCAATGTGGAATTATTGGCGTCTCCCGACCTCAGTCCCGCCCATGGAAATTATGTCCTGGATCTAAATGGCGATCAACCGGGTGCTATTCGTCAAACCATCACCGGCCTCAAACCCTCCCACGACTACACGCTCCGCCTCGCTTATGCGGATCAGAAAAAAAGGGGCAATAAACCGGTCATCGTAACCACCGAAATTTGGGCCAATGACCAATACGTCACCACCCTGCGCAACACCTCGGATGCCCCCGACTATATTGACGGCGTAGGGGTGCCGATGCGATCCGATCGAGGCGGAAAATTGACCATCGAACTCCACTCTACCCTTCCCGGCGAATCCGGCATGTTGATCGACAATCTTCGACTGATACCCGGCGGACTGCCCGCTTTGCCTGAGAGCCCTGCGATCGCCAACCCCGGATTCGAAGCCGTCATTCCGGAACACTTTGGGGTTAACCCTCACCTGTTCGGCGATCAGTTGCCCGGCTGGCTGGTGCTCCGCGAAAACATCGACGTCATCAGCTACGACCGCTTCGGTGTCCCCGAGGGCAAGGCGGTGATTGATCTGGGGGGACATGGCGCAGGCGGCATCGGACAAATCATCACCGATCTGGAACCCGGCGCCCGTTATCGACTCTCCTTCAAATACGCCCGCCACACGTGGTGGGGGCAGGAAGATCCCCTCACCGCCGAAATTTATCTCAACGGTGAACTCGCGCTGAAGGTCGCGCGGGACAAGACTCAAAAGGCACCCTCATGGGATGCGGCGTCATGCGAAGTGACCATTCCGGATGACGGTCGCCTTCGTCTCGAAATGTTTTCGACCGCCTACACCGTCGGCGGTGGCGTGCTCTTTGATGATCTTAAGCTCATAAAACTCTAACAAAATCTGGAGTAACCTCCCAATCCCCGATTCCCTCCTTTTACATGTCCCGATCCACACTCCCCATCCTTCTCGCCGCCACGATTCTCAGCGGTTGCGCCAAAACCGAATCGACCGAAATCAACGCCGAGGCTGATTTTGTATCTTTGTTCAACGGCGAGGACCTCACCGGCTGGCGCGGTTACAATGACGGACCCATGGACGGGATTTGGGTAGCCGAAAACTGCACGTTACATCTGACCGCCCAACCCGAGGGCAGTCCGCATGCGAACATCATCACCGAGGCCGTCTATGATGACTTCGATTTGCGTTTCGACTGGAAGGTCGAGGCCGGCACCAACTCCGGCGTGATGTTTAACATCGGTGAAGGCCCGAAACAACCTTACCTCACCGGTCCCGAATATCAGGTTCTCGACAACGAAGGATTCCGTTCCGGCAAAGGACTGCCCGTGGGACCTTCCGAATACTCCGGTTCCCACTACGCCATTGAGCCGCCCTTAACCGACGCGACCCATCCCATCGGCGAGTGGAATGCCGGTCGCATCGTGGTGCGCGGCAATCACGTGGAATACTGGATCAACGGTGAGATGACCGCGACCTACGAGATGCACAGCGAGAAATGGAACGAGCAGATCGCCAACGCGAAGTTCGCCAAATGGAAAGACTTCGCGACTCTGGATAAGGGCCACATCGGCCTGCAGGATCACGGCCACCGCGTGTGGTTCCGCAACCTGCGGATCAAGGAATTCTGAAGTCCGACCCGGTTCTGAATTTAGCCACAAAAAGGCGCAAAAATTATCCTTCCGTTCTTATTGAGTTGAGGTACGCCAATAGGCGCATCGAACCACCTGGACGTGATATCTGATTCCTGTGCATTTGATGGTCCTCAATCGCGCGGCTATAGCCGCCACGCTCTGTCTCAATACAGTTGAGAGCCTTTGTGCCTTTTTGCAGCTAAGACCTCAGTGCCCCGCTCGCCAGTTTCCGATCAGGCTTCTGAGCACTCGAGCCGCG
>CBFHXU010000195.1:0-5383 GCA_965659875.1 uncultured Opitutaceae bacterium
GCCGGCGCTGCCCATGTTGAGTTGACCCTCGCGAGCACTCAATTCCGCTCGATCCAAATTTTGGTCGGCCATCATTTGAATGCCGATTTGATTGCTGATTCGGTCCCGACCTTCGCCATATAGATTGGTGAAGGTTTCCACGAGCTCGAGGTCGTCGATGGTGACGAGATTCGCACTCACTTTGGTGGCTCGTTTCCACCGCAGGCCGGATGTCTCGATCAAGTTAACGCGCTTCCTTTCCGGGGTATCCAGAATCGCGGATTCTCCCTCGAGCTTGTTGACCTTCATTTGTTCGGCTCCTTCCACGAGGAAGAGGTTTAATCCCACGAATAGATGGTGATCTCGCTCGGGCTTGGACCGGGAGCTCACCTCCACGGGAGTGGCCGCTGATGCCATCACGGTTCCGAAAACCGCGGCGATCGCAGCCATCCGTCCCAACTGACGCGACGGGGAAGGGGAGTGAAAGAGGTCTGCCATGTGGTCTCCGAGAGACGGGGGGGAGGAGGAGTAGAGCAAATTTGCCGGAAAGTGTCTCCGAGCGAAATGGGGCTGCACGATGGTCAGTAAATTCGGCGCCAGGCAATCCGGTGATCGGTCAACCCTTGACCCTCGATTGTCGGTGAAGCCCGCGCTACTTGACGGATGCAGTGGCGGAGGAGGTTGATTTGGGTTTCCGACGTTTTGAAGGCGCGGATATTTTACGTTTCTTGGCCTTATTCGGCAGGAGGGTGAAGCCGGGTTGCTGGTGACTGTCGACCAAAACGACCCGGGGATGTTCGGGCACGCCGGTCAGGTTGAGGTTCAGAGAACTCCACATGAGTTTGAAAGCCTCGTAGCCCACCATTTCGTAACAGTGATTAGCGCCAGCGGCATCCGTGGGAGATTCGGAAACGTCAATGCTGACGAATCCCATTTCATCCGGCACGGAGATCCCGAAGCCTTGAATGGTCTGCAATACCTGAGCGGTGCCGATCACTACGTCGGGTTTATATTTCCCAAGCCATCGCTTGATACTGTCGGGAGCGGCTCCTTCGTCATGCCAGGTTCGGCGAATGGAACTTCCGAGCATGGGGATGCGATCAGCTGCCGGAATGCCGGACTGGAAATAGAGAAAAGAGGAGTTGAATTGTTTGAATCCGATGCCGCCGGTTTTTGTCATGATTAACCCGATACGTTGGTGCCCGGCACCCACGCACAGTTCCAGCATCTCATCCATCATTTTGAAGTAGTCGGGACAAGCACGGTGGAGCTTGGGCTCCACAATACTGTAACCGGCGGTGGCCACGCACAGGCCGTCGAAATCGAAATCCAAGTTGGCCGTGCCACTGGCGAAGGGGAGCACAACGACGCCCTTGATTCCGCGGGCGATTATGATGGAGCGCGCCAACCGACAACTCATGCCGGGATCGCTCAGGTAAATGAGATCTACGCCGAATCCAACGGTTTCGGCCAAGCTCCGGATACCGGCGATGAGTTCCCGGAAACGCGGATGGGTTTTGGTTTCTTCCCGCGTGAGCTCCGGGACCAAAATTGCCATTTGGGAGCGGGTGCGATTGCGGCGTGATTTCCGCAGATGCTGCATCAGTTCCGCCACCCGCGGATCTTGGCGATAACCCATTTCTGCGGCGATGCGTTGAATCTCCTCCCGTCGTTTCACGGATGTCTTGGGGCTGTTGCGCAAGGCGAGGGAAACGGCGGACACCGAGACTCCGGCTTTTTCAGCGATATCTCTTAGGCTGATGAACTTCTCGGGGGGCATGGTTGAGAGGGAAACACGTGTCCTCTGAGAGTCAACGGTTGACCGTTGAGGAGGTTGTGCAAGCGACCGATTTTCACGATTTAATAAGCTGTCGAGCGCTTACATCCCGCTGTCTCGGCCAGCAACCTACCCCAATCCAAACCCCAACGTTTCGTTTTCGAACGACCCCCAACTTCAAGCCGACACTTTTTTAATTCGGTTTTTCAAAAGACCCAAAATTCTCCGCTCGTTCCGCTTCCCCAGCCTTTCGGTTACGGTGGAAATCTCAGTCGGAGTTCGAGATCTCCTCTTCTCCGAGAGCCGATCGCTGAATCCAGCAACCTGACCCAAACCCAAACGCAAATCATACTAATGAATATAAGACTGCGAAATATAACCCCCCCCAGGATACTTAGTGTAGTCCTGTCGTTTGCCGCGCTCGGCATCGTCAACATGTCGGCGCAGGCCGTATCGCAAGGCTCGGTCGATTCCGATGAAGTCATCGAACTTTCCCCTTTCTCCGTCAGTGCGGAAGAAGATAACGGCTACGCCGCGGTCAACACCTTGGCCGGAACGCGCCTCAAGACCGATCTGAAGGATCTGGCGGGCGCAATTCAGGTCGTGACCGAACAGTTCATGGAAGACACCGGTGTGACCTCATCGGAAGATCTGTTCCTCTACACCACCAATACGGAAGCGTCCGGACCGGACGGTAATTATGGTGGCGGTGGCGCTGAGCGTCGTAATCCGGAACAGGCCCGGGTGCGCGGTCTTTCCAATCCAGACCGGACGCGAGGATACTTCCTGACGAACATTGGTTTTGATTCCTACAACACCGACCGGGTCGCGATCGCGAAGGGTCCGAATGCGTTGCTTTTCGGTCTCGGTAGTCCCGCTGGTATTGTGAACAACAATCTCAAGCAAGCGAAGTTCCAAGACGCTAATCGCGTGCAATTCCGTTACGGTAGCTTTGGCGCTCATCGCGAAACCATTGATATCAACAAGGTGCTCATTGAAGATACCTTGGCCGTCCGTTTGATCGGTTTGAACAACCAAAACAAGTTCAAGCAAAAGCCTGCCTACGAAGACGAAACTCGTATTTATGGAGCCTTGAATTGGTCCATCACGGATAGCACCTCGCTCAAGGCTAACTTCGAGCAAGGTTCCAAGGACGCGACCCGTCCCAACACCAGTTCCCCCACCTCCAATATTCCCAACTGGGTTGCGGATGGAATGCCGGTGACATCCGGAAATTTCAATCAATCCGGCTTCGGTGGTTTTGGAGGCAATCGTGCGCCTCAGTTCATCTATGACGGACCTGCGGCGACAGCCCCATCGGTGGGTTTTGACCCCGATCCCGCGACAACCGGTCCTGATGGGATTCGTCGAACTCACTACACCTACGTCAATCGTGAGGAAGATGGTGGCAGTGGATTCAGTAACGGCGTTCTGACCGATGCCAACCGTTGGGTCTTTGACTTTCGCAACAACTCCCTCGGTGGATTGGACGACCAACAGAAATATGATTTTTCTGCAGTGAATGTCACTCTGGAACAGCGTCTCGGACAGAACGCTGGTCTTGAGCTCTCATTCGACGAGCAATACTACCAGTCCTGGTCTCGCGACCGGGTGGGGAATAGTATCAATGTCGATACCAGCAGCTTCCTGCCTTACTTCGTATCCGACGGAAACGGTGGCACCACCGATCCAGCCAACCCCAATGTGCGTCGTCCTTACGTGACGCTGTTGGAAAACATGCGCAAAGCCGAGACCGACCGCGAAGCCATTCGTTTGACCGGTTATTACGATCTGGATTTCAAGGAAGTTGGCGAAAACTTGAGCTGGCTTGGACGCCACGTCTTCACCGGGGTGGCCAGTGACCAGTCCTCGGAAGTGCTGCGTTACAGCAACAATTACGGTAGCTCCATCACCGGAGAGATCGAGAATGTGCTGCAAGATAACCGGAATCGTGACTTCACTTCGTCCTCCTGGGATCGCCGTGGACAAGGAAAACGCTACCTCGGTCCAGCTATCAGTGGAGTTCCTTCCAGTGGTTACGCCGCGAGCCGCGTGCTGACGAACTTCACGCCGCGGATCGACCAATGGTCCGCCTGGATGTATGACTCCAATGCCACGCCAATTGTGGCCGGCCACAATGGTGCCTACCGTCAAGTCAGTGGTGGATTCAACCTCGACCCCGTCACCTCCGCCTCAATTGACCGTCAGGAAATCGAAACTTACGCCCTTACCGGCCAGAGTTTCCTCTTCAACGACGCCATCGTCGCCACGTATGGTTGGCGCCAAGACAAGGCTTCGTCCTTCCGCGACGGCGCTCCGGATCAAAACGCCGACAATATCTCGTTGGTTGATTCCCTGCAATTGCCCAGCACTCCGGACAACTCGATCAAGGCCGACGTATTCTCTTGGGGTGTCGTCGGACATGTGCCGAATTCCTGGACCGAAAAAATCGGTATGAAGCTCAGCGCCCATTACAATGAGTCGGAAAACTTCGTGCCCGCTCCCGGTCGTGTTTCAATCTTGAATCGTCCCCATGACAGTCCCGCGGGTTCGACCGAGGAATTCGGTTTCTCGTTCGGAAATCTCGACGACTCCTTCCACGTGCGGGTGAACTGGTATGAGACCATCTCCACCAACCAAACCGACAATTCGCTCGGTGCGGCGAACATTCCCAATTGGGAGCGTCTGTTCTACAACAACGTGCGCAATTCGTTGCAGCAGTTGGAAGAACGCGTGCCTGGTGATCCTTCGCAAGGTTACTGGCCCAACAACATCAATTGGGCGGACTCCTACACGCTGCCTCCTCTCGGCATGCGTGAGGCCTTCTGGACGCCGGTTAATCCCGATCCTTCGCCCGGAGGAACGCCGCAGGTGTCCGATCACCCTAACTCCAATGTTACCGGTGTATCCGACTTCACTTCGAAGGGTATGGAAATCGAAGGTGTCTGGAATCCCAACCGCAACCTGACGCTCGCCTTCAACGTAGCTAAGCAGGAAGTGAAGAAGAACAACGTGTTGCAGTCCTACCGTGAGTATTTCGATCTGCGTGAGCCGCAATGGCTCGCGATGGGTCATCTCATCGCTCGTCCTAATACCTACAAGAACGCCAATCCTCAAACGATTTACCAACGGACCCGCACGGTGCAATGGGCGCGTTTGATTCCGCAAATCGCCGCGGAAGGTCAACCCAGCCACGAAATTCGTGAATGGCGTGCCAACTTCATCACCAACTACAAGTTCGATGATGACAGTAAGCTCAAAGGTTGGTCCGTCGGTGGTGCGTTCCGGTGGCAGGACGAAGTGGCCGTTGGCTTCTTGGATGGAACTGTTGATGGTCAAACTGAGTATGGGGTCGATGGCCTCGGTTCCTTTAGTGTGGCTGACTTCAGCCAGCCGGTCTACGGGCCGGCCGAGTCCAATCTCGATGTGTGGTTCGCCTATGGTCGTAAGATCCTGAACGACAAGGTCGGATGGAAGATTCAGCTCAACGTTCGCAACGTGCTGGATAACGACGACCTCATCATCACACGGGTGGACTTCGACGGTCTGCCGACTCGGGTTCGTATCCTGAATCCGATCAACTACCGTCTCACCACTACGTTTGATTTTTAGTTGGTAGCTATGGTG
>CBFHXU010000196.1:0-5365 GCA_965659875.1 uncultured Opitutaceae bacterium
TCCTTGCGATCGAGTTGCTCTTGGAGCGCGATGGTGTGGGTGGAGACAATCAGTTGGCGGTCCTGGTCGACGGCCTGGATGATGCCGGGCAGTAGATAAGCCAGAGACTTGCCGACGCCGGTGCCGGCTTCAAAGAGGAGTGATTCGTCGGTGGACTGAGCGGCGGCCACGGCGCGCGCCATGGCCTCTTGTTGGGGACGGTGCTCGAGTTGGAGTTCGTGGGCCAGAATGCCGTCTTCGGCGAAGAGGATCGGGGTCAACTCCGGGGCCCGGGAAGGCGGGGGTGGCTCAGGCAGCGCATCGGAGGGTGAGGTGAGACCGATCATAGATTAAGGAAGGAAACGAAAGAACGTTCGGAAGGGCTGCCCCCGGTGCAATTCGGATTTACGTCTTCGGTGCATTCCCCAGAATGGAAAGCGATGTCAGACGCGGTTAATTCTCCCAGCTGGACCCAATCATTGGTGCAATTTCTTCGATCGGAACCGGGCTTGGAGGCGGTGCGGGTAGATCCGGAGGCGCGGAAAGTTTCGGTAGCTACCTTGGGAGAGGTGGATGAGCAGGCGTTGAGAGAACGGCTCCAGGCGATTCTGCAACAGATCGAGGATGATTTGCCCGGGGAAGAGGGAGCCGTGCCCGTGGCGGAGGCCGGATTCACCGTCCAGCAGACGGGGGCACAAACCGAAGTTGCCGGGCCCACGTGCGAAACTTCGCCCAAATTTTGGCGTTGGCGGGAATTTGCCTGGCCCGAGCCAGAATCCACGGTGGATGAAGATACCCATAACCACGAAGATCATGATTGGAGGTTTTTGGCGACGTTAGCGAGTTTGTGCGGGGTCTTTGGATTGGGGAGCTGGTGGCTGGGCCGATGGGATGAGGACCTGTCCACCTTGTCCCTGTTGTTGGCGAGTGGGGCACTCGTCGCCGGGGGGTGGGATGCCGCGGTGGATTCGTGGGAAAATATAAAACGGCGGAAACTCGACATCCATTTCCTGATGCTCGCGGTGGCGATCGGAGCGGTAAGTATCGGGGCATGGTATGAGGCAATTTTCCTGCTGTTTCTTTTCAGTACGTCGGGCGCGATGGAAGCATTCGCCTTGGACCGTACTCATCGGGCGGTGGACTCGTTGCTGCAATCGGCCCCGAAGCATGCCCTGCGGCTTAACGCGCGAGGTGAAGAGGTGGAGGTCGCCGTGGCGGAGTTGCAGGTGGGAGACCGCGTGGCGGTTAAGCCGGGCAATTCGTATCCGGCGGACGGAATTATTGAATCCGGTGAAAGCGCGAGCGACGAATCCACCTTGACGGGTGAATCCGTGCCGGTGGAAAAGACGAAGAGCGATGAGGTTTATAGCGGCACGATCAATTTGTGGGGAGCGGTGGTATTTATGGTGCAGCGTTTGCCGGCGGAAAGCACCCTGCAAAAGATCATTCGATTGATCCAAACCGCGCAAAAATTACGCGCGCCGAGCGAGCGGTTTACGGACAAGTTTGGCGGCAGATATACCCTACTCGTGCTGGGGGTTTGTACGGCGATGTTTGTCGTTTGGTGGTGGGGCTTGGGGTTGCATCCGTTCCGGAACGTGGCGGGTGAGACGTCGGCATTTTATCGCGCCATGACATTACTGGTGGTGATGAGTCCCTGTGCATTGGTACTCTCGATCCCGTCAGCGATTCTGGCGGCCATCGCCTGGGGCGCACGACACGGGATTTTGTTTCGCGGCGGCGGGGCGATTGAGAAACTGGCTGGGGTGACCACCGTGGCTTTGGACAAGACGGGCACGTTGACGACCGGTGAGTTGAAGGTCGTCGGCTATGAAAGCCTGCCGGCGGGGCGTGAAACTGAATTAATGGAATTGGCTCTATCGTTGGAGGCGAACTCCCTGCATCCCATCGCTCGGGCGATTGTGAAAGATGCCCGTAGTCGCGGGGTCGAGGAGAAGGCCGTCGCGGAGTTTACATCATTGACGGGGCAGGGCGTGAAGGGGCGGGTAGGGGATTCACGAATACTGCTGGGACGACGGGAACTTTTATTGGACGGACCGTTGGCCAAGTGGGTGAAAGAGTTACCGCCCGCGGCACCCGAGTTGGCGGAAGTTTGGGTGGTGGGAGACGATCTGGTAGGACGGGTTTTGTTGCGGGATGAAATTCGGCAATCTTCGGCGACGGTTTTGAGGCAACTACAGCAGTTGGGTTTGCGCACGGTCATGCTGACGGGAGACCGGCGACAAACGGCGGAGAACGTCGCCACCGAAATCGGCATCGACGAAGTGCGCGCGGGTTTGACGCCGGAGGACAAGGTGGCGGCGGTGACGGAACTACGGAGCCAACGTGGAGCAGTGGCCATGGTGGGGGATGGGGTGAATGATGCTCCGAGTCTGGCGGCGGCCGATGTGAGTATCGCGATGGGCGCGAGAGGCAGTGACGCCGCGCTGGAACAGGCGGAAGTAATCTTGATGGAGGATCGGATTGAGAACGTGTTGGCCGCCCTGAAATTGAGCCGACGGGCCAAGCGAATCATTTGGCAGAACCTGACCATCTCGTTGGGGGTGGTCATGGTGATGGCAGTGGCCTCGATCTTCGGCGTGGTGCCATTAGGGGTGGGCGTGGCGGCGCACGAAGGCAGCACGGTTTTGGTGTGCTTAAATTCGCTGCGGCTGTTGTGGGGCAAAAGTCTGGGCACAACGTAAGGAACATTTTTTTCGGAGCGCAGGTCGCAGGAGATGGGCCAGCACCTTTGCTATGAAAAATACATCTCTTGTCTGTCACGTCGGCCTGGGCTGTGCGGCTCTCTTCTGGAGTGGTTGCACGTTTCCCTCGAGCGAACCCCTTATTCCGCAATCCCAAGTCGGGGTCGCTGCCACCCTTCGTCAAGGCACCGTCGTTAGTGTTGCGGCGGTAACGATTGAAGGCGACAAAACCAACCTCGGCACCATGGGGGGAGGCGCCATTGGCGGCGCCGGTGGGGCGGGAGCGGCCGGTGGACGCTACGATACCGGTGGCATTATCGCGGGGGCGGTGGGTGCTGCCGCGGGAGCTATCGTGGGGCAGGCCGTAGAGGAAGCGGCGACACGGGAGAAAGGTCAGCGCATCATGTTGCGGATGGATAACGGCGACATGATCGAAGTCGTGCAGTCGGCCGAAGATGGGCTTTTCCGAGAAGGGGATCGCGTGGATGTCGCCGTGGGGGCGGGTAATACCGGGGTTTCGATGTCGCTGGGGATCGATATGGGCCCATCGGGGGAACCCATTTGGTATGAAAAGCCCGGAGAATCGGCGAATTATCATACTCCGGAAAAAGTCGTAGGCAGATAGGAGGGGCGGATTATGAGCAGGGGATGGTCTCAATATACGCAAATCATAGAACTTGATGGTCTTAAGGATTCCATTAGTTTCCGCTAACCCGTTTTTAGAGCAGCAGGTCCGTCATAAAATGAATACCTCTCGAATCTCCCCCTTTTTTGTCGCGTTGGTGGTCTCCATGGTCGCTGGCTGTACGTTTCCATCGTCCGCGCCGCTGGTGTCAAAAAGCGCGGTGGGTAATGTTCAGGTGCTCGACTTGGGCAGGGTGGTAGGGACGCGTGATGTCGTGGTGGACGGCGAAAAAACGCTGTTGGGTATTTCTGGCGGGGCAGCCCTTGGAGGGTCGGCCGCCCATCCCGGAGGGTATTCCGCGGCAAGCACCGGTGAAGTGGTGGCCCAAGCGGCCGCTGCCGTGGTGGGCGCCGTGGCTGGATCTGCGATTGAAGAGGCCGTGACGCGTGAAAAGGCGCAGGAGTTGACCATCGAACTGGACGATGGGCGGGTGGTCGTCATCATTCAGGAAGTTCCGGATGGCCGTTTTCAACAAGGAGACCGCGTGCAGGTGAATCATGGTGGGTGGGCGCCGGCGACCGTTCGACTGGCATCAAATTAAGGCGGAGGAGAATCCCTGAATGAACCAGCAAGGCCGATTTTGGGCGATTTTGATAGTGGCGGGGTTGCTGGGATGGACCGGGTGCGAATCGAGTTCCACGCGTTCGACGCCAGAAGCTTTAACCGCTCAATCGACGGGCGTGGTGACAAACGTGGAGCGCGAGGGACCACCGCGAGTGATGGCGAGCGGTCAACTGGCGGCCGATGTAAAATTTGGGCGCGTGCTTTCCGCCACTTCGGTGATGATCGAGGGCAAACGGGGTCTGGTGGGCGGATTGGGAGGAGCGGCCGCGGGTGGCATGGCGGTAAAGCCGAAGATCAGTTCGGTGGAAGATCTCGCTATCGGCACGATTGGCGCCATCGGCGGTTCCGTCGTGGGTCAGGCGACGCAAGAAGCCATGACGCGGACCCCGGGACAGGAGATTACCATCGGATTGGAGAGTGGTGAGGTGCTTGTGATCAGTCAGGACGCGGAGGGCGGAATTTTTCGCGAAGGCACGGCGGTCAAGATTGTGCAGGGCCCCCAGGGTGCTTACGTGACTCCGGCTACCGCCGATGACCGGGAAAAAGTGGCCCATGCCCGAGAGGCAGCGGGACAGCCCTCGTGGTATGAGAGGAAGGCGACCGAGAATGAATCGCCGGAGCGTTAGCTCACGATATTCACCCAGTCTCCCACGCGAACGCGGTCAAACAGGTCGATCATCTCGAGATTGCGTAGTTGCACACAGCCGCCACTGGCGGGACGCCCGATGGCCTCTTCGTGATTCGTACCGTGAACGTAGATGTAACGGTCGTAGGAATCCCGGTCGCCCCCGAGATTGTAACCCGGCTCGAGTCCGCGTAACCACAGGATGCGGGTCGTTACGAGGTTGCGGGCATGCTCTTCAGCGGAGAGTTCGCGGAAGTGATGACCGGTGGGAACACGCCCTTTGAAGACCATGCCGGGGGGCTGGCCCCCGCCGATCCGCTCGGCGATCGTGTGGAGTCCCTTGGGGGTACCGAGGGAGTTTTTCAGGTTGGAGGAGGGTTTGAGCCCGGTTGAGACCGTATAGTCCGCTAAAATCTCCGTGCCTTGGAAGAGGCGCAGCGTTTGATGCGACAGGCTAACGTGTAGCAATCGTTCTGCGGGCTTGATGCCCAGCGCTTCGCCACATTGCATGGCCAATTCCCAAGGAGACTCCATCTTGAATAATACGAGTTAGGTTGTAGGTATCGTCGGCGCCACGGGTGCGGTCGGTCAAGAGCTGGTGCGATTGCTGCACGAGCGAAATTTTCCGTTAGCTCAGTTACGACTGTTCGCCTCGGCCCGTTCGGTGGGTAAAACCATCACCGTGGGCGATCGGACATTGACCGTGGAGGAGGCTAAAGCGGGCGTTTTCGACGGCGTGGACGTGGCATTTTTTGCCGTGGGTGGAGGCGTCACGCGAGCGTTGGCACCCGATGCCATGGCAGCGGG
>CBFHXU010000197.1:0-5321 GCA_965659875.1 uncultured Opitutaceae bacterium
GATGGCGAATTCCGTGCTGCTGAGTGCATTGGGACTGTTCGGCCTGATCGCGGTGGTGATATGGACGGTGCGTCGCCGTCCGAGTCTGCGTCGACTAGATGGTCAGGCGCTGGCGTGGTTGGCCTTTTCCGTAGGAATCGGGGCGAACCTGGTGCTCGTCCTCTTTTATTTTTGGTCGCGATTTACTGACCCGATGGCGGCCCGATTCAGTTTGCCGCCTTATCTTTTGATGGTCTTCGCCGCGGTCCTGTTGGTGAAATGGTTGGATCGAAAATGGGCCGTCACACCGTGGGTGCTCGGCGCCACGTTGGTCGCATATTTGGGCTGGGGGGTGCCCAAACATGCCCATCACTTTTACTCGCGCATGGGTGTGGACGAAATCGAGTGGGAACGGAGGTTTGTCGCGTCCCTGCCACCGTTAACTCGGTTGGTGCTTACGAATAAAACCAGTTTGGTCTGGTTGTTGGAGAAGACCTCTTCGATCCTGCTGCATCGGGCGATGTTGCTGGAGGACCGGCTAGTCTATCAACTCACGCAACCGATGTTCGACGAAATCTTGGTTTCCCAGTCATTGCGGCCGACTTCGGTGGATGGTTTTCATGAAGTCGTGTTGGAAGAACGACTCCCCGATCGTTTCGAGTTGGAGGTGGTAAAAGAGCGACGATTTGGAACCCGCATTGCTCGAATCAGTAGGCTGGTCGCAATTGGCCCGAAGCCCGAAATGGAGAAGACTGCCGATGAGTGAATCACAAATCACTTATGATTTAAATTTACTGCGGCAAAGTCGGGAAAAGTGGCGTGATTCGCCTGCCTTAAGAGCGGTGTATGAGAATATTTTTCGAGATATGGCCGCAAGGCGGATCGAAGGGCCATCCCTTGAGTTGGGCTCAGGTATCGGCGTAGCGGCTGAAGCTATTCCTGAACTGGTGACGAGTGATGTGGTTAAAACGGAGTATGTGGAGCGGGCAGTTTCCGCTTACGAGATTCCTCCGGAGAATTGGGCGAATTTGATGGCGATGGACACCCTGCATCATTTGCAGCGTCCGATGGATTTTTTCACCAGTGCGGCCCAGGCACTTCGCCCCGGGGGGCGGATAATTTTAATGGAGCCCGCCGGGACATCGTGGGGACGGATCTTCTACCGCTGGTTTCATCATGAACCCTGCATTCCGGCGGAGATTATCCCACCGTTTGAGTTTCCGGCCGATGACAACGGAGAATTTGCCAATATGGGAATGGGGCAAGGATTGCTGAGGTGCGAGCGGCGTGAGTTTGAAACGAGGTTGGCGGCAATGGGGCTGAAGGTGGTGGCGGTTGATTACCGGGATTTCCTAGCTTATCCGGCGACGGGTGGGTTTTCGAATCGAGCGATTCTTCCGGCCAGTTGCCTGAATGTCATAATGGCGATCGAACGGCTGGGCCCCCAATTCCTGATGAGGATATTTGGGTTACGTATGGTGATTGTAGTCGAGCGAGACCCCGCCGTCGAATCGGCACCTGAATGATGGCGGTTGTGCAAACGGGTTTGGTGGTGGCGGGACTCGTTTTACCGGGATGGCGATGGGCTCGGCACCGGGGGGAAGGGTTGATGGTGGCCATGGTCCTGTCTTGGCTTTCGCTTTTCAGCTGGGTGGTAATCGCGGCGGTTTTTACATGGCCGATCAGTCGGGAGTATTTAATGGGCGGGCAGACTTTGGTGGGAGTCACGGGCCTGATGATGGCCTATCGCTCAGGCGTAAGAAACTGGGGGATCGAAAGAGATTTCCAGTTGAGCTGGGGGTGGTTCGCCTTTCCCATGGGGGTGGTGGCAGTGTGGAAAGCGATCGCCCAACCGCTTTCGGGGGTGGATGTGGATTTCCGATGGAATCATCTCGCCGCAATGATGGTAAAAACCGGGGGTCTCTCGTTTTATCCTGCCACGACTTCACGTGATTTTCTGACGTATTTTTGGGCGGATGGCATTCCACCGCTGATCTCGAGTTTATACGCTTGGTGTTATTTGATCGCGGGCGAAACGAATCGAGTCTGGACGGCGATCCCGGTGCTTATGCAATGGGTGGCGGGCATGATATTGTTGAGAACCTTGGGCAGGTTTTGGGGCGGGAAAGCGGGCGGCGACTGGGCGTTGTTGTTAGGAGGAACGAGTTTTTTGCTGCAGTTTGCGTTTAATCTTGGTCAGGAGACCCTGTGTACGGCGGTGGGCACGGGTTTACTGGTGTTGGGGCTATCGCGTGAGAGCAAGAAGTCAGGGGCGGCGAACATTTGGTTGGCTGCGTCCGGCGCGGCTTTGGTAGCAGCGGCCAGAGAATATGGTTGGGCAATCGTGGGCGCCGGAATTGCGGTTCATGTGGCCTTGATCTGGTCCGGAGAACGGAAATGGAGTCGATTGGCGGGATGGTCGCTTTTGGCAATTCCGGCGACGTGGTATGTGCGAACTTGGATATTATCCGGGAATCCCTGGCTGTCGCTCTCCATGGGCGGACTGTTTTCGGTGAATCCGGTGTTTGCGCAGTGGTTGTACGGATACCAAGAGATTTATGGCGGGACGCTGACTACGATGTCGGGGTGAGTTGAAATTGGCCGGCTCGGGATTATTTCCGCTGCGCCGGCCTTAGCGGGCGGTATAGCCGGAGTGTTATGGTTGCGAAAGCAAACCGGGTGGTGGATCGGACCTGTCGTGGGGATGGCGGTTGGAGTATGTTGGCTGCTATCGGTCCCCTACACGGCTGGAGGGGTATTCTATTCGATGCGGGTTTTGAGCCCGCTCCTGCTACTCGGAGCGGCCGCGGGAGGCGCGATTTTGGCCCGTCACCTCGTGGATCGAAAGTCACGTTTTATCGTGGCCGGAATGCTGGGGGTTTTGAGCATTGATGCCTCGATCCGGGCTCTGGTCGGAGGCGTGGATCCTTGGAGAATGTCCATTCGTGATTGGCCGGATGTGGGTTACACGTGGCAGCAGGAGTTTTGGACCGAACAAGAAGAATTTTTTGCGGAAGTGATTGATGAAATCCCGGGTCGATTTGTCGGAGATGCCTCCGGTGTCCAGCGGTTTTTTGTTCATCAAGATCGGGACTATTTGCCGTGGTGGAGCCCGGAGATTCGTTTTCTGTTTTCCCCCGAACAGGAAAACGATTCAATTGATGGACTCCGCTCGCTGGGGATCAACCACATGGTATTTCACCGGGTTGATTTTTCGCGGGATTTTTTGGCGCGAACCGGAGTATTGGCGCAGCTGGCCGGCCGGGTTCAAGCGGTGAAAGCGAATGATGTGTTCGTTGTTTTTGAACTGCTGCCGTCGCCTCAATAGATCTTAGGATTACGGACTTTGGACGCGTTTTCTTCGATCAACCTGATGAGGGCAGGCAGGTCTGCTCCCAAGGCCTGATCGAGCTCCTGCTGATTAAGATCATAGATCAGAATGGAGTAGCCGATCATGGCTTCAGGCGGACGCGTTTTAAGATATTCGCATAAGCGGGCGAAACGCAGTTCACTGTAAAGATCCCACGCGTGGTGCCATTCTGCGGGAGTGGCCCCATCAAGTAAATCTGGGTGTTGCTCGGGATGTCCGTTTATCGCCCAAAATGAAGTTTCCAAGTTACGTAAAGTGAGGAAAGTGGACTCACTTTCGGCAGACCAGGGTTGATGGTTTTGCCGGTAAGCGTGTTGCAGCAGGGTCGCGCTGATCGCATATTTCCCAGCCCGGAGCGGGAACCAGTCGAAATCCAAATCAAACCTGGGCAGACGCATGACCGTCTTGGCTTCGATTTGATGTTGCGCGGGTTCGCCGGTGCCGAAATAGGCCAAATAGGTCGGGGCGGGCGATTCCGAGTATTCGACCAAATACTGCGCCAGTCCGGGGAGGTCCTGCCCCCAATCGAGCGAACTGTCGACGAGGCGCTCGTAACCGCGCGAGGCGTCTCCACTCAGCGCGTTAAAGTAGGCGAGGTGATGGGGGTAGATCGAAGCGAGTGAGCTGAGTTGACCGATCAAAAGCGCGCCGCCCAGAACGGTGGTGGCAGTGCCGCGACGGCGTTTCAATTTCCAGACGCGGGGGAGTGCCCAAATAAGGCAGCCGGAAGCGATGAAAAGCAGGGGGTAGGTGGGTAGAATATGCCGATGCCCGATGTTGAGATTCGAAGTGAGTGAGAATGTCCAGTAGACGATTAAAAGCACAATGCCCGGAGTCCATCGATAGAGCGCGCGCCGCTTGTTGCTTTTTTCCTGATACCACCACCACGCGAATACTCCGATCATCAGGCCCAGCGTCAGGAGTTCCAGCGGGGTCGATTTGTAGATAAATGTTCGGGGGAAAAAATCGACCCAACCTTCAGTGCCCAATCGGCCATCAAGAAAAGCTCCCCGCGCCAGGGAGAAGGCCAACACGTAGGAGAATCCGTATAGAAACGCTTCGGGCAGAATTTTAATATTTCTCAACGTAAAGATGAGCGGCTCCCAGTCGGGTTGAGCCGACAGGATGTTTGCCCAAGCCAGTGGCATGGTCCCGGCCGGCAAATCGGGGGACATCATGGAGTATCGAAATCCGTAAAAGACCCAAATGACGATGATGGCGACGAGACCGTGTCCGACCCACCATCCGGTGAGATTCGTGATCCGTTGAAACCAGGAATTATTGCCCCCGGACCAGATTCCTGGAACGGGGGTGGTGACCGAAGCCCTCACGGCGAACATCACCAGCATCATCGGCAGCAGCATTACCGCGCTAAACTTTGCCACGCAGGCCAATCCGAAGACGATGCTGCTGAGAGCGAACGTGCGTAAGTCAGGACGATTTACGTGCCGCCAAAAGGCGAAAGTCGCCGCGACGAAAAAAAACGTCATGGCCATATCCGACGTGGCCAGAGCGGAGTGTGCGAGCAGGGTCGGACTCAGCGCGGCCACCCCGGTGGTGATAATCGCGGCGGCGGTGCCGAAAAATCGGCGCGTGGAAAATGCAATCAGGATGAGCACTCCCGCGCCCCAAAACACGTTCATGGCCCTACCCGCGAATAACAGATCCTCCGGATCATTGTCCGACCGGTAGAAAAAGTCGTAAGCGACCTGATAGGCCAATCCACGATTCCAAGCGTATCCTTCGAGGTCGGGGTAATGGGAAAGTTTCCACCAGAACGGCACGGCATGCCACCGTTGGGGAAGCACCCCGTTTTCGGGTTGTACACGAAAATCGTGCAGCAGGTTGAAGGTGTAGCCGCCCGTGATGTGAGCGATCTCGTCGTTGGTGGTAGATTTGTGGACCGAGGCGGAGAGGGCGACCCAGGCGTGGACGATCAACCACGCGCCAATTGCCAAATAAAACCCGAGTA
>CBFHXU010000198.1:0-5279 GCA_965659875.1 uncultured Opitutaceae bacterium
CTGCGTGAATCGTGAGCTCGCCGTTCGGCCCCAACTCGGACCCGCGCCATCCTCCGTCAATCACGACATATTCGTAGCCCGCATCCCGCAATCCGGTTTCTACCATCGCGTCGATCGTCTCCCGCACCACTTGATCGTTGATATTGGTCTTACCGTGCCAGTTCCAACTGTTCCACCCCATGGGAGGGTGCTCGGAACCAACGGAATGGCGACCCGCCCCCAGAGTGAAGACGACAAACAAACTGAGCAAAAATTGCAGAAGTGAGGATTTTCTCATAAGGGTAACTGGCAACAATACTGGGCGTGCCCCCAATAGCCCTTCAATGTCGGTTTCACCGATGCGTTCACTCTCGCCCGTTAACATTCAAGCATAGCCACTTCGCGTTCGCAGTTGTTCGATCAATCTAAACCGCCTAGCGTCTCTTTTCACTTACCCCTAATATGATTTACCAACAGCTCGGCCGCTCCGGCCTCCTCGTTTCCCGCACCTGCCTCGGCACCATGACATTCGGCAATGATGCCTGGGGATGTGAACCCGCCGAATCCCGTAAGCTCACCACCGCCTTCATCGAGGCCGGTGGAAACTTCATCGATACCGCCGATCTCTACGCGAAGACCGTCTCCGAATCCATTCTGGGGGACATCCTGCAGGACCACGACCGCGACGCCTTGGTCGTCGCCACCAAATGTTGGTTTCCACAGGCCGAGCACCCCAACGCTCGCGGACTTTCACGCCGGCATATCATCGCAGCTTGTGAGGATTCCCTCCGTCGCTTGAAAACGGACTACATCGATCTCTATCAGTTTCACGGTCCCGATCCCTATACGCCGATCGATGAATCTCTCGCCGCCATGGCCGATCTGATCCGCAGCGGCAAAGTGCGCTACGCCGGCCTCTCCAATTTCCACGGATGGCAAGTCGTTCAGGCCAACGAGGCCGCTAAACGCGCCGGAATCACCGGGCTCATTTCCGGTCAGTATCTGTATAATCTGCTGCGGCGAGACATCGAACGTGACATCCTGCCCGCCTGCCAATCCGAAGGACTCGGCGTGATCTGCTGGAGTCCCCTGGCCAGCGGATTCCTGTCGGGTAAATATCGCGGCATGGACAAACCACCCGAAGGGTCCCGCTTCGATCAGATGGGCAAGGTCCTCCTTCCTCGATTCTGGAACGAACACACCGTCGCGCTCGTCGAGCGTATGGCCGCCATGGCGGACGAACTCAATGAGAGCATCGTCGCCGTCGCGCTCGCGTGGTGTCTGGCCCAACCCGGCGTGACCTCCGTCATCGCCGGTGCCAGCAAACTGAGCCATCTTGAACCACAACTGCGAGCGGCCGAACTCGAGCTTCCCGCCGATATGTTGAGCGAGCTCAATGCTGCGATCCCCTGTGACAAGGGTTATCCGCACGATTGGTTTGAAGTCACCGGCAAGGGCACGTTCCCGTCTGAATATATTCGGGAAGCTTAAATCGTTCGTAACACATCCTTAATGAGTCCCGACCACCCCGGACCCGCACTCGCCGCCCCGCCTGAGCACCTTGATTACAGTCTCACCGGGGAGAATGCGACCCGCGCCGTGGAACGTGGGTTGGCCGAGGCCGATTGGTATCAATGCCCGGTGCCGCGTGCCGAAATGCGAAAGCTCCTGGAGCGCCGCGATGGTCCGGCCATTCGCGATACCATAATCTGGTTCTCGATTATCATCGGATCCGCTGCCGCCACCATCGCTCTGTGGGGTTCGTGGTGGGCGGTGCTTCCCTACCTCATCTATGCGGTGATCTACGGCTCCACATCCGACTCCCGCTGGCACGAATCCAGTCACGGGACGGCGTTTAAAACCGATTGGATGAACAACGCCCTCTACGAAATCGCGTCCTTCATGGTGATGCGTGAATCAACCCTTTGGCGCTGGAGTCACACCCGCCATCACAGCGATACGATCATCGTCGGCCGCGACCCCGAGATTGCCGCGCCCCGACCACCCGATCTCAAAGCTCTCGCATTGGGCTTCTTTAATATCGGCGTCTACCCCCTCTATTTCGGGAAAATCCTACGTCACGCGTTCGGAAAAATGTCGGCCGAGGAGCGTACTTTCATTCCTGAATCCGAATTTTCCAAAATCTATTTCAAGGCCCGGATCAGTGTTTTGATTTATGCCGGCGCAATCACCGCCGCGATCGTGACCATGAGTGGGTTGCCCGTGTTATTAATCGGCCTGCCCAACCTATTCGGAAATTGGCTCATGCCCATCTACGGTCTCACTCAACACGCGGGACTGGCGGAAAACGTTTTGGATCATCGGCTCAATTGTCGGACCGTTTACATGAACGGCCTGAATCGATTCCTGTATTGGAATATGAACTACCACGTGGAGCACCACATGTTCCCCCTGGTGCCCTACCACGCCCTGCCCCGACTGCACGAGTTGGTCAAAGCCGACATGCCCACGCCCTACCGCGGGCTCGTCGACGCGTGGCGCGAAATCATCCCCACCCTGTTGAAACAGGTCAAAGACCCCTCCTTTCACATCAAGCGCAAGTTGCCGGCACCGGCGACCAAGCTGGATCAAGCGTCTCCGTCTTCCAACGCCAAACCGGACGCCCAAGGCTGGGTTGAAGCCTGTGCGGCCGCGGACCTGGGTGCCGCCGACGTTATCCGTTTCGATCACGGCAAAAAGACTTACGCCCTGGTCCGGGATGAATCCGGCGATCTCCACGCCACCGACGGTATTTGCACCCACGGCAATACCCACCTCGCCGACGGGCTCATCAAAGGGAAGATCATCGAATGCCCCAAGCACAACGGACGCTTCAATTTGGCCGATGGTTCTCCCGCCCGCGCTCCCATCTGCCGCGGACTCGCGACCTACCCGATTGAAGAACGGTCCGGAAGACTCTGGCTCAACGTCACGCAAGCTGGCGGCGATTGCGCCCAGCTTGCGCAAACGCTCAAACTTCGTGTCGTCAGCAATCGCAGCGTTGCCACCTTCATCAAAGAACTGGTGCTCGAACCGGTCGATGCGTCGCAATCGATCGCCTTCACCCCCGGCGATTATCTGCAGATCAATATCCCGTCCTTTACCGAGGTGCGTTTCCGTGACTTTGACATTCCCTCACCATTTCGCGCCGTTTGGGAGCAGCACCATCTCTTCGATCTCACGGTCAGCAATCCCGAATCGGATCGGCGCAACAACTACTCCCTCGCCAGCAATCAGGCCAACGAACACAACCTCCGATTTAACGTGAGGATCGCCACTCCCCCACCCGGTCAGGATTGCCCCCCCGGCGTGGGATCGAGCTATGTATTCAACCTCAAACCCGGCGACGAAGTCACTGCGGTCGGTCCCTACGGAGATTTTCACCCCAAACCCACCCAGCGAGAAATGGTCTACATTGGCGGCGGTGCCGGCATGGCTCCTCTCCGGGCTCACCTGTCCCATCTCTTTGATACCGAGAAAACCGCCCGTCGGGTCAGCTACTGGTATGGAGCCCGTTCCCGCCAGGAGATCTTCTACGAATCTGTCTTTACGGAAATGGCCGCGGCGCATCGCAACTTCTCCTTCCACCTCGCCCTGTCCGACCCCCAACCCGAAGACGAATGGGCAGGTGAAACCGGCTTCATCCATGAAGTCGTGCGGCGGGAATACTTACAGGAGCACCCCAACCCCGCCGCGGTGGAATATTATCTCTGCGGCCCTCCCATGATGATCAAAGCCTGCACCACCATGCTGGCAGAACTCGGCGTCCCGACCCGTCAAATCGCCTACGATGAATTTTAATGCATTCCTCTTAAAGTCGCGAAATCGCCATTGATCCCAGTCACCTGCAAAGCACCGTAGCGCCGTGCTTTAGCGAGCGTCTTACCTGTAAAGTGCCGGCTCAAGCACGGCACGACTTGCCTCCCAAACAACAGGGTGCCAATCCACTTCGGGCAGACTCCCCCGATTCCCCCAAACCCACCATTACCGCGCAACTCCGGCCAAAAACTTTGCGCGTCTCATCCTTGAGCTTGGCGCGCAATGTCCGTTGATTCCTTGCCTTGACCATGAATTCCAACACTCCCAGCAATCTTGTAGCTCTCCTTTATGGTCCCGACCACAAGGGTATTGTCGCCAAAGTCTCCGGCTGGATTTTCGAAAACTCCGGCAATATCATTCACGCCGATCAACATCGGGATCAGGAAGAGGGCATTTTTTTCCAGCGCGTCGAATGGGGCAACGAGGGCGAGTCCTCCGCGGAGTCCGTGGCGGCAGCGTTTCACGAGTTCGCTGAATCGGTGGGGATGAAGTCCGTCGTGGCCGTTTCCCACCGCAAACCGAAGATCGCGCTCTTCGTATCAAAATTCGACCACTGTTACCACGACCTCATCCTGCGATGGAAAGCCGGCGAATTCGACTGTGACATCAGTTTGATCGTTTCGAACCACGAAGAGCTCCGCGCTTCCAGCGAACACTACGGCATCCCTTTCCACCACACTCCCGTCACCAAGGAAACCAAGGCCACCGCGGAAGCGCAGCAACTCGCCCTCCTCCGCGACCACGACATCGAACTCGTCGTGCTGGCCCGCTACATGCAGGTCCTTTCCGCGGACTTCCTCGCGAAATTCGCAAAACCGGTGATCAATATCCACCACTCCTTCTTGCCCGCTTTCGTCGGTGCCCGGCCCTATCACCAAGCCTTCCGTAAGGGGGTTAAGATCATCGGCGCCACCGCCCATTATGTGACGGCCGACTTGGACCAAGGTCCCATCATTCACCAAGGCGTGGCAAATGTGACCCACCGCCACAGCATCGAAGCCTTCATCCAAAAAGGCAGGGACCTCGAAAAGATGACGCTATCTCAAGCTGTCCGCTGGCAACTCGAGAACCGCATCCTCGTCTACGAAAACAAAACCGTGGTCTTCGACTGAGGATCGGCGACTCCATAAAATCGCTAAACTCCAACACACGACTCCGACGTTGCGTCGTGCTTCAGCCGACGTCTGTTGTCGAATATTACGCCAACCCGTCGCCCCATCTCCGTCTCGCCCTCCTGCATTCGTTGCCTCCCAGCAAATCCAAATTCGTAATTCGTAAATCCACCTAGTCCCCTTCCGCCTTCGCTAGGGCTTCGGCGGACAAACCGGGGTTCGCCTTCCCCTCGCCAATCTGTTTATGGCACTTTCTATCTGGCCTGCCAGCCGAAGCCTTGGCGAAGGCTGTGGTCGGGTTACCCAAACTGGACCACCTAATCAGTTAGTCTGGATGAATTGATGCAGTGGTTGAGGGTGTAGATTAAG
>CBFHXU010000199.1:0-5225 GCA_965659875.1 uncultured Opitutaceae bacterium
ATCCTGGCCGAATTGCGTCGGGTTTTGCCACGCGGTGGTTGTGAGGATGCTTTCTGGGTAGAAGCTGAGATCGGGCATGCCTTTGAGGCGGACGGTCAGACTCTGGCGCAGATCTTTGACGATATCCTTGTAAGCCGGGTCGTCGGCGAGGTTGTTGATCTCGTCGGGGTCGTTCGCGATGTCGTAGAGCGCTTCAGGAGCGCGCGGTTCAAAGAACTGAGCCTGCTCGGGCGTGAGCTCACCAGCGCGGTAGAGGCGTCGCCATTCGCGGTAGGCGAGTTGGCGATACCGGTAGTTGTTTTGCAGCATATCCACCGTGAAGGGGGTGTAGTTGCGCATGTATTTGAAGTTGCCGCGGCGGAGGGTGCGGACGAAGTCGGTCTTTTCGTCGAAGCGGTCCGCGTAGCCGAAGACTTCATCGCGTTCGGCCAGGAGCAGGGTGTGCACGCCGCGGCCGAGGAAGGGACGGCCATCAAAGGCGTCGGGCACGTCGACGCCGGCGAGGTTGAGCACGGTGGCACCAAAATCGACGAAACCGACGAAGGTATCATCGCGGGTGCCGGGTTGTTTGTGCACGAGGTGTTGCCACTTGGCGGGGGCGCGGACGACGAGCGGGATATGGAGGCCGGTTTCGTAGGCGTAACCTTTGCTGCGGGGCATGATGCCGCCGTGGTCGCCGTAGTAGAAGATGATGGTATTATCGAGCACACCATCGGCCTCGAGTTGCGCGATGAATTTGCCGACTTCGGCGTCCATCTTCATCTGGAGGTCCAGGTAACGGGCGACGGTATAGCGGAAAAGGGGGGTGTCGGGCAGGTAGTCCGGCACGCGCACGGTGGCGGGGTCGGTCTGGGTGGGTTCGTTGGCCATCTGCTCGGCGGTGAAGAAGAGTTGGCCTTCATGGGTCGTGCCGAAGTTCTGCACGTGGAAGAACGACTGGCCCTGCTCGCGGTTGCGGTAGCTGGCTTTGTTGGAGGATTCGTCCCAGACGTCGGGCGCTTTGAAGGCGTTGTAGTCCTCCTTGCTGTTGTTGGAGGTGTAGTAGCCGGCGTCGCGCAGATAGGCGGGAAACATGCGGTGATGTTGGGGCAGCGGTACGAGGGCCGAGCGGCGGTGGAACTGCACGCCGATGCGCGGGGCGTAGCTGCTGCTGATGAGGGTCGAGCGCGCGACGGAGCAAACGGGGGCGTTGGAGAACGCGTGATCGAAGGTGATGCCTTCGGCGGCGAGTGACTCGATGTTCGGGGTGGGGGCGCCTTGAGGATTATAGAGGCGCAGGTGGGTCGCACCGTTGTCCTCGGAGACGATCCAGACGATGTTGGGGCGATCCGCGGCAGAGGCGATTAGACCGGTGAGGGCGATCAGGAGGGTGAGAAATAGGGGTGATTTCATGGGAAAGGATCCGCCGTCGTTCTGCGGAGCAGAACTATGGCGAGACAAGGGGGGGCGCGCCGTCGACGCGAAGGAATGAGAGGAGCCGAGGAGGGTGGAGGCTGTTGGGGCCACGGAACACCCTGAATATACTGAAACGTAGAGGTAAGAGGGGGAGGCAGCTGCCAGGCTGTGAGGCAGGGGATTATTTTACAGAAGGAAACAGAGGGAACGAAGGCCGTCAGCCAGGGGGATTTAACCGCGGATTGCGTAGATTTTTGGGGAGGTTATGGCGGACGGTTTGGGGGAGGGGGTCACGTCGTGATAAGTTTACTACTCCCGCTTCCACCTTCGCCAAGGCTATGGTGGACAGGTCGCGGGATGCGTAGAACTTGTCTACGACATGACCCCGGCGGACAGTTACATCCGTCACTTGATACTTGTTACCTGATACTCGGCACTTACGCGTTAGCGTTTTGTTACTTGCTACTTGGAATTTGTTACTTCTGCGGAGCAGCTTGTTACCTGATACTTGATACTTTGCGCGTCACTCGGTGACGCGCATAATTCCTTTCATCAGGAAGGCGTGGCCGGGGAAGGTGCAGACGAAGTCGTAGTCGCCGGGTTCATCGGGGACGGCGAAGTAGATGGTTTCGGAGGACTCGGGATGGAGGATTTTGGTGTGGGCGATGACGTCGCCGGACTTGGGCACGAAGTTCATGCCTTCGCCCGCTACGCCGAGTTGCATGGCGGCATTGCCGACGTCCATTCCCTTGCCGGGGTAGGTGAGCACGAAGTTGTGCATCATGTCGTCGACATTGTTGAAGGTGAATTCGATGCGCGAACCGGCTTTGGCCGTGAGGAGCGTTTGGTCGAATTGCAGCCCGGGTTTCGTGCCGATGGAGATGCTTTGGTCGGGTTCGGCACCGTTCCAGTCGGCGGGGGGGGCGGTGAGGTTTTTCGGACCTCCGGCGGCGGAAGTCGTATCGCTCATGCCGGTGTGGTGGGCATGATCCCTCGAGGATTCCTCTTTCATGCCAAACGGGATGATTCGTTCGCCGAAGGGAATTTGGTTGAGCGTGTAGTAGGCCGTGTCGTGGAGCAGGGTGTCGCCGGATTTCGCCGAGCGCACTCCCGGGATCTTGATCTCGTGCACGTAACCCTCGAGCAGTTTCGGCAAGGCGAGGCGGGCGCTCAGTCCATCTTCGGCGACCTCAATTTTGGCAATGGTGTGCGGGCTGACATTGATCGGCGGACTGCCATAGGTCTCGTGGTATTTGTAGGTGAAACTCGTGACACTGTAAGATGCGATGTCGGCGGCGGAATCCGGATCTACGGGCTGGGTGAAGGTAATGAGGAAGCCGTCATTTTCGGCCGTGATCTCCTTGATCTCGAAGGGCGTCTTGCCGGTCCAGGTGAGGCGTTCCAGCCCTTCGCGTTTGGAACCGACGCTGCCCCAGCCGCGGTTGGTTTCACCGGCCCAGAGGGTGGCGTCCTCACCCCAGGTGAGGCGGATGATGCCGCATTCAAAACCTTCGCGGAAGGCGTAGCTGGCACCTTGCCAGACGCCTTTCACCTGCTCCATGGACATGCGGATGATCTTACTTTGGCCCTGATCGCTGATGTAATATTGGCCGGCGAAGGGACCAAAGTCGCCTCCGGTCAAGTCTTCGACGAGACCGGCGGTGGAGATACCTTGGATCGTGTGCGGCAACCAGACGGCGGGCGTTTTGATGCCGGGGATACGTTTGGCGACTTCGTGCATGGGCTCGCCGCTGTCCGGAATGTCGCCGGGGCGAAGCGAGACCGTCGAGCCGGGTTCGCGGGTCCAGGCGAGGGAGGCGATGTGACCGATGAAGTCGCCTTCGTCGATTTGGGTGATTCGCCCGGATCCCACCCACTCGCCTTGGTTTTCGGCGGCAAGCCAGACACCGTCTTTTGAAACGGTGAAACCGGCGGGAGAGCGGAGGCCCGCAGCGATGGGAATGATTTGTCCATCGGGGGTGATCTCGATCATCCACCCGCGCCATGGCACGGGGGATTGGGTGGCGGCGCCAAAGGCGACGTTGAGGGTCACGCGAAGGTTGCCGTTGGGCGCCATGATGGGGCCGAAGGCGTATTCGTGGTAGCTGCCGGAGATCGGAATCTCAGCCAGCGTCTTAAATGAGTCGGCGCGGCCGTCGCCATCGGTGTCTTCGATGTGCGTGACCTCGGGACGTTGGGCGACGTAGTAGCCGCCTTGAGGGGCGGCGATGATGCCGAGGGGTTCGTGCAGACCGGAGGCGAAGAGCGTAAACTTCGGGTTCGGCACCTTGTCGTAGGCGCCGGCGATGTGCCAAATTTCCCCGCGGCGGGTGGTGACGAGCAGTTCCTTATTGGGCAGGGCGAGAATGCCGCTGGATTCGAGGATGATGTCATCCGGAATCGGAATGGGCGTGCGTTCCCAATATAGGTTTTCGAGTTGGACCAGCTCGTCGGAAGGCTTGGCGAAACGTTCTTCGGCCGAGGGGTTCTGCGCCCAGGCGGTGGCGGCGAAGATCGCGCTGGAAAGAAGAGTGAGTGAAAGTGTGTTTTTCATGGCCGGGCTTTACCAGACGAGGGTGTAAGTGAGGTTAACATCCTTGCCGGATTTCGGCGGGAAAAGGAGGAGCTGATCGCGTCCATTGATGTGGCGGACGAAGGGCTGGTTTTGATTATCGGCCGAAACATCGATGTAGTAGTCGCGGTCGCCGATGATGTAGCTGAGACCGTCGGACTGAGCCGTGATGGTATCGGCTTCGGCGAGCAAAATGCCGGTCATCCAGGAGGTGTGATTGCCGCGGAGTGTGAGGCTGCGTTGCAGGCTGCGCGGGGCGGCGGTGGTGGAGATGTTGTCTTCGATCTCAATGTCGGACAGGCGGGCGTGGAAGGTGGGGGCGCCTCGTTCGTCGAGGGTGTAACCCTCAAAATTCCACATGGCATCGGACTCGGTCGGCCAGTCGTGATCGCCGCTTTCGAGCAGCCCCACGGTGGGGTTGTCGTGAAACGTCAGCGTGGGACCGATGGGGTTGAGATATTGGTTGTGAGCGCGACCATCCCAGAAATCGAACAGATCGAGGAACGGACCGTTCCAAACGCGCAGGATGGTGGCGGTTTCGAAATCGTAGGCGTAGTGGACGCCATTGGATTCACCGACGGCAACCGAGTAGAGTCGCTTGCGGGGATCGAAGGGCGTGAAACCACGCTGGAGGCGCACACCGTCGGAGGGCGGAGTAACGATGATCTCGGTGACCTTCTTATTCTTGGGTTCGCCAACGGGTTCCTCCTCGTCAGCCATGGCGGCGGTCATGGCCTTCACTTTTTCCTGCTTGGCCTTGGCGCCCCATTGGTGGCGGGCGATGCCGGGACCTTCTACGAAAAGTGCGGCCTGCGGAGTGTTCCAACGGCCATGGGTGTATTTCAGGGTGAAAGGCTGCGCGCCGGCGGCGAGTTCGATCGGCACGGAGCGCACGCCGGGATTGATGGGAATGAGAGCTTCCTGGCCGGCGATTTCGAGGGTGACGGTGCCACGCGAGTCCGCGTCGAAGGCGTAAGTGCCGGCGTTGGGGATGTTGATTTCGCCCTTATAGGTTGCGGTGAAGAACTTGCTCTCGCCGAGTGCGCCCGGATCGATGATGGAGGCGGCGGCGGGAGGCAGTTCCTCGGTGGGTGCTTCGTCTTCATCGATCGTTGCCGCCACGTTCAGGCGGCGTTTGAGTTGGCTCTTCACGTTCTGGATCGAGATCTGCGTGTCGAAGTCGTAAGAGCGTTTGGTGATGTTGCGGAACGCGACGGGACCATGGTTGCCCTGAATGAGAATGGGACCAGTGGCCGCT
>CBFHXU010000200.1:0-5183 GCA_965659875.1 uncultured Opitutaceae bacterium
CCTGTATTCATCTGAAGCGCTCCCAATCCCGCCCCATTCATAGACTTCGGAGCCAAGGCGGCTTCGAGCGGATGATTCACCAAGGTCCGGAGACCAAGGAATGCCGCGGAGCCCATACCAGCTGACCGCAAAAAATCACGACGTGTTTTCATCCGCTCATGAAGGGATTCGAATTTCGAGAAGTCAAAGCCCCAGCCGATGATCTCACAAACTCGTTACATTCCGTTAACCCGCGGTTACCTCAAGCTTCACCGCAGACGGGGTAATCGGTGTAACCCTCCGCTCCTCCGCCGTAAAACGTATCCGGATTCGGGGCATTCAGTTCCGTCCCACCGGCTATGCGTTCCGGCAGATCTGGATTCGCAATGTAGAGCTGTCCCCATGAGATCGCATCAGCCTCACCCGCCGCCAACAAGGCGGCGCCCTCGGTCGGCGAGAGTTTCTGGTTGGCGATGAACGGACCGCCAAATGCCGCCTTCAAATCGGGTCCAATCCGCGGGGATTCCTGAGATTCCCGGGCGAATAAGAAAGCGATTTTTCGGCGGCCCAATTCGCGGGCCAAATAGCCGAACACCTCGGAACGATAGGTAACGTCTAAATCATGAGACTCACCACGGGGTGCGATATGCATGCCGACGCGATCAGCGCCCCAAACATCAATCACAGCATCGGTAACTTCCAGATGTAGACGCGCCCGATTTTCTATCGAACCTCCGTAATCGTCCGTGCGCAGGTTGCTATCCGGGTAGAGGAATTGGTCCAGTAGATAGCCGTTGGCTCCATGGATTTCCACCCCATCGAATCCGGCTTGTTTCGCGTTCTGCGCGCCCTTGCGGAATGCCTCCACCACCGCCGGAATTTCGGCGGTCTCCAACGCGCGCGGCGTCACAAATGGTTTCTTGGGCCGGATGTGGCTCACGTGCCCGTCCGCGGCGACAGCCGAGGGCGCAACGGGCAGCTCGCCCTTCAAATATACCGGATCCGAAATCCGACCGACGTGCCAAAGCTGGAGAAATATTCGCCCTCCGGCTTCGTGCACGGCCGCCGTCACTCCTTGCCAACCGACGACCTGCTCATCCGACCAAATCCCGGGCGTATCGGGGTAGCCCACCCCCATCGGATCGACCGAAGTCGCTTCGGTGAGAATGAGTCCCGCGGAGGCCCGTTGCCGGTAATACTCCGCCATCAACGCCGTGGGCACGCGTCCCGGCCCCGATCGGCACCGCGTGAGCGGCGCCATGATGATGCGGTTGGGCAATTCGAGGTCGCCGACCCGCAGGGGCGCGCCGAGTAAGGAAACGTCAACAGTGGGCATAGTCTGAAAATCTGATCGCTGCGGTTAAGCGCTCGCCGCAGCGTCCAACGCCTGACCGATCGCACCGGCTGATTGCAAGCCGACCAACTGTCCGACCGCTCTCCCATCGCGATAGATGACCAGCGTAGGCATGGCCCGCACGCCATTGTTCTGCGCGAGACGGGCTTCGGCATCTACATCAACTTTAACGATCTTCACGCTGTCAGCGCGAGCGGTGGCGACTTCCTCCAGGATGGGAGCGAGCGCCTTGCACGGACCACACCATTGGGCCCAAAAGTCTACGAGTACCAACCGGTCACGAGAGGCCTCCACGACGCTCTGTTCAAAATCCGCCTCGGTGGCGGTAAATACATTGGATTGAGTTGCATTCATAATTGTTGACTAATTGGTCAACTATTCCGGAAGCGTAAGGAACCCCATCCGGAAGCCTTGGTTCAGGCAACCGTAACCGGTTGTCTGGCCTGAAGATGTTCGCATACCCGATCGGCTAAATCGGAAATTAAATTTAGATCATTATGCAGACGGGCTTGGGCCACCAGCCCCTCGGAAACGGCCATGGCGCAACGCACTTTGCAGGTGATGTCACCCGCTTCCACGAGCCCGGCATCCTGCCCGTCAGCAATCGCGGTCACCCAAAATGACCTCACCTCATCCAACAGCTGCCGAACTTTATCCCGAATCGCGTCGTCCCGATTACCGATCTCAGAACCCAGCGCGCACATGACACAACCCAGCACGCGGCCGTATTTTTCCTTCAATTCCACCTGCATCACGTACGTCGCATTGCAGGTATTACGAATTCGTTCCATCGGCGGAATCGAGGGAGCAAACATTTCCTCCAGTTGAGGTTTATAGTCTATCCACATGCGATCCAGCGCCCGAACGGCGAGATCCGATTTGGAATCAAAAAAATGATAGAAACTACCTTTGTGCACATCCGCTCGTTTACAGATGTCGTCGATCGTAACAGACCCGTAGCTTTCTCCCCAGAGGAGATAAAGCGCGGCGTCCATCAGACGTTGATCGGCGTTACTGGAGCGTCCCATTACGCGTAACTTACGTGGACTGGCGTTCCGATCAAGCTACACCCGCAATTAATGTTACGTATCTGTCACCTGATTTTCGACGGCGTGGCGCCCCGCCAACCAACCGCATACGAAGAGTTGGATGGGGTGATAAATCATCACGGGCAAGAGAATCACCCCCAGCCCCGGGTGTGCTCCGAAGATGACATTGGCCAGCGGAACTCCCGTGGCCAAGCTCTTCTGGGAACCACTGATGATCATCACAATACGCTCGGGGGGAGCGAGTCCCAGTCCTTTGGCCACCAGCCGCGCACTCAACACCGCGGCCGTCATGAGGAGACCTACTCCGATCAGGCTCCAAACCAAGGTCCCCATTCCTTGATTTCGCCAGATTTCGGCCTGCACCGAGTTACAAAAGGCGGCGTAAACGATGAAGAGAATCGTCCCGTTGGAAAAATGGGTGAGCCGTTTCTTGTTCGCATCCGCTTTGGCCTTGGCCCCCATACGCCTTACGATTTGCCCGATTGCCAGGGGCACGAGCAACAAAACACACACTTCGCCCAGCACTCCCGCCAACGACTTATCGCCCCCGCTGGATTTCATCAGCCATGCCACCCAAAGCGGAGTCAAAAATACGCCCAGCACATTCGACAGGACTGCATTGAAGATCGCCGCCGCTACATTTCCACCCGCGGCAGCGGCCAGCACCACCGCCATAATAATCGTGGAAGGCAGCACGCAAAGAAACAGAAACCCCAGTCGAAGATCCGGTGAAAGATTCGCGCCGATGAGTGCATCCATCGCCAAACCGAGCAACGGAAACACCAGGAAGCAAAAGCCCTGCACCCCAAGGTGAAGCCGACCTTGGCTGGCTCCATCGACCAGTGCTTTTCCGGGAAGCGTCAGCCCTTGAATAAAGAAGACCACGGCCACCGCGAGTTTGGTCGTCACCTCCGCGTGCAACGGACCGCCAGTCGCGCCCCCGGCTGGAGCGATCCAGGCCAAGGCCACGGCCACCGGCATCCCCAGCATGAACCAATTCTTTTTTAGAAATGCGGTCATGAGTCAGAGCTCTCCGACGAACCGCCCGTCAGACGACGGCGCACCAAATCAACCAACTCCTGGCGGCCTTCTAATTTCAACGCGAAGGCGATTGCGGCAAAAACACCTGCACCGACGGGAATCAATAGCACCAACCGAAGCATATCCATCGCCATGCCCGACCCGGCCGACGACAGTCCCCATTTGCCTAAAGCGACGGCAATACCCATACCCGCACTCGCCGCGACGATCTTCGCCAAATCACGCATCAACGGACCAAAAGACAGCTCGGGTCGCCGCGCAGTGAGCGCACGTTGTAAATACGCTGCCTGCACGATCACCGCAACGGTGCTGGCTACGGCCAGTCCCTGCGTGGACCAAATATCCTTCAGTTCTAAACATAGGCCGATGTTCACGAAAAAGCTGAGGAGAGCCGCTCTCATCGGGGTGCGGGTGTCCTTTCGCGCGTAGAAAGCCCGCAGCAAAAGACTCACGTAGGCAAAGACCGGCAGCCCCACGGCAAAGATCCCGAGAACCGGTATCATCTCCGCCGTATCACTCGCCCGAAATGCGCCGCGCTCAAACAATACCCGGATAATCGGCCCCGCCAACAATACCATCCCAACCGCCGCCGGTATATTGAGGGCCAAAATGAGCCGCATACCCTTGTGGTAGGCTGCCGCCATGTCGCGCCAGTTCTCCTTCGCCGCATGCTGCGAAATCAGGGGAAACACCACGGTCGTAACCGCGATGGCAAAGACCCCGATAGGCAACTCCACCAACCGGGTGGCCAAGTTTAAAATCGCCGCCGCCGAGTCGTTGAGTGAGAGGCCGATGATGCGGGTTACCGAAAGGTTGATCAGGTAGATCGCCGAACCCACGACGGTGGGACCCATCAGCAACAAAATCGAACGCACCGCCGGACTGAGCCGAAATCCCCAAGCCGGTCGCCAACCGACGCGACTGAGCGCCACCGCCGGCACCATCATCTGCCAAAATCCTCCGAACAACACGCCGCCGCACAGCCACTTCATTCGCGCATCGTCGAGTTCGAGGCCGATTCCCCACATCGCCCAGCTCAGCGCGCCGATCATCGAAAGGTTTAAAAGAATCGGGGAAATCGCGGGAGCCACAAATCGCCCCAGCGTTTGCAAGGCAGCACTAAATGCCGCCGCCAAACACACGAACAACAAATACGGAAACAGCATCACCGCGAGATGCGCCGCGGATTGCCAACGCTGCCACTGCTCGGGATTCGCCGAGATATCCCGCAACCATGAGGAATCTGCCAAAAGGTGCAGCGTCACCATCGCTCCCGATACGATGAACAGTGTCAACAGGCCCAGCCAACTGGTCACCTCGTTGACGATCCGGAAGGCGGCGTCCTTGCGATCCGCCGCTAATTCCTCGTTCAGGGTCGGCACCAAGGCCGCGGTAAGTGCGCCCTCCCCGAGCAAGCGCCGGAAGAGATTCGGCAACGTAAATGCCGTGACGAAGGCCGAGGCCAAACCAGAGGCGCCAAAGATCGCCGTTATCAGAATATCTCGCCCCAACCCCAGAAACCGCGACAAAACGGTCGCGAGGGAGACGATGCTGATGTTCTTCAAGCTACGGGACACCAGACTGTTCTCCCCTGCCCGCGCGAAAGTAACAAGTTACAACTCACCCCTTTCCTCCCCCGCTCGCCCCCCCCACAGGCGACTCCACCCCCCCACACCATTGTCACTTACTAAGTGACAATGGTGTTCATATCATTGATTATATGATATTTACATATTCGTTTATTTTGCGTATTTACGGAG
>CBFHXU010000201.1:0-5180 GCA_965659875.1 uncultured Opitutaceae bacterium
AAGAGTATCAAAAGCGAGGATACTTACCGGAATCCGTGGTGAATTTCCTCTGTCTGCTCGGCTGGAACCCCAAGGACGATCAAGAGAAAATGCCCATCGCCGAGATCATTTCCCGCTTCGATTTCCCGGGGGTAAATCAGAGTAACGCCCGATTCGACGAACGAAAGATGGCTCATCTCAACATGTCGTATCTGCTCGAATTGCCGCCGAGTGACTTTTTGGCGAAAGCCCGCGATTTCTTCGCCGTGACCCCCGAGAACGCCGCGATCATGAACTCGGTTTCAGAAGACTACTTTGCCGCGGTCATGGCGATCAGTCAGCCGAAGATTAAAGCGATCGATGAGCTCCCGGCGTATATTTCTTACTTCTGCTCGGAAGACTTTCCGTGGAATCCGAAAGCGATCAAAAAGACCTTAAAAAAGGGTGAACCGTTGGCTCGGTTGGCCGAACTGAAAGATCTCCTCGCTAAGCAGGATTCACTGGACGACGAAACCGCCGTGGAGGAGGCGATGAAAGCGATGGCCGAATCGAACGGAAATGGATTTGGGGCCTACCAAGCGGTCGCTCGTTTGTCCGTGACGGGTACGAATGCGGGGCCCGGAATCACGCAAATCTTCCGCGTGCTCGGCAAGGACCGCGTGGTGGCCCGGATGGAGCGTTTTCTGGCCAGCCCGCCGGAGATTCCGGCCTAAGGTTTCGATTAGGACGACGGTCGCGCATACACCTCGATCCAATCGAGGCGCGAACAGGCGCGGCTGTTGCCTCCGGTCATGAGATCGGTGAACCCGATCTGCTTCACGCGGGAAAGATCGGCGTCGGTGACGACGGGATGTTCTTCCACGATCAATTCCATGTTCAATTTTCGCCATTTGATGTTGGCCATGACGAATTCCCGTTCCCGCCAATCATCCGAAGGACCGTCGCCCACATCGCTGACCAGCCATTCATTATTCTCGAGTTGAACGATGATGCGCAGAATCCGAAATCCGCTCTGTTTGGCCCGCCAGCGCACTTTGGCTTGGCCGGTGAGGTCGAACCGACCAGATTTGGGCTCGAGCGAAACCGCCCAGTTGCTGGCCACACTGCGCCCCGACCAAATGTAATAGGGATCATCGGCCGGTTTATCGTGGTTACTCTTTTTGATAAGATCCGGTGAGGCACCATGCAGGTGTAAAATGAGATCAGGGTTCGCCACGTGGTTTTGGTTCACCGGCAGCTCGGCGGGTATTTCTTTCCAGTCCTCGCGGAAGAGGAGATCGGGGCGTTGGGCGTGACCCAACGAAACCGAGAACGTGCCGGCAACGACCAGAGCCTTAAGCAGAAGAAGGAGAGCAGGGCGGGGCATGATGGATCACTGAATCGTTTGCTCCCGATACTCTCAAGACCAACCTCGTGCGATCGAAGCGTTACTTCGGTTCAGGGCCGGCCGGGCGATTGTCATAGTTCTTTGCACTCTCGCTTTGCCAAAATGGCGAAGAGTCCCAAAGCGGAACGGTGGGCAGCATTGATTCCCAATCCGCCAGCTCGCGATACAGCGCTGCGGTCCGATCCCGGTCTTCTTCCGAAAGGTCATTAAACTCCCCGGCATCGGTCGCGGGGGCGAATAATTCCGCGGGACGGTGGGAGAGCCGAAGCAGTTTATGCTCCCCGTGGCGGACGGCGGCCTGTCCCTGGAGGCGCCAAAACAAACTTCGAGTTGTGGCGGTCGTGGTTCCCCGTAAATGAGGCAATAGATTGATGCCGTCATAGGCCCCGAATTTTTGGACGCCCCGTTTATGATTGCGGGGATCTTCGTGACTCAGGGGATCGCGGAGTGGCAAAGCGGGCGCCTCGGCCGCGGCTAAAAAGGTGGGGAGTAAATCGAGGGCGGAAGCGGGTGGTTCATAAACTTGCCCGGCGGGCAGTGCGCCGGGCCAGGACCAAAACATGGGCACCCGGATGCCGCCTTCCCGCAGAACTCCTTTGCCGCCGGAGAGGGGTCCGTTCCAGCTTCCGTTGTTGTTGGGCCCGCCGTTGTCGGAGAAAAAGACGATCAGGGTGTTTTCGAGTTCACCATTGGATTCCAACCAATCGTGGATGCGGCCCACGCTGCGATCCAGGGCCCACATCATGGCGGCATAAGTGCGGCGGGTAGGATCCTCAATGTGGTCGAATTTTGCCAAATCAGCCTCCGTCGCATGCATGGGGCCATGCGGTGCGTTGTAGGACATGAAAACGAACCAGGGATGCTCCTTGGTTTTCTGTTCG
The DNA here is from genome assembly GCA_965659875.1 of uncultured Opitutaceae bacterium. GTDB lineage: Bacteria > Verrucomicrobiota > Verrucomicrobiia > Opitutales > Opitutaceae > Actomonas. The sequence goes on from CBFHXU010000201.1 coordinate 2,248, forward strand.
GTCATCCACTGAATGCCTTCATCGGTGAAGAAATCGGTGAGATATTCGCTCGAGAATTCCGTGACCGGCGTCCCGTTTCGTTCGATGCTATTTTTGTCCCGCAAGGGGAAGTAACTGTGGCTGCCGCCCAACATCCCGCAGAAGTAGTCAAAGCCTCGTTCGTTGGGGTGAAAACCGGGACCGATCCCCTGGTGCCATTTACCGATTAAGGCGGTGGCGTAGCCCGCCGAACGCAAGTGATCGCCGAGAGTCAATTCACCGGGAGGGAGCCCGAGCAACTCCGGGCGGGTAGCGTAGAATTTATCGTCACGATTGAGATTACCTTCATAACCAAAACGTCGCGGATCGCGACCGGTAAGGAGACCGGCCCGGGAGGGGGAGCATACGGAGCTGGCTACATAGCCCTGACGACAGAAAACCCCGGAACGAGCGAGCGCATCCAGATGCGGGGTCCGAAGTTTCTCACTGCCGGTAAACCCTGTGTCGCCGTAGCCCATGTCATCGGCGAGAATCAGAATGATATTCGGAGCACGGGTAGGTTGGGTCGCAGCAACCGCGTGCGTGAAGTTTACCAGGGCGATGGTAATGAGCGTGCGTATCATCATGGGCAAGGCCGAGGCTTGCTCGGGTAAGAATTAAAAGCAATTCCGTCCGCAACGATAGGGTTCATGCGCTGCCGTGAGCCCGCATTCGGGGCATTAGGAATCACCGTTTCGGTTGGGGGTTTCCCCCAAAAGGTAACGGGCTTCGCGCAGAAGTGTCGCCGGAGCGACCGGCTTACTCAGGGCAATCTTGGCGCCCATGCTTTTAGCCATGGCAAGATAGTCGGTGGCGCCGACGCGCCCGCCGCCCGAAACGGCGATGATAGGCAAATGGGGATAGTCTTTGCGCACGGTCATGATAGTCTCAAAACCCCCCATTTCGGGCATGATCACATCCGTGACCATGATATCGAAATTTCCGCCCTCCAACTGAATCAATGCTTCCTTGCCGTTGCGCGCGGTGATGACGGTTTGATCGTTCGCGCGGAGAAAGGCGGACTGAACTTCGAGGAGCTCTTCATTATCGCCGACTAGGAGGATTTTTGCCATCGATGCGCTAAGTTCGGCCAAACCCTGCTTCGCTTCAGCCAAATAGCCAATTGGGAAAATTACTTACTCGCCCAGGTGTCGCGCAATGTGATGGTGCGGTTGAATACCGGTTTGTCGGAGGCCGGATCGCGGGTGAAATAGCCCAAGCGTTCGAATTGCACGCCCTGCTCGGGGGGGAGTGAAAACAGATCGGGGCTAACCTTGGCCTGCACGATTTCCAAGGAGTCCGGATTCAAGCAGTCCATGAAGTCTTCGGCGGCTCCGGGTTCGGCGACATTGAACAGGCGATCGTAAAGACGGACTTCGACATCCAATGCATCCTCGGCACTCACCCAATGTATGGTGCCTTTCACTTTTTGGCCGGAATTGGGTTCCCCGCTGCGCGTGGTCAAATCGGCCGTAACATGAACCTCGATCACGTTTCCGGCCTCGTCCTTGACGACATCCTGGTAGGTTACGATGCAGCCGTATTTGAGCCGAACACTGCCGCCAGGTTTCAAGCGACGGAATTTGGGCGGGGGCACCTCGGCAAAGTCATCTTGCTCGATGTAAACTTCACGGGTGAGCCGCACGGGACGCGTGCCCCGGGACTCGTCTTTGGGATGATTGGGCGCCTGAGTTTCGTAGACTTCGCCTACCTCGAGATTGGTCAGAACCAATTTTAACGGTGCCAGTACGCCCATGCGTCGCGGAGCACTGGCATTTAAAGTGTCGCGCACGATACCTTCGAATACGGCGGCCTCGGTGACCCCGTCGAATTTGGTGATGCCGATATGATAGGCGAAATTCCGGATGGCGGCCGCGGGAATACCCCGTCGACGCAGTCCGGCCAATGTCGGTAGGCGTGGGTCGTCCCAACCCTCCACGGCTTTTTCCTCCACCATCCGCAGGAGTCGCCGCTTGCTGAACAGGGTGTAAGCGAGATTGAGTTTCGCGAATTCGATTTGTTGAGGCAGTCGGCGCGGTAGATTGAGCGACTCCAGAATCCAGTTGTAGAGTGGGCGATGCACTTCGAATTCGAGGGTGCAAAGGGAGTGAGTGATGCCTTCGAGGTAGTCGCTCAGACAATGGGCGAAATCGTAAAGGGGATAAAGATTCCACTGGGTCCCGGCATGATGGTGCTCCACGTGACGAATCCGATAGAGGAGCGGATCGCGCAGCCAAACATTGGGTGAGGCCATGTCGATTTTGGCGCGAAGGGTGCGGGCACCATCGGGAAATTCCCCGGCTCGCATGCGGCGAAACAGGTCTAAGTTCTCGTCGATCAATCGATCGCGATGGGGGCTGTTTTTACCAGGTTGGGTGGGTGTGCCGCGATACGCTTCGGTTTCTTCGGGGGACAGGTCGCACACAAACGCGTGGCCGGATTTGATGAGCTGCTCAGCGTAGAGGTAGAGCTGTTCAAAATAATCGCTCGTAAAGAAGGGCTCCGTTTCCCCCGCGCTGCTCGGAGCGGCGTAAAAGTCATCCCGACCGTCGATCGTCTGGATCGCCGGCTGGGAACCCAGTTTTTTTTGCCCCAACTGATCTTCGGCCCAATCACCGATCAACCAATTGATGTCCGTGGTGATAGAATCGACGTAGTGACTGTCCTCCTTGGTGGGATTGGTGTCATCGAATCGCAGGTTGCACCGTCCCTGATTCTCCACGGCGACACCGAAGTTCAGGCAAATCGATTTGGCATGCCCCAGATGCAGGTAACCGTTGGGTTCCGGCGGGAACCGGGTGATGATTTCCGGTGTGCGTCCAGATTCCCGATCTTGCGCGATTATCTCGCGAATAAAATCGGTTGGCGTGGCGCCGGGAGTCGTTTCTTCGGAGGTGCTCATGCGATGTGGTCAG
>CBFHXU010000202.1:0-5171 GCA_965659875.1 uncultured Opitutaceae bacterium
GCCCAGCTTGATGGTGCCGGTGTATTCCTTTTCCACACTCATCAGGTATTGCGATACCTTGGTCGCTTTTCCCACCAACATGACCAGCAATCCGGTGGCAGCGGGATCGAGCGTACCGGCATGGCCGATGCGCTTCATCTTAAGCTTTCCGCGCAAGCGCGCGACGACGTCGTGCGACGTATGATCCGTGGGTTTGTCCACCAGCAAGACACCCTCAATTTCCTTCCGTTGAGCCAGCATGAATTAGGTTTGTTTTTGCGCGTCCACCTCAGCCAATCGGGCCTCAAGCGCTGCCACCAGTTCCCGGCGAAAGACTCCCGCGGGCATGCCCGGCATGGTTAACCCAGCGGCACAGGCGTGCCCGCCACCGTTAAATTTTGCCGCAATCTGATCGACCCGGATTCGGGGATCATTCGAACGTAAACTCGCCTTGATTCCATTTGCGCGCTCTTCGATCAATCCGCCGATTTCAACGCCTTCGATCGCACGCGCGTAGTCGACCAATCCTTCCGTATCCTCCGCCCCCGTTCCGGTCGCTTCGAATACACCGCGTTCAATGGTGCCCAAACATATCCGGCCGACGGCATGCATATCGAACGACGCCAGGAAACGTTGCAGTAGCTGCATCTTCCCCGCGGGTTCGCGTTCGTAGAGTTCGTAACCCGCTTCAGCGGGATTCGCCCCCAAAGCCATGAGTTCGGCCGAGATCTTAAACGTCGTATGACTGGTGGAACTGAATCGAAATTGTCCCGTATCGGTGATGATTCCCGCGTAGAGCGCCTGCGCCGTCTGCGCATCAATGGGCAGTTTTTCGTCGATGAAGAATGCCCCCAAAATCTCGCACGTAGCCGCGGAGTTTGCGGCCACGCAGTTGTGCGTAGCATAGGCGGTATTGGAAACGTGATGGTCCACATTCCCCAACACCTGAGGAAAACGCTGACGTAGTTTCGCGCCCGGACGATCCTGATCGGCGCAGTCCACGTAGATCACCACATAGTTTCGATCATCCAATTCATCGGGCGTGATAAAATTTTCCTCGCGGGCCACAAAGGCCAACCGACGCGGCACCGCGTGGAGATTCACACAAATCGCCTCATGCCCCACCGCGCGTAGAACCCGGGCCAGGGCCACCTGCGATCCGATGCAATCTCCGTCCGGTCGCGCATGTCCTACCACGGCGACGGGACGATCTCCCAATTCCGCCAACACCTGCTTGAAGCTCGCGCGGAGGTTCGGATCCGATAATCCTGAGCTCATGAGGAAGCATCCCCCTCTTTGGCCGCCGAGGTTTCGCTCGATTCGATCTGGTCCAAAATTTCCAGCACCCGGTTGCCCCGCTCTACCGCTTCATCCATCAGAAAAACCCAATCCGGCGCGTGTTTGATTTGGATGCGTTGAGCCAATTCCCGGCGAATTTCAGCCCGTTTACGCAGCAGCCAACGAAACCGATCATTGACGGTCTCTTCATCGCCGAAAATGGAGTAGAAAATCTTACCCGTTTTCAGATCCGGCGCCACTTGCACTCCGGCCACCGTAATCGCCACGGTTTCCTGCTTGTATTTCGTATGCAGATACGCCCCCAGCTCGCGCTGGACGAGTTCGGCAATGCGGATGGTGCGGTTGGACATCAGACGCGGATCGCGGTGCGATCAAAGCGAGGCACGAACTTGTTGAATTTCGAAGATCTCGATGACGTCGCCCTTCTCGTAACCATTGAAGTCGTCGATCTTGATACCGCACTCCAATCCGGCGCGGATTTCGTTGGCGTCGTCCTTGAAGCGTTTGAGCGTGTTGACCTTGCCCTCGTAAACCGACTCTTTGCCGCGACGAACCCGCGCGGAGGCGTTGCGTATGATCTTGCCTTCGGTGACCAAACAACCGGCCACAAATCCTTTGGCCAGCGGGAAGACTTCGCGCACCTCGGCGGCGCCCTTCTTGACTTCCTTGGAATCCGGATCGAGCAGATCGGCCATCATCTCGCGGACCCGATCGGTCAGCTCATAAATGATGGAAAAGGATTCGACCCGCACGCCGTGATGCTTCGCCTGCGGCGTGACGCCGTTTTCGAGCTTCGTATTGAACGCCAGAATCGTGGCTCCGGCCGCGCTGGCGCGCTGCACGTCGTTCTTGGTCACTACCCCCACTTCGTTGGCCACAATTTCGGCCGACACCTTGGTGCTTTGGATCCCTTCGATCATGCCACGAACCGCTTCGGAAGATCCGTAAACGTCGCTCTTGATCACGAGCTTGAGATTCTTGGCTTGAGTCGCCGCGATATTGGCGAACAGCGCTTCCACTGAAACTTCCTTCGGCTCGGCGGCCTTGGTGGTGACCGTCTTCTTCGCCAGATCAGCCGCCTCGTCCGCCATGCTTTCCGCGATGCGGACATTTTTTACCGAAGTGAACGTCGCGCCGCTCTCCGGAGGCCCTGACCAGCCGATGACCCGCACCGGAGTGGAAGGAGGCGCCGATTTGAGGTTCTTACCTTGATCATCAAACATGGCCCGAACTTTCGCCCACTCACGGCCGCACACGATCGCATCGCCGACTTTGAGCGTGCCACGTTGCACGATGACCGTCGCCAGGGGACCACGACCGGTTTCAATTTGAGATTCAATCACGATACCCGAGGCATCTGTCTTCGCGTTGGCCTTCAGTTCCAGAACTTCGGCCTGCAAATTTATCAATTCCAGCAGCTCGTCGATACCCTCGCCCTTCAGTGCCGACACGGGAACCGTAACCGTCGTGCCGCCCCAGTCTTCGGAGGCGATATCGCGTTGCTGCATCTGAGTTTTAACCTGATCCAGATTTGCGCCCGGTGCGTCCATCTTGTTGACGGCAACGATTAACGTCACGCCGGCTTCCTTAATGAACTTAAGCGCTTCATCCGTCTGAGGTTTAAAACCGTCGTCAGCGGCGATCACAAGAATTGCGACATCCGTTACCTGCGCGCCTCGAGCGCGCATCTTGTTAAAGGCGGCGTGACCCGGCGTATCCAGGAAGGTGATGAGTCCATCGCCCTGTTTCACCTGATAAGCCCCGATGTGCTGGGTGATCCCTCCGGCTTCCCCCGATACGACGTTGGCTTTGCGGATCGTATCGAGAAGCGAAGTTTTACCGTGATCGACGTGACCAAGAATACACACCACTGGCGGACGATTGGAGAGATTACGTTCCTCCTCTTCGGCTTCGTGAATCTCTTTCTCAATTTCGAGATCCTCTTTGGACTTGGTCTCCGGAACCTGGCTTTCGCCGCGGTGCTTGATCTCCAGAATTACGTTGTGCTTTTCGCCCAGGGCAATCGCCACGTCTTCTTCGATGGTCTGGTTCATGGAGGCAAAAATGCCTTGTTCCATGAGCTCGGAAATCAGCTTGAAAGGTTTGAGGCCCAATACACCCGCGAATTCGCGAACGATGATGGGCGGCTTGATTTGGACAGTCGTGATTTCACCGTCCTCGGTCTGCGCTGCGGCAGGAGCAGCCGGAGTTTCCGGCGATGGAGCCGGAGCAGGCCCCTTGGTCGGCGTGGGAGGGGCCGGAGCTGCGGGGGGTGGCGTCGGTGCGGGTCGAGACGCGGGGGCCGGAGGTACGGCCACGGGAGCCGGTGATGCAGCACGAGCCGGAGCAGGCGGTGGCGGAGGATTTACCGGAGCGGATACGGGAGCCGGAGCCGCCGGGACCGGCGGCGGAGTCGCGGGTGCCGCGGGTGCCGCTGCTGCTTTAGCCGCTGCTTTCTCGGCCTCTGCGGCCGCCGCCTTTTCGGCCTTCTCACGCTCGAGATCCGCCGCACTTTTCACAAAAACCCCCGCTGGAATATTCACCTTGGGTGGCGTGCCCGGAGCAGGTGCGGGCGCAACTTTGACTTCCGGCTCGGCCTTTACTTCCGCGGGAGCTTCCGCTTCGGCGGGCTGGGCGAACTCCTCCTCCAGCGCCTCCGCCGAGATGTTGTCGATGGTGCTGGAGACACTCTTGACCTCGAATTTGCGCTCCTTGAGGAGGGCGAGCAGGGACTTGTTGTCCATGCCGATTTTCTTGGCGAGTTCGTGGATGCGGATGCTCATCAGGCGGTGGTGCGGGAAATATGGCGGGCTAGCAGAATCATTAAAAATTAGGCGGACTCACTGCCTTGGGCAGCGGCGACTTTCGAAAGGATGTCAGTGGCTTCTTCGGCCGTGAAGCCGGAACCTTCGAGGTCGTCAGCTTCGACGCCTTCAAAAATATCGAGAGAAACAAAACCAGCCGTGATAAGGCGTTCGGCGAGTTCGCCATCAACCTGCAGCGTCGACGCCAATTTCTTGGTCGCTTCGTCCTGCACATCGACGGTCTCTTCCTTCCACTCTTCGATATCGATCTTCCAACCGATAAGGCGGGAGGTAAGGCGAGCATTTTGCCCCTTGCGACCAATCGCGATAGCGAGGTCATCCTCGGCTACCATCAGCTGGATGCGACGATCCCGCTCATTAATAATGATCTCACGGGGGACGGCCGGCTTCAGCGCCTCATAAACCATCTGCTCGGGATCTTCGAAGTAATTGATGATGTCGATCTTCTCACCGTTGAGTTCACGCACGATGGATTTCACGCGAGCGCCACGGGCGCCCACGCAAGCGCCGACCGGGTCAACCTTCGGGTCGTTGGAAATCACGGCCATCTTGGTGCGGTAGCCCGGCTCACGCGCAAACGCTTCGATCGAAACCGTGCCGTCGGCGATCTCCGTCACTTCGAGTTCGAAGAGACGACGCACGAATTTCGGGCTCGTGCGGGTGAGGATCAACTCGGGGCCACGCGGCGTGCTGGCGATCTCGGAAAGGAAACAGCGGATACGATCACCCGGCTGATACTCCTCACCGGGAACCTGTTCACGGCCCATCAAGAGCGCTTCGGCTTTACCGATATCAACGTAGATATCGTTGCGCTCACGGCGACGGACGGTGCCGGTGACGATGTTGCCGACCATGTCCTTAAAATCATCGTAGATCCGGTCCTTCTCGAACTGACGGAGCTTTTGCATCACGGCCTGACGAGCGGTCTGCGCGGCGATACGACCGAGGGAGGCGGGATCGATCTCTTTCTCGATAAATTCGCCCATCATGATGCCGGGCTGCAATACGCTGGCCTTTTCGATGTGAATCTCGAGTTTCGGGTCACTCACGGAGTCCACCACTTTCAAC
>CBFHXU010000203.1:0-5152 GCA_965659875.1 uncultured Opitutaceae bacterium
CCGCCGGCCGATGAAAGCGTACCGAGACTGATCGCCAGAATGCCCCAGAGCGTATTTCGGATCGGGGTGGCGGTCCCACGACGGTCAATGATGTAGAGTCCCAGAACCGGCCAAAGCACGGACCAGGTGAGTGTAATTTGCCATGCCCACATGAACTCCATGTAATGAGACGGGCAAAAGAGAATCAGGCAGACCAGACCCCACAGCCAGGGATGGCTATTAAAAACGGATCGAAATAAAAGGGCCAGCGTGGCAAATGAAGCGACCGTCAGATAGATGATGAAACGGCTATCATAGTTGAGCAGCTCCATGAGCGGCGCGTAGATGATAAAGGGCAGCACGACGAGGTGTTCGCCGTGACGCGCGGGATAGGTTTCCCATGCGGATCGAATGCCCTCCCAATCGGTCAAATCCAAGCTGTGCCACAGGCGCAGGGCATGGGTGTAGCTCCATTCGTCTGTAAGTGGGAGCGGGCCCGCGAATCGATGAACAAATACTACCGCCGCGATGAGCGGCAACGCGGCAAGTGCCCACGCGATTTTGTGATACCGAGCCACCGGCGAAGGTTACGTGGAAGGCGGAGAAATGGGGGCCGTGAGCAGGGTGGTCTGCAGCCCCATCAGTCTTTCGCTGAAAGGTTCGGTATCCGGGGTGGTGCGGAGGGCGCGTTGGACCATGCCCATGCGAGCGTCGAGATTATCGATCATTGAAACGAAAACGGCTTCAGGTGTCGCGGCCCACGCGGCGGCACCCCAGGCGGGGTCGCCTTGGTGGCTGAGCACGATGTGTTCGAGGCGTTCGAGACGATCGGCGTCGAGGTGGGCCAGGATGCCGGCTTTGCGAACGATGGCGTAGCCGAGCACAACGTGACCTTGTAAAATGCCTTTGCGGGAACGGCGAGCCCCGAGGGCGCCTTCATATTCGGTCACCTTGCCTGTGTCGTGGACGAGCACGCCGGCGATGGCGAGATCCGGATCAACTTCCGGGTAAAGCGGCAGCAGGGCCTTGGCCGCCCGGGCCATGTGGAGGGTATGCTCGAGCAGGCCGTGCCGATAGGCGTGGTGCATGGAGGTGGCGGCGGGGGAGGTGCGAAACGCGTCGCCGATTTCGTCAAAGACTCCCCGCACGGTCAGACGTAGCGCCTCGTGACCGATGTTATCGATAAACTCTTCGAACTCCGTCCACATGGCCTGGGGATCTTCCGGGGCGACTTCGACGAGAGCGGAAAGGTCACCCGAAGCTTCGAGCTCCGCCTCATCGAGAATCGTGATCTCGTTCATTTTGGGCGAGAACCGCCCTTGGTAGTAATCGCTGCGGCCTTCGATTTTCAGTGCAGCACCTTCGCCGTTGTTTTGTAGATCGTGAAACTTGGGATGATCGTTGAAAAGCGTCGCGTTGAAGCTGCCGGTGCGGTCACCAAATTCGAGGGAAAGGAACGGGTTGCCGTTGGATGCGGTTTTGGTGGTCACCCGGCGGAGTAAGAGGAGCGCTTCGAAGGGGCGTCCGCTATCGAGGGATTTTAGTTCACTGACGGAGAGTTTGTCGGCCATGGGAAGGGTTTTGGGAGTTAGCGGTAGTAGCGTTTCTGGGCGCGGACCTGGACGAATCGTCGGTCGGGCAGGATATAAGCGGTGAGGTGACCTCCCATCACACAGGCGGTATCGATGCCGGCCGACCACTTCAAATTGTAGATATCGGGGCGGGGAGTGTGGCCGTAGACCACAAACGGGGGGCCTTGCCATCGATCCGCCCACGGCACGCCGTCGGGGCAGGCGGCCCTTTTGGCCGGATTTCCGGCGGGGTCGATCACTTGGATCCGGGTGACCGTATCAGCGTTCTGTTTCGCCCAAGGGGTATCCGGCATAAACCCGCCATGAACAAAAACCGTATCGTACTCGGCGGAGTAGTGGGTCAATTGCATCGACTCCAGAAAGGCCCAGTCGGATTTCTTCAAAATTTTCAGCGTCGCGGCGTCGGTCTCCTTGAGCTTGGTCTTCCCTCCGGAACGACGATGTTCCAGTAGCCGGAGTTCGTGATTCCCGAGCAGGAAAATGGCATCCAGTCCGCGGGCGATATCCAAGACTTTACGGGATGAAGGCCCCCGATTCACCAAATCGCCGAGGAGAATCAAAGTATCCTCTGACGTGATCTGCAGACGATCCAACAGAGCCGTGAATTCTTCATGACAACCGTGGATATCGCCGATGGCTATGGTGCGCCCGTTCATACTGTTTTAGAGACTGGAGGGATTTTGCTAGCATCGGCAATGTTCGAGCGTAGACAAGGCACATGGATCTCCATCTTCCCATTATCGCCACGCAGTGTTATGTGAGTGGTAACGACTTCGTCGAAGACGAACGCGTCGTCAGTCGTTTGATCCGTCAAGATGAAGACGGCGAGGTCGTGCGAGTGGATGTGCAGATTGCGGCGGAAGAGAACTTGGAGCTTCCTCCCGGTCGGGTAGCTTGCCGCTGGATCCAACTCTTCAAACCCAGAGTGGCCGAGGAGAATCCGGAAAAAGATCTGAAGCTGACGGCGGAGAATCTTTTTTTAACGATGGCTGCGCCGGACAACGAACTCGGGGAGGAAGACGGTCGGCTCGTGCAATTTCTGGCGCTCATGCTCGAGCGCAAACGCCTGCTCAAACCGCGCGGTAGAAACGCGGACGGCACCAAAGACATTTATGTCCACCGTGGCTCGAAGGGGCTCTACGAGGTTCCGGTGGGTGAGTTGACCCCGGAGTTTTTCATTGCCGTGCAGGACCAACTCACGGTGCTCGTGGGCGCTCCGGAAGAGTCGACCGAGGCGGCCGCCGAGGCGAACCCGAATGCCGAGATACCGGTGGATCCGGCCCAGCCCGAGGCCTGAGGAAGCCAAACCGGGAGCCGTTTTAATCGTTCGATCAAGCCCTACGGTTTAGGGTAGTCCTGATTAAGTTCCATTTCCGCGTCGGTGGGGGTGCGGGAAACGATGCCGGTCGCGGGGATCTTTAGGTGGGCCGTCCAGGCGATGGCATTTAATACGGTCTTGCGGAAATCATCATGTTGCCAGTTGAGGTGGAAATGACCGCCGGTGAATCCAAATCCACGCCCACCGTTGGGACGCTCATAAGCCCAGGCCACGACCTGTTTTTCACCTGCTTTTACTTTTGCCAGGACGGTGGGGTTACTCACGCGACCAGGATTGTTGTTTTTGCGTTTCGTCAGGCTTTCGATGGGAGGGAGGGCCGATAGGATTGGGGTGACACCCTTCATTTCAGGCTGAAAGCGCATGTGGTAATACCATTCGTCCCGGATGCTGAATGGCTTTACACCGTTGGTGATGGGGTGGTCCGGAAACTCATCGAACTCTGGAGTCCAGTGCGGGTTTACCGACCATTCGACTTCGAAGTATCCTCCGATCCACTCGAGAAACTCCTTCCCCAAAACATCGGGTTCAACTTCGACGCCGTAGTGCAAGCAGGATACTCCCACGCCGGCATCCACCCATTTTTGAATTACGGCCTGATGCGCCTTTCCGATATGCTTACCTTGGCCGTCACAAAACATGACGATCGCGTCGGGGTCGCTGGCGCTGCTGCCGGGCTCGGGTAAACGACCTTCGGTGACCACGGACGCGTTCACATTCAGGTCACTTTCATTCAGTAATTTGGCCAAAAGCATGGATCCGGCCCGGTGTTCATGGGCGCCGTAGCCATGGCTTTTTTGTCCGGCGAGAAAAACGATTTCGGTAGTATCCGCCGCGGTGGTGATGTTTGGGCTCAATAGACCTCCGAGGGCAAAGATACAGGTAAGGGTAACAGGAGGGGTTTTCATAAAATTAGACGACTCAATCGTGATTAGCAGTTGTCCCAAGTTTGACGCAGAAATTGAAGCCCCTCGACGGAGAGTTGTTCGGGGCCGTCATACAATTTGCGCCAAATCGAAGTCGCCTTGGCCAGCACCTCGTTATCTTCAGTGAAGCTTTCGATCACGATATCGCCTTGGTAGTTGATCGTTTTTAATGCCGCCAATACCTCCTGCCATTTGACTTGGTCCCGGCCGATCAATCCCCGGTGGCTGGCGCTTGCGTGGAAATGTCCGACGTGATCGCCCGCGGCGATGATCGCCTTGGCTGAATCATCCTCTTCGATATTCATGTGGAAGGTGTCGACATGGATTTTTAGCGCCTTGCTTCCCACGCGCTCGATCAGATTGACGGATTGCTCGAGGGTGTTGATGCAATCGGTTTCAAATCGATTCAAAGGCTCGAAGGCCAAGGTGACGTCCGCCGCTTCAGCTTGGGCGCAGAGAGGTTTAAAGTTTTCGGCGATCAGTGCCAATTGCGCCTTCCGTTCTGCCGGTGAATAGCGATCGGCGCGTCCCGTTTCGGAATAGAACGGGCCGCACACCCTGGTCGATCCGAGCTGTTCGGCCAACACGATGAGTTCACTGATGAAGGTCTTGCAGTCCTCCTGTTGGCTCTCGCTCCCCCGCAGATCCCGACCGGGAATCATGGCGCCGCATACAATGGGACGCTCCAGGCCGGCGGCTTGCAGGCCTTCATTGACGCGGGACGGGGTGATGCCGCCGGTATCGACAATCGCGAGTTCGATCACATCGGCGCCGTATGATTTAAATTGGGAGATGAGGGGTAGGTCGGCGTCGGAGAATCCGGTGCTGACCAAGAAGGTATTGAGGCCGAAACGCATGGGGGTGAGGTGAGCGGCGAAAGAATTTAAGTCAGCTCTTCTTAAAGATTTTAGAATTCGGACGCGTGGCAAGATATATGGCCTTGGGCGTAGATTCGCCCGCTGTCTCCGAACAGCGCGAGTGGCCTGACACCCTGAGGGTGTCCGATGTCGCAGGTTGGGCTTGGAACTCAATTTCCCCGAATTTGGTCGTATGTGAGCCTTGGGGGGAGGGGGATTGGTTGGCCTGTTGGCCAAGTGCTGCGCACCCGCAGCAGAGCTGCGCCCCTTCTCGCTTCGCTCGTCGTCTACGAGCAGCGCGAGTGGCTTGACACCCCTGAGGGTGTCCGATGTCGCCCGTTGGGCTCGGAACTCATCCCCCGACTTCGGTAACTCGGGTGCCATAGGATACGGCGGACATATGGTCTTAGATTTAACCTCCCCTGCTGGCGGAGAGAGGGGGATTCGAACCCCCGGAAGGCT
>CBFHXU010000204.1:0-5148 GCA_965659875.1 uncultured Opitutaceae bacterium
ACATCTGTTACTATTCAGATCTGCGTAAGATGAAGGATCACTATCCAAACTGGGATATCTCTGTCTCGCTGGAGGAAACCATCCGTCAGATTGTCGAGGCTTGGAAAACCCGCCAAGGATCTTGAAACACTTTGGCTGCGCGCGCGTCTCACTTATATCCCATCATGCGTAATTTATCCGGAATTGTCGGTTTTCTCTGCCTGTCGCTCACGGCGCCAAGCATGGTAGCTCAATCGTCGCCGTTTCAGCGCAAACCGGGACCCGCCACCGCCGGTGCGGAGGCGGCCAAGGAGCAGCCATTCGAATTTACCGGCTTGGTCAAGATGGGGTCTACGCCCCTGGTATGTGTGACCGAACTCGCCGAAAAACGGAGCCATTGGATCAAGGTCGGCCAATCCTATGGGGGCATTGCGGTTAGGGAATTTGATCAAGCATCACGTTCCATCCTGATCCGACACAACGGACAGTCCTACCATTTGAAACTCGTGGAGCCCACCTTTGATCCGAGTAAACTCGCCCAATATCAGCCGCCCGCCCCAAGTGGTCCCTTACCGTCGGCAGGAGTCGCTCCCACCGTGCCACTTACTAATGAGGAAAAAGCAACCGATGCGCGAATGTTGGTGAGTGATCTGCTGGAAATTGGCATGATCCAGCGCAAGGCCTACGAGAACGCCAAGGCGGAAGAGCTCGCCGCTGAACGCGAGGCAGCCCAAAAAAACTGATCGGCCCTGCCTCGGAGCCCAATCTGCTGATACATTTTCCGCTTCCGCCGAAGCACCCGTCACGTTTGCCTGTTAACACATGAAGATCCTTATCACTGGAATCTGTGGCTTTGTCGGAAGCTCGCTCGCTCGCGCGTTTGCCCAGGCCGGAGGTCACGACCTTATGGGATTGGATAATTTCATTCGGCCCGGCAGCGAAACCAACCGGGCTGAGCTCAAGAAGCTCCGGGTGAAAATATTCCATGGCGACATTCGCTCGGCCAGCGATCTCGAGGCGATTCCCACCGTGGATTGGGTCATCGATGCCGCCGCCAATCCCAGCGTGCTGGCCGGCGTCGATGGGAAAACAAGCTCCCGCCAACTCATCGAACACAATTTGGCCGGCACGGTTAACATGCTGGAGTTCTGCAAAATCCATCGCGCCGGGTTCACCCTTCTCAGCACGAGTCGCGTATACTCGATCCCTCCCTTGGCCGACCTCCCCGTGGAAATTCATCGCGGGGCATTCAGACCTGATGTGAGTCAGGATCTTGTCCCTGGAATCAGTGCCCAGGGCGTAGCGGAAACATTTTCCACCCAGGCGCCCGTTTCGCTTTACGGAGCGACCAAAATTGCCAGCGAAGCTTTGGCCGTCGAATACGGCGCCACCTTTGATTTCCCCGTTTTCATCAATCGCTGCGGGGTGATGGCAGGAGCAGGTCAGTTTGGTCGGCCCGATCAGGGAATTTTTGCATTTTGGATCAACAGCCACCTCAACAAACGACCTCTCAAATACATCGGGTTTGATGGCATGGGGCATCAGGTGCGCGACTGTCTGCACCCCCGCGACCTGATCGATCTTCTCGGGAAACAGTTTTCAGCGGGTGAAGTCCCTCCAGAGCACCGCATCGTCAATGTAAGCGGCGGAGCGACTTCAGCAATGTCATTGCGCCAACTCACCGCTTGGTGCGACGAACAATTCGGCACGCATGCCGTTGCAACCGAGGCGACTCCCCGCCCCTTTGACAGTCCCTGGATGGTGCTCGATTCGACCAAAGCCGAGACAGTTTGGAATTGGACCCCCACTACCCCGGTTCTGCATATTCTGGAGGAAATCGCCGATCACGCCCGTCAACACCCTGATTGGCTTGATCGATCCGCTCCTTTCTGAACGCTCGGAGCCTTGAATTCGCCGAACGAATCTTTGCCGCCGCCCTCCCTTTTTTCGGTCATCATTCCAGCCCGGGATGAGGAGGACTCACTCCCGATCACGATCGCCGCGATCGACAAATCCTTCCAACGAGAGGGTATCCCGCATGAAATCGTCGTCGTTGACGATGGCAGCTCCGATCAAACGTGGACGGTGTTGGAAAAGCTCAAGGAAACCTACCCCAGTCTCGCCCACGTTAAAAATCCCGGTCCCCACGGATTCGGCCGAGCCATTATCTACGGACTCAATCACAGCCAAGGGGATGCTGTCGTCATCATGATGGTGGATTGCTCAGACGATCCCGATGATGCGGTGGAATACTGGAAAATCCTCAGCGAAGGCTACGAATGCGCCTTCGGCAGTCGATTTATCAAAGGAGGCAAAGTTTACGACTACCCCCGCGTAAAACTAGCCGTAAATCGTCTCGCAAACCTGTTCATCAAGACGATGTTCACCATTCCACTCAATGACACGACCAACGCGTTCAAGGCCTACCGGAGAACCGCAATCGATGGCTGCAGACCCTTCATGGCCCCTCATTTTAATCTGACCGTGGAAATTCCGCTCAAAGCGATCGTCCGGGGCTTTTCGTGGAAAGTTATCCCCATTACTTGGCGAAATCGGCAATTTGGAGAAGCCAAACTGAAGATCAAAGAGATGGGCAGCCGCTACTTCTTTATCTGTATGTATGTTTGGCTGGAAAAATACTTCAGTCGCGGTGACTACCGGCGGCCCCAGTAGTTTACTTTAAATCCGGGTTGCACTCCCGTGCGCAAATCGGACCATCTGAGCCTTTCCATGATCTATTTACTCGGAGGTTCCGGTTACGTGGGGCAGGCCTATCAGGCCCTCCTCACTTCAAAAAACATCCCGTTTCGCAATCTGCGGCGGGCTGAGCTCGATTACACTGACGTCTCTACTTTGACCGCGGCGCTCAAATCTGATCGTCCCGAGTTTCTGATCAACGCCGCCGGCTATACCGGAAAACCCAATGTGGATGCCTGTGAAACCGACAAGGCTTCATGTCTCTTCGGAAATGCGGTATTACCCGGACGGATCGCCGAAGCCTGCGCGGCTGCCGGGGTGCCTTGGGGACATGTCTCCAGTGGTTGCATTTTTACGGGATCGCGCCCCGACGGCAAAGGATTCACCGAGGAGGATGCTCCGAATTTCAGCTTCCGCACCGACAATTGTTCTTTTTACAGCGGCACCAAGGCACTCGGCGAGGAAACTCTGCAGGGAGTCGAAAACGTTTATATCTGGCGCCTGCGCATCCCCTTCGACCACCGGGACGGAGCGCGCAACTATCTCACCAAACTCCTCCGTTACCAAACGCTTCTCGAAGCGGAAAACTCTATTTCCCAGCTTCACGAGTTCGTGGCGGCGACATTCGCGTGTTGGGAAAAACGAGTCCCCTTTGACACCTATAACGTAACCAACCCGGGCAGTGTCACCACGCGTGAAGTGGTCGAACTCATCAAAGCCAGCGGAATATCAGCCAAGCATTTCCAGTTTTTTGAAAACGAAACCGAATTTATGAAAATTGCCGCCAAGACACCGCGCTCAAATTGCACGATGGATTCCAGCAAACTCGCCGCCGCCGGCATTCAGATGACTGAGGTACGGGAAGCCGTGCAGCGTGACTTAAAGAATTGGATTCCCGAGGAACCCGCCTGATGAAAATCCTCGTAACCGGAGGCTGCGGCTTCATCGGCAGTAATCTTGTCCGCCACCTTCTGACGGATCCCGAACACAACGTCCTCAATGTCGACAAACTGACTTACGCGGGCAATCGGTATTCCCTGGCCGACCTGGAAACCAATCCCCGCTACCGGTTTTCGCAGACGGATATTTGCGATGGCGATGCGATCGCGGGATTGATGTCCGAATTTGCTCCGGACTGGATCATGCACCTCGCCGCCGAGTCTCATGTCGATCGATCGATCGATGGTCCCGGAGAGTTCGTCCAAACCAATGTCGTGGGCACATTCACCCTTCTGCAGGCGGCCCGTGCTCATTTCGAAACACTGTCGGGCGATAAGAAGGAGCAATTTCGTTTCCTGCACGTGTCGACCGACGAAGTCTACGGATCACTGGGTGATGAGGGACTCTTCTCTGAAACCACGCCTTACGATCCACACTCCCCCTACTCCGCCAGCAAAGCCGCCTCCGACCATCTGGCGCGGGCGTGGGCCGACACCTATGGGCTGCCGGTGCTGGTCACCAACTGCTCCAATAACTACGGCCCCTACCAATTCCCCGAAAAACTCATTCCCGTCGTCATTCTGAAAGCGCTGCGAGGGGAACCGATTCCCATTTACGGAAAAGGTGAGAACATCAGAGACTGGCTCTATGTCGGCGATCATGCCGAAGCCCTCCACACGGTCATCGCCAAAGGTTCGGTTGGCGAAACTTACAACATCGGGGGCAACAACGAGCGGCAAAATATCGATCTGGTGCGACTGCTTTGCTCGCTTCTCGACGAGCTCAGGCCGAGTGCGGACGATAAACCGTATGCCGATCAAATGACCTTCGTGACGGATCGGCCCGGTCACGATTTACGCTACGCCATCGACGCCGGTAAAATTAAACAAGAATTGGGTTGGAGTCCGAAACAGGACCATTCTTCGGGATTTCGGAAAACCGTACAATGGTATCTCGATAACGAGGCTTGGACCGAAAACATCCTCAGCGGAGACTACCAACTCGAACGCCTCGGCAACGCCTAGAGAACTACACCCATGAATCGCAAAGGAATCATTCTCGCCGGTGGCAGCGGCACTCGCCTCTTCCCTCTGACTATCGCCGTATCCAAACAGCTCATGCCGGTATACGACAAACCGATGATCTACTATCCCTTGTCCGTGCTCATGCTGGCCGGAATCCGGGAAGTGTTGATCATTTCCACTCCGCAGGACCTCCCCCTCTTCGAGAAGCTTCTCGGCGACGGTTCCGCCTTCGGCATCGAACTGACTTACGCTGAACAACCCAGCCCCGATGGTCTGGCCCAGGCGTTCGTCATTGCTGAACAGGTGGGGTTTCTCGACGGCTCGCAACCGTCCGCCCTCGTTTTGGGCGACAATCTTTTCTACGGGCACGATTTCGTGAATGCGCTCAATGCCGCGGCCCAGCGCGAATTGGGATCCACCGTTTTCGGCTACCATGTTTCCAACCCGGAGGCGTATGGTGTCGTTGAATTCGGAGAAAACGGAAAGGTAATTTCGTTGGAGGAAAAAC
>CBFHXU010000205.1:0-5131 GCA_965659875.1 uncultured Opitutaceae bacterium
CACCGGCATGGATTTTTGCCAACCCATGCTGGATGAGGCGGTCAAGAAGCAGCCCGGGATGCCGCAGGCGAGCGACATCACCTTCGCTCAAGGCGATGGTCTCAACCTGCCGGGTGCGGACGCATCCTTTGATGCCGCCACGATTTCATTCGGACTGCGTAACATGGCAGACCGGCATAAATGCTTGAGTGAACTTCATCGGGTGCTGCGACCCGGCGGGTACCTCTGGGTACTGGAATTCTCCCAACCCAAGGGATGGATGCGGCCCTTTTATTATTTTTATCTGCGCCATATCCTACCCCATGTGGCCGCGCTCGTAACCGGGGACAAGAGCGCCTATGATTACTTGGGTGGTTCCATCGAAAGTTTCCCCACTCATCAGGGGATTTCCACCGAAATGGAAACAGCCGGATTTGCCATGGATTCCGTACAACGCCTCACCGGAGGCATTGTCGCGCTACACGGGGGAAGAAAAACGGAGAGTGCCTCGGCAGACTAGCTGAACGACTTACCGCACCCACAGGTACTTTGAGCATTGGGGTTCTGAATTTCAAACCCCTTACCCTGCAGCCCATCGTCAAAATCGATGTTCGAACCGTCCAAATATGCGAAGCTCGCCGGATCCACCACGAAAGGAACCCCTTCGCTCTTAA
The DNA here is from genome assembly GCA_965659875.1 of uncultured Opitutaceae bacterium. Classification (GTDB taxonomy): domain Bacteria; phylum Verrucomicrobiota; class Verrucomicrobiia; order Opitutales; family Opitutaceae; genus Actomonas. The sequence goes on from CBFHXU010000205.1 coordinate 654, forward strand.
GCTGTTCATCGTCGGGATTCGGATCGTCGAACGACATCCCGTACTGAAAACCCGAACAACCGCCGGTCTCGACCAATACCCGCAGAACCTTGCTGCCGGCATCATTGTCGGCATGCATGGATTCGATCTGTCGGGCAGCCCGAGGTGATAGCGTAATCATGCCCGAAAACGTGTGCCTTGTTACGCTGCTGTCAAATCCGTCCACGCGGCCAAAGCATATTTCATGCTAGATCGGTTTAGAATTCTTGCCACTCCGTCCGCACCTGCTTTGCTGCCCACGTGAGCACAACCAAAAACCTAAACATCGAAGTCCCCTACGAGATGGTGCGCAAAATTGCCGATGGCGGGATGGGCCTTGTTTATGAGGCGGTGCAAAAGGGAGCCGGTAATTTCAACAAGACCGTGGCGATTAAACTCATTCGCGAGGAATATTCCGCCATTGCCGAGTTCCAGAAGAATTTCATCGGTGAAGCACGACTGGTGGCCGACCTCATCCACACCAACATCGTGCAGACCTATCATTTGGGTAAATCAGACAACCAGTATTTCATGGTCATGGAATACGTCAACGGAATCAGTCTGGAACAATTCCTCGAAAAGCACCGCGAGCTCAACAAGCCCATTCCGGCCGAACTTGCCGTGTTCATCATTTCCCGGGTCGCGCGGGGACTGGCTTACGCGCACCAAAAGTGTGACGCCCAAGGACGTCTACTCGGTATCGTGCATCGCGATATTGGTCCCAAAAACATCATGTTGGCTTGGGAAGGTGATGTGAAACTCACCGACTTCGGCATCGCGAAAGCACTGGACCTGATGTATAACGAGGAAGGCAAAGTGATCGCGGGCAAAGACGAATATCTTTCGCCGGAACAAGCTAGCTACGCGGTTACCGATGGTCGCGCCGACTTGTTCGCGCTGGGCATCGTCCTGACCGAGTTATTGCTCTCGCGAAATATTTTCCGCGCGCCGGATCGGCTCGATTCTCGACGCAACATTCTGACGATGAAGATTCCGCATTTCGGCGAACTTCGCGCCGAAGTGGACGAAAAACTCGATTCCATGATTCAACGATTGCTGAAACGCGACCGCGACCAGCGTTTTCAAACCGCTTATGAAGTTCTAACGGATCTGGAAATGTATCTCTACTCAGACGGCTATGGTCCCACCAACGAAAAGTTGGGGGTCTATCTGCGGGAACTCATGAGTTATGCACCTCCCGGCAGCCAATCACCGCTTCCGGGGAATCCGGATTCCCGAGGCACCAGCTAGGTTCTTCCCCCTCAGTCCATCATGGCCGGCCCGGGTTTCTCTCAAAGCCTAAGCCAGCGACAAACGCAGTCGCTGGTCTTAGCACCACAGTTGCGGCATTCGCTGAAAATCCTGCAAGTCGCCGCGCTGGATCTCCGCACTGTCATCCAGGAGGAACTGCAAAGTAATCCGACCCTAGAGGAACTCCCCATGGAGGGGGTGAGCTTGGATCGGGAATCCTCCGAAAATTCCTCTGAATCAGAGGGCAACGAGGATTCGTCATCCGCGCATGACGAAATGGATTTTTCCAAGGAATTCGAAATTCTCACCAAACTCGATCAGGACTGGGAAGATCACATGGCCAACGCCGGGGGCAACACCCCGCGCACCAGCGAAGACGACGAAAAACGCCAACACTTCCTCGAGTCGTTGGTGACCGAGACTTCGTTACAGGAACATCTGATGAGTCAGGCGGAAATGTCGGATATCGATGAGAGCACCCTCGAGGCGATGCGGTTCCTCGTCGGCAGTCTGGATGATCGCGGCTTCCTCACCCAAACTTTGCCCGACATTGCGCTGCAAATGGCCCTCCCGCTGGAGTCCGTGCAAAATGCGCGTATCCTCCTCCAGAGCTTCGAACCCGCCGGAATCGGCGCGAAGGACCTCAAGGAATGCCTGCTCCTCCAACTCGTAAACCAAGGGCGCGACGAATCCCTCGCCGCTCGAATCGTGCGCAACCACTTTGAACTACTGGTGCGACGACGGATCCCCGATATTGCGCGCAAGACCACCGCGCCCATCGAAGAGGTGCAAGTGGCCATCGCGGAAATTGGCAAACTTGACCCCGCGCCGGGGCGTAAATTTGCTGAAGACAGCAACCGTGTCGTCGTTCCCGATGTGACCATTGAACGCGACGACGATGAATGGAAAATCACCCTCAACAACGATTACATTCCGCGTCTCCGGATTTCGAATACCTACAAGGAAATGATCGCCAAGGGTTCCCTGAACCAACAAGAGCGGGAATACATCCGTGAGCGCATGCGGTCCGGCCGTTTCCTCATGAACTCGATCGAACAACGTCAGCAGACCATCGAACGAATCACCCGGGAAATCATCAATGCGCAGGAGCCCTTTTTTGAAGAAGGGGTCGCCAAACTCCAACCCCTCACCATGACCCAAATCGCCGATACGGTGGGAGTGCATGAAACGACGGTGAGCCGCGCCATCGCCAACAAATATGTGCGCACTCCCCACGGCGTATTCGACCTGAAGTTCTTTTTCACCCCCGGCTACAAGGCCGATGGCGGCAGTTCCGTTTCCAATACCAGTGTGAAGGAAATGATCAACGATCTTGTCGCCCTCGAGGATAAGAGCCGCCCCTACAGCGATCAGGACCTGGTTAAGAAGCTGCAGGAAAAAGGTCTCAAAATCGCCCGTCGCACCGTCGCCAAATATCGCGAAGAACTGGGTCTCCTGCCGAGCAACTTGCGGCGCGAGTATAACTGAGCACCGCCCAACTTGATTCATCTGTCCACGCTGCCCCACCTTCCCTACCCTAATATGAAACCCCTAATTCACCTCTGCACCCTCCTGTTCACCACCCTACTTGCCCACGCTGCCGTGGTGCCGGTGCCTGCCACGGTAAACCCTGAAAAGATCTCGGGCGCAAGCCCGCGCAATGTAGTCTTTATCCTCTCCGATGACCATCGATTCGATGCGATGGGTTTCATGGGGCACCCCCTGGCGGTCACCCCGCAGATGGACGCGTTGGCGAGCGAAGGCGTGCACTTAAAAAATGCCTTCGTCAGCACGTCGCTGTGTTCGCCGAGCCGGGCATCCATTCTGACGGGGCTTTACACCTTTCGCCATCGGGTGATCGACAATCAACGGGCGGTTCCCGAGGGCACACTCTATTTCCCCCAATATTTGCAGAAGGCCGGATACGCCACCGCCTATATTGGCAAATGGCATATGGGTTCGCACAATGACGACCCCCGCCCCGGCTTCGATCATTGGGTCAGCTTCCGCGGACAAGGCCAATACCTCCCCACGGGAAATACGCTCAACGTAAATGGCGAAGACGTGCCCCAAAAGGGCTACATCACCACCGAACTCACGGACTACGCGGTCGATTGGTTGGAGGACCAACGGGACTCCGACCAACCATTCTTCCTCTACCTCTCCCACAAGGCGGTGCACGCGAATTTCACCCCCGAGGAGCAATACGAAGATTCCCTGGCCGAGCGCCCCTATGCTCGCCCCTCCACGGAAGCCAACACCGACGCAAACTACGCCAACCGTCCGCGCTGGCTGCGCGACCAACGCAACAGTTGGCACGGCGTGGACTTCCCCTACCACAGCGACCTCGACATCGAGCGCTACTACAAGCGCTATTGTGAGTCGCTGCGCAGCGTCGACGACAGCATCGCGAACGTGATGAAACAACTCGAGGCCATGGGCATCGCCGATGAGACCCTCGTAATCTACATGGGCGACAACGGATTCATGTTCGGCGAGCACGGTTTGATCGACAAACGCGTTGCCTACGACACCTCCATCCGCGTGCCCATGCTGATGCGTTGCCCCGAGCTCTTCGCCGGCGGCACGGTGGTGGATGATGTCGTCGCCAACATCGATATCGGCCCGACGGTAATGAATGCCATGGGTCTCAAAACTCCCGCCCATATGGACGGGCAAAATTTCCTTCCCCTTGCCCAAGGCAAGGAAATCCCGTGGCGCGACGAATTCCTCTACGTTTACTACTGGGAAAAGAACTTCCCGCAATCGCCCACCGTCTTTGCGCTGCGCACGGATCGCTACAAACTCATCAACTACTACGGGCTCTGGGATGCGGACGAACTCTACGATCTGCAAAACGATCCCGACGAAACCACGAACCTACTCTACACCGACGGTTTTGCCGAAATTGCCCAAGATCTCCAAACGCGCCTCTACGCAAAAATGGATGACCTTGGCGGCATGGAAATTCCGCTAAATGCTCCCGCTGGCAATTCTCAGAATAAAAGATTGGAAACACGCCACGGTCGTGGCGCGTCGGATTTCCCGGCACCACTGGTGGTGCCCGAGCCCATCAATAAGAACGCCAACTAAGCGAGGGCCAGTCCCGGTCTGATTTCCAACTCGGCCGGGGCTTGGGGCATGATCGTCGGATCTATCCAGGCGGCGAACGCAATCATGCCGGCATTGTCTCCGGTGTGACGTGGTTC
>CBFHXU010000206.1:0-5126 GCA_965659875.1 uncultured Opitutaceae bacterium
AGATTACATAGTCAATTCACCCTATGTGGGAAAAACTACGTAATGACTCGTCTTGACCCCAATGCCGACTTGGGAACTTTGAATCCAATGGATAACAGTCCCCCCATCCCCGTCACCATCCTCACGGGGTTTCTCGGCGCCGGAAAGACCACCCTGCTCAACCGTATTTTAACCGATCAACATGGCAAGAAACTCGCCGTGATCGAAAACGAATTCGGGGAAGTAAGCGTCGACAACCAACTCGTCATCCAAAGTGACGAAGAACTCTTTGAGATGAACAACGGTTGTATTTGTTGCAGCGTGCGGGGCGATCTCATCCGCGTGCTCGGCCGCCTCATGAAGCGGAAGAACCGACTCGACGGCGTGATCATCGAAACCACCGGACTCGCCGATCCCGGGCCCGTCGCGCAGACCTTTTTCACCGACGACGAAATGAAGGCCCACTACCGCATTGATGGCATCGTCACGGTAGTCGACGCCAAACACGTCGTGCAGCACTTCGACGATGCGCCCGAAGTGCGCAAACAAATCGCCTTCGCCGATGTCATGATCCTCAACAAGAGCGACCTCGTTTCCGCCCCGGAACTCGAGGCCCTCGAGGCCAAAATCGGTGGCATGAACGCCGCGGCCCGCGTGCAACGCGCCACCAACTGCGACGTGCCGCTCGACTCCGTACTCAACATCGGCGGCTTCGATCTCGGCCGCGCCCACGAACTCGATCCGAAATTCCTGCAGCCTTCCTATCCGTTCGAATGGGCCGGAGCCTACCCTCTGCCCGCCGGCACCCATGAATTGGTCATCGGTCATGTCGACGACGACCATGGGCACGACCACGCGGGGTGTGATCATGATCACGACGGACATCACCATCATCATCACGAAGAAAACGAACTCGATGTTGTGGTCATGCCTGTGCTTTCGACCGACCAAGACGTCGTCGATGCGGCGCGCGACATTGCCGTGGTTTCGTTTTCCGATTGGGAAAATCGCGTAAATGAGGGCGACACCATCACGCCTGGTCCCACCCTTCAGCGCTTGCTCCTGGATGATGGCAATGGCCGCTACAAACTGGAGATCACCGCCCCCGGAACCTACCTCGTTTTTGAAGGCTGCGGCGATCACCCGCTCCATATTCCGGTCAACGGCGAGAACGTGAAACCCGTCTGGCAACAGGACTACGAACACACCCACAGCCACGATGAAGAAGTGTCGTCCGTCGGCATCACCCAGGAGGGTGACCTTGATCCGCAACGCCTCAACGATTGGATCTCCCGCCTACTCCAAACCAAGGGCAACGACATCTACCGCAGCAAAGGTGTGCTCAACGTGAAGGGCACCCCCAAGCGCCTGGTCTTCCAAGGCGTGCACATGCTCTTCGACGCCAAGTTTGATCGCGAATGGGGCGACGAGGAGAAGCGCACTAATACCCTCGTTTTCATCGGCAAGGACCTCGACCGCACCGCCCTGACCGAAGGCTTCAGGGCCTGTTTAGTCGATTGAGCCAAGGAACAACCCGCCGGGTCCAGCCTCAGTCCGCAACCGCTAGAACGGTCGCGATGCCGCCTGAAACTTGCGGTCTCCCATCCTGGAGACCCGAACCAGCGGTTTTTAGCATAAAGTAACCTATTGGGTTACTTTATACTAAACCACGCTAAGGAAACTCCCGCCCACCCCATTTGGCCAAATACCACACCTCCGCCATCGCGCTGCTCGCAGTTCACGGCGGACGACACACCCACCTTTATCCCGCTTATCCTAAAGTAACCTAATGGGTTACTTTAATGCCCCCTCCTCGCTACAAAGACGGATCTTCACCCGCCCGCCTCCGGGACAGCCAGTCCAGCATTTGCAGCAGGGTTTCGGCATCTGGCATGCGACTTTCGTTGGTCACAAAATCGGTTACCCGTTGTTTCGGGATGCCGAGATATCGAGCCAACTGCACCTTCGAACCATGAGACTGTAGTTCGACTCGCAACATCTGCACACAAACATTCCACCGGGGAGTATCGGCCCCGGGGCGACGGGTCAGATATGACCCACGCCGTTTACGACGTAACTTCTTTTTCGCCTGTTTGGCCGCAATGACCGCGATCTCCGCAACCATTTCACCCAAATCCAGCCAAAGTTTAATACGAGGATGAACCGGAACCATTAAAGTAACCTATTAGGTTACTTTAATGTGACAACCTATATTTCGTGGTGAAAGGCCTGAACAAATCAAAAACGGCCTATCCTTCACCTCGTGGCATCAGGAGTGGCCCACGGCGCATTTACTCTCCTCCCGTGGCTCACTGAATCCCGACGCCCCACGCCCCCCGTCGTCAGAGGCCAAAGTCAAATCGCCATAAAGTAACCTATTGGGTTACTTTACGACATGGGCAAAGAACGCTTGGCGCGAGGGAGAGTGGTCTGTTGGCTTGGGGTGTTTCCCCAACCTTCTCTTACCCTCATGAATCGTCGCACGTTTCTTAATTCTTCGCTGATCGCCGGCACCGCCGCACTCGCCAGCCCATCCAAACTTTTTGGTCATTCCCACGCCGGGGGACATCACAAATTTGGTCTCGGTTACGCCCCTCACCCCGGCATGTTCAAAGCCCTCGCGGGCGACGAGGTGATCGATCAGATCAAGTTCGCCGCCGATCAAGGATTCACCGCGTGGGAAGACAATGGCATGCCTCGTCGTCCCGCCAAAGAACAGGAAGCCATCGGCAAAACCCTCGCCGATCTCAATATGCAGATGGGGGTGTTTGTCGCCTACGCCAGTTTTGATACGCCGACGTTCGCCAATGGTGATGCCGATACCCAAAAGATGATTCTCGAACAGATGCGTGAATCCGTGAATATCGCCCGGCGGTGCAATGCGACTTGGATGACGGTTGTTCCCGGTTCAATCGATCAACAGAACAATCAGGTCGAAAAATGGAATCGCTACGGCGGCCCGCGGCTCGCTTCAGGCTACCAGTTTGCCAACGTGGTCGACCTGCTCCGCCGTTGCGCCGAGATCCTTGAACCCGAGGAGCTCGTGATGGTACTCGAGCCCCTCAACGAGCACACCAATCACGGCGGCACGTGGTTGCAAAAATCCGACCAAGCTTACGCGGTCTGCCGGGCGGTCAACAGCCCCGCCTGCAAGATTCTGTTCGATATCTACCACCAACAGATCACCGAGGGTAATCTCATCCCCAACATCGATCACTGTTGGGACGAGATCGCATATTTCCAATGTGGAGATAACCCGGGTCGCAAGGAGCCCGGCACCGGCGAGATCAACTATCGCAAAGTTTTCGATCATCTTAAATCCAAGGACTTCACCGGTGTCATGGGCATGGAACACGGGAACTCGATGAAGGGAGCCGACGGCGAACGCGCCGTCATCGCCGCCTACCGGAAAGCGGACGGTTCAGCGTAACCATCCGCCTCTTTTATGAATGTCGCCGAAGACATGGCTGATCGGAAGGGCCTGGGCTCCGAGCAGACCAGAAAGGTCCGCCGCCGCCACGAGCCAGGAGTCCTTGCTTTGACGTCATAGTTGGCGACCTCCAACCCGCGAACAAAGTTGCCATAATCGCGGTGCGGGGCAGATGCATGTCGCGTAATCTTTGCGCTTTGCGTCGCGATGCCATCTCCCGAATGAGCTCAGATCTTGCTCTCCGTTCAGCTTGTCCACTCTTTGATGCCCATGCAGCTAACGAAGCACTGGGCGGTCGCCCTGGATGACTATGTGATCGATATGGGTTGGTCGGCCGACGGTTCCACCCTGGCCGCCGCTTCAGCGGCCGGTCCCGTAACGGCGTTCGAAGTTGCCGACGGGCAGGTACGTCACGAGTTACCCGCCGACGAAGATGGCACCAACGTTTTATCGTTTCACCCCACTCAAGATCTCGTCGCGACCGGCGGCCAGGATGGAGCGGTCAAGATCTGGGACGTGACCGCGGGACAGCAAACGGCTTCCGCGAATCTCGGCGGCGACTGGATCGATCACCTAACGTGGTCTCCCGATGGATCCAAATTGGCCGCGGCAGCCGGACGAAAACTCGTGTTGTTCAATCCCGACGGATCCGAGCTCCACGCCTTTACTCTCGCCCCCAAAACCATCAGCGCACTGGCCTGGCAGCCGGCCGGTGGTTGTCTGGCGGCGGCCTACTTCGGTGGCGTGATCATGTGGGATGCCGACGACTTCGTCGCGCAAAACGAATTCGCCTACGCGAATGGCATTCACACTCTCGCCTGGTCAGCAGACAACCGCTGGCTCGTATCCGGAAACCAGGATCCGAGTGTTCATCTTTGGCTGCCCGAGAAAGAGGATGAATTTCACATGAGCGGCTACGAATCCAAGGTGAAACACATCTCGTTCGACCGCACGGGGCGATGGCTCGCCACCAGTGGCGGCCGCGAGGGTTGTGTGTGGGACTGCGAGGGTACGGGGCCCGAAGGCCGCGAGCCGGCCATGCTTCCCCACGACGCGCCGATGTGTGCCGTTGCGTATCAAAATCAGCATGGCATCGTCGCCACCGCCGCGCAAGACGGTACGGTTCGCTTGTGGAGTCCCGAGCGCCGGCAATCCCTGCGGGCCAACGTGAAGCTCCCTCACGCCGCCACCGCCCTCGCCTGGGCCCCGGACGACAGTTATCTGGCAATCGGCAACGAACAAGGCGTGGTTTACGTGCTCAAAGTTGAATCTTGAAGCACTTGCTCATCTCGCACGGATCGTCTGAATTGCTGGCGCCATGCCTCTCGACAGTTCCTCCCCTCATCGCCCTGCGCCGACGCTGTTCGTCAGCTACGCGTCCGAGGATCGGGAAGCCGCGAGAAAATTGCGCGATGCCCTCAGCGCCCACGACATCGACGTTTGGTATGACGAGGATGATCTGACCGGCGGCGACGCCTGGGACCAGAAGATCCGTCGGCGGATCCGCGAGTGCGACTATTTCATGCCGGTGATCTCCCACGCCACTCAAGCGCGGCGGGAAGGTTATTTCCGACGCGAGTGGCGCCAAGCGGCCGAACGCACGCTCGATATGGCGGACGACGTGATGTTCCTGTTGCCCGTCAACATCTCGGACATTCCGGAAGCGGGCGCCCGAGTTCCCGAGCGGTTTCAACACGTTCACTGGACCCGGTGCCCC
>CBFHXU010000207.1:0-5107 GCA_965659875.1 uncultured Opitutaceae bacterium
CACTTCGGCCCCCACCGGGCATTTTCGCGACAAATGGGTCGTCGGAGAAATCACGCGGAAGAACTCCTCGCTGGCACCCACGATGCGTTTGGGATCTTCGCGCAGAAATTCGAGATCTCGCGGTGTCGCCGCCAGATGCCCAATTACCCCCGAAATCGAATTGATGATGGTATCCCGGCCTCCCGCAAAAACGATACTGCAATAACCCAGCATCTCTTCGCGCGTGAGGGGACGATCGCGAAACTCGGCCTGCGTCAGCGCGCTGAAAAAATCGTCACCCGGTTTGGCCGCGGCGCGGTCCAGCAGATCATTCGCATACGCCTCCATGGCTTTGCCTTTACTGGTGCCATCCCCTTCGCGGAAGACGTGCATCCCCCACCCGATCCAAATATCGGCTTCGCTCTGATCGGTGTTGAGCAGATAGGCGAGTCCGCGCGACTGCAGGGGGATCGCAAAGTCCCGCACGATCTCGATCGAATCCCGCTGCAGGGCATCATCGATCAGCCCGCTGATCAACGCTTCGATCTGCGCGATGACCGCCGGATCTTTGGCGCGGTTAAAAAACGGTTCCGCGATCTTCCGGTAGTCCGCCTGATCAGGCGGATCCGTCTCCAGGGGCAGTTGTCGCACCGTGCGCACATCCTCTTCATTCGGAATCGGCACCTTGAACGGTGCGTCCGAACTGAATGTCTGCCAGTCTTTCGCCATGCGCCGCACATCCTCGTGTTTGAGCATCATCGGCACATCCGTGCCCTGGAAATTATTCACCAACACGCCGTCCTTGCGGCGCGGTTCCCCGAATGGATCGGGTTGTTGTTGATGGAAGGGACAGGGCATGGGAAACGGAGGCAATCTTTGGCCGAGCATGGCGGCATGAAACAATCCCGCCAAAACTTAATGAGTTAAACTTACGCTCTCCGCCCCCCACCCGACGCATTCAGATTCTATAATCTGGAACTAGATTTTCACCTCAAAGCTGTCATAGCATCGGTCTCGCCAAGGAAGTTTAATTTGATTCCCGTAAAGAAGACCACCTAAAGCCTGCTCCCACTCACTCTACCCCTACCCCATGGCCAACATCGCAATCCTCGGAACCCTCGACTCCAAAGGCGAGGAACACGCCTTCGTCGGCGACATCATTCGGCGACGTGGCCACCAGACCATCTTCATTGATGTCGGCACCGGCGGCGACCCCCAATTCGAACCCGATTATTCGCGCGGCGAGGTCGTCGCGGCGAACGGCGTTGACCTGAACGCGCTCTTGCGACGCCACGACCGCGGCGAATGCGTGGTCGCCATGTCAGAGGCCGCGCCGGTCTTTCTTGCCCAACTGGTCGAGGCCGGAAAAATTGACGGCGTCGTTTCCCTCGGCGGCGGCGGTGGCACCGCCATCGCCACTGCGGCGATGCGAGCCCTCCCCATCGGGTTCCCCAAACTCATGGTTTCCACCCTCGCCAGCGGAAACACCGCCCACTACCTCGGAACCAAAGACATCACCATGATGCCCAGCATCGTCGACGTGAGCGGACTGAACCAGATTTCGCGCCGGATCTTCACCCGGGCAGCCGGAGCGATTTGCGGCATGGTGGAAACCGAAGTCGAAACAGGCGGCGGAAAGCCTCTGATCCTCGCGAGCATGTTCGGCAATACCACCACCTGCGTCAATGAAGCCAAAACTGTCCTCGAAGCGGCCGGATATGAGGTGCTGGTCTTTCACTCCACCGGCTCCGGGGGACGCGCCATGGAGGATCTGATCGCCAGCGGCATGGTCGCCGGCGTGCTCGATGTAACGACCACGGAATGGGCCGACGAAGTGGTGGGCGCCACCCTGTCCGCGGGGCCGACCCGCCTGGACGCCATGACGCAGGCCGGAGTGCCGGCGGTGATCGCCCCCGGTTGTGTCGACATGGCCAACTTTGGCGCCCGCGATACGGTGCCCGAAGAATTCGAAGGCAGAAATTTCTACATCCACAATCCCCAGGTCACCCTCATGCGGACCAACGCCGAGGAATGCGCGGAGATCGGTCGCGTGCTCGCCAGCAAGGCCAACGCCAACTCCGCGCCCGTTGCCATTCTCAATCCGCTCAAGGCGGTCAGTGAAATCAACGGGGAGGATCAGGCCTTCCACGACCCCATGGCCGATGCCGCCCTTTTCGATGCCATCCGCGGCACCGCCACCGTGGAAGTGATCGATCTGGATGAAACCATCAACAGCCCCGCCTTCGCCCGCGCCTGCGCCGAAAAGCTCCTTGAGTTGATCGCGCGCGCCCGCTGACGGCCGGGATGCCCCCCTCTTGCGGCCAAAATGATTCCTCCTTCTCGTTCAAATGTTCGGATAACTAAAGCGATACGGAGGGTTCTCTCGCCAATATATTTAGTCGCTGAAACAATATCGGAGTTTGTCCTTATTGCAAAGTCTCATTCTCCTCCTAACAAAGTAAGCGCTGGCGCCCCCCCCGCGAACAGCGCAGACCACCGCCCCCCTCATGAGTCGTTTTCGCCGTAATTATCTCATTACCCTTTTCACGGGCGCGGGGGTATTGTCCGGCGTAGCAGCTGACGCGGCGAATGATCCTACCCCGGAAGACCTGGCCTTCTTTGAGTCAGAGATCCGTCCCCTGCTGATCGAGAATTGTTACGAGTGCCACTCCGTCGGCGCCGAGCGGGTGCGCGGAGGATTCCTCCTCGACTCGCAACCCGGCATGCTGCGCGGCGGCGACAGTGGTCAAGTGATTGTGCCCTACGCGGCGGAAGAGAGTCGGCTGGTCAACATGGTACGACATCACCCCGATTTCGAAGCCATGCCACCGAAGACGAAGCTCAGCGAACTCCAGATCGCGAGCCTCATCACTTGGATCGATCGCGGTGCTCCCGACCCGCGCACCGCAGAGCCGGAACACCATGGGCTCGAATCCGATTTCGACCTCGCGGCCCGCAAAGAGTGGTGGTCACTCCAGCCGGTTACCGATCCCGCTCCGCCCGCGGTGAGGGACGAAACCTGGCCGAATCACGCCTACGACAATTTCATTCTCGCAGGGCTGGAGAATAAAGACTGGCGCCCCGCCCCGGACGCCGAACCCCACACCCTGCTGCGGCGATTGAGCTTCGATCTTACCGGCCTGCCGCCGACGCCCGAAGAGCTGGATTCGTTTCTCGTGGACACCTCCCCCGATGCCTACGTCAAGCAGGTCGATCGCTTGCTCGCTTCACCTCACTTTGGCGAAAAATGGGCCCGCCACTGGATGGACCTGACGCGGTATGCTGAAACCAAGGCGTTCGAAATGGATTACACCATGCGGTTCGCCTACCGCTATCGGGATTACCTGACCCGTGCGTTCAACGCCGACGTGCCCTATGATCAGTTCATCCGTGAAGCGCTGGCCGGAGACCTTCTGAAACACCCCCGCGTCGATCCGCAGACGGGAGACAACGAATCGATCAAAGGACCGGGATTTCTTTTCCTTAGCGACGGCCAACACGGTCCGCCCGACGTTCACGAAGACGAAGCCCGCATTTTTGCGCGCACCATCGACGTCACGACCAAGGCCTTCCTCGGATCGACCGTCGCCTGCGCCCGGTGTCACGACCACAAATTTGATGCCATCACCACGGCGGACTATTACTCACTCTACGGCATCCTGCGTAGCTCCCGCATCACTCACGCGAATGCGGTCTCCGACGATCGTCAGACTAAACCCGCGGCGTCGATCGAAGATTCCCAGACCAAGCTCGAGCCCCTTATCTACGATGCGATCAAACCACATCTCGATGCCGCTGCTGACTACCTGACAGAGAGAGATCGCCTGGTTGAAGATGCCACGATCCAAACCGATGTCGCTGCTCTGCAAAAAAAATTCTCGGGCAATTTGAATGCCACGAAACGCGCAGCCCGCGATGCGGAGTTCGATGCACTCATCCAGGAATTTGCCCAACAAAACACTCCGGCCCATCTCGACGCCGGGATTTTGGAAAATTGGCTCAAACTCGCCCTCGATTCGGAGTCGCAAAAAAACTGGCCGGAGCTTGCTCCGTTCACGTCCGACCGGGCAAAGGAGGCGAAACCCGCTAACCCGTCCGACGCCGAGCGCAGCGCGACATTCGATCAAATCTCGGCCTCGCTTGACGATTGGATGGCGGAGGGGCCCGCATTCCTCCATGCTCCCCGCCCCGGCACTCTGCTGATTGGGCAATCAGAGGAACAAATGGCGCTCGGCCTGACCTCCGGATCCCTTTTCGCCGGGCATCGTGGATCCCGCATGAGTGGCGTCATGCGTTCTCCGGATTTCGTCCTCGATGGTAAACCCATCCGCTTTCAGGCGAAAGGTCGCCACGCCACCGTGCGTTTAGTTGTGCGTAACTACGAGCTGGCGGGCCGGGGTCCGACCACCTCAATTTTGGGGCACTCCCTCAACGGGGATCATTGGCACGACATCACGATCCCCACCTACCTTTGGGAGGGTGAACCCGCCTATCTGGAAATTGTTCAACATGGATTTTTCACCCGCGCCACTCACCCCCGCGAGGAGGCTTCGGAATTCGATGAAAATGCCTACGTTGGAGTGCGATTTGGTCCGTCCCCCCAGTGGGCGAATTGGTGGCCTTCCACCAACCCGGAACAACAGCTCCAGGATCTTTGGGCCAAGGCAAAATCCGGCAATCTCGCACCGGACGAAATCGATGTGGTTTCCGCCGTATTGGGAGCTGGCTTGGTTAACGCGACTCATGATGCCGACGACGCATTAACTCGTGAACTCGCCGCGTTCCATCAAGCAAGCCGGAGCATCCCCGTTCCCCGTTACGTGCGCAGCCTGACCGAGGGTGATCCGAAGAACGAGCCGGTCTACATCCGCGGTTCACACAAAAATCTCAGCCAGGATCCCAACCCCCGCCGCTTCCTCGATGCGTTTGGAGGAGACGTGTTCACAACCTCGGGCAGTGGCCGCATCGAGTGGGCCCACCGCGTGGCCGATCCAACCAATCCGCTTACCACCCGGGTCATCGTGAATCGATTATGGCACCATGTTTTCGGCCAGGGAATCGTGCCCACCGTCAATGATTTTGGCGTTATGGGCACGGCGCCGTCCCATCCCGAGTTGCTCGACTATTT